>NZ_CP151642.1:1678393-2014071 GCF_038397785.1 Salinibacterium sp. TMP30 | reverse complement strand
CAAGCGATCTCGCCTACGAGATGGGCGCGCTCTTGGTGTGCCCAATGTGTGCGCACGAGTGGTCGCCGAGTGAGGCGGATGCCGCTGCCGAGGCTGAGCAGGGCGCTGCGGTTATCAAGGATGCGTTCGGCACGCCGCTCGCCGATGGTGACACGGTGAGCATCATCAAGGACCTCAAGGTCAAGGGCAGCCCGACGTCGATCAAGGTCGGAACTAAAGTGCGCAACATCCGTCTCGTTGATGGAGTTGGCGACCACGATATCGACTGCAAGGTGGACGGTTTCGGCCAGATGCAGTTGAAGTCGAGCGTAGTTAAGAAGAGTTAACCTCTCAGGACCGCCCAAACGACCGCAGCACTCTCAACGCCCGCAAAGTGTTCCAGCGGCTCGGCTTGCCGTCGCCATCTTCCATTTCGAGGTGCACGCTGCCGGGGTGGGTGTTCTCGAGCAACCAACGCCCATCCGTGCCGCGCTTGCTTTCAACAACGGCGAGCGCTTCATCCATTCGGGGGTCATAGCTTGTGCGGGATGCCCGAAAGTAGTCCAGTGCGCTCAGCACGTCGTAGTGCCAGCGCGGAGGAAACGAGAATTGCAGCCACTGCTCGTTGATGAGCCCGCCGGTGCTCAGCCGACGCATGAGGTAACGGTCGAGGAGGTACTCGTGACCACGCAGACGCGCCACCGTTACCGCATCATTGCCGTCAACGGCATCTTCATATTCGCGCAACCCGTCGAGCACCGCGAGGGTGGTATGAAACGAGCTGCGCACAGAACCGTTCTCGGCTTCGCAATTCCAACCGCCATCGGCCATTTGTTCGCCAAGCAGCCGCTCGACAATCCCCTCAACGCGCATACCAAAATACGCACCGATGCCGACGGTCAGTCCGTTGATGCACGGCTCGACTTCACCGTCGAAGAAGCGTGAACCGTCGTACTCCCAGTGGCTGTTCTCCCGCACGCGTTCGACAGCACCCTGCACACGTGAATCCACAGGATCAATGCCCAGCTCGCGCAAAAACTGCAGGCTGAATGCGGTCGCCGTCCATGGTTGCCCAGGCTGATCGTCGTGTTCAGGGAAGTAGGCGCCGCCCTCCCATTGGCCATCGGCACCCTGAAGGTCAAGCACCCGCGCACCACTCCCGGAGGTTGCCACCCGGGAGCGTTCCGCGCTGACGGCCTCGGCAGGTGCATCCATCAGGTCTCGAAGCACTTGCCAACGAATTGCCGGGTCGGAGTCTAACAACCATGTCATGACATCCATGGCGCCACAGTACTCCTCGGGGCGCAGCGCGCACAGGCTATTGGGGGAATCGCAGGGATGTATGCCAGCCATAATGGAACGATGACTTCTCATGACCTTTTTGCGCTCGCCGAGGCGACCTACGTCTCGCTCACCACATTCCGCAAGTCAGGGGATGCCGTGGCGACGCCGGTGTGGATTGTCGCCGCGGGCGATCGACTGCTCGTCACTACTGCGCCGACCTCGGGCAAGGTGAAGCGCATCCGGCACACGATTCGCGTAGAGCTGACCCCCTGTGACATGCGCGGCAATGTCCTTGATGGCGCCTTAACGGTGACAGCGACGGCAGCGGTTCACGAGGATGCCGAGACTTTAGGTGCGATGCATGCCGCACTCCAAAAAAAGTATGGTGCCAAGTACGCTGCGATCCGACTCGCACAAAAAGTACGCGGAACTGCGGGCCAATCCGTCGCTGTCTCGCTACGCCCGTAGCGACCCCAGGCGGCCCGGCACAATCGCAAAGTCGGAAAATAACCTGTGGACAACCGTTTTAGGGGTGCGATTTCGTGCCACTATCGTGCATTGCCCCTGAAAGGGGGTGAACCCTCGGTTCCCCCGAAGCCGAGTAGCACCCGTGATCGATGGAGTCCCTGTGTCCCGACCCCGCCACCGTTCCAGAACGCTTAAATCCTGGCTTATCCGCATAAGCATGCCCGCCCTTGCCACCCTGCTCACCCTGTCGCTCGCCGGTGGGGGCGCGCTTGTGGCGCTGGCCGCGCAAAACAAGCTCGACGACTTTGTCGCCCAGACTTTCGGATGCCCGAACGCAACCGAACTCGTTGTCGTTGCCGATCCCACTATCTCGTCGACAGTGCAGACCGTCGCCAATGCCTACAACGCCGAGCATGTCGGCAAGTGTTTGTCGGCGAAGGTCGTTACGCAGCGTTCCGCTGATACCGCAGCCCTGCTCGCTTCGGGCACCTCTACTGGTGCCGATGCGTGGATTCCTGACTCACCCCTATGGCTCAACCGGGTTGAAAGCACTGCTGTGTCACTCGGCCGCGAAGTTCCCGCAACGCAAGAATGGGACTCGATCGCGTCGAGCCCTCTCGTGTTCGCGACACCCGCCGTCAAGGTTGCCGAATTTGAGGCCACTGAAGTCGGATGGGGTGCCATGCTCGCCGGGCGCTACCGCACGCTCCTGCCCGATCCACAAGTTTCCGCCGCCAGTATGATCGCTCTCGCAACGCTTGATGATCTGGCTACCGCCGGTGACCCCGCCGATTTCGACCGCGCACTCATAAATCTCGGCCGATCCATCCCCGACTCGACACAAGCAGCCTTCACTGAGCTTCACATCTCAGACTCTCGCATGGTCGCTCTTGCAACCGAGCGAGAGATCGTCGCGCACAATGCGTCGAAGCCTGAGGAACCGCTCGTAGCTCTCTACCCCTCCGAGGGAACAGCAGCGCTCACCTATCCCTTCATCCTTGTTGCCAACTCATCAGTCTCAGCACTCGAAGAGTCGCGGATGACAGACGAAGAACGCGCCGTCCTCGCCGAAGCAGAAACTAATCGTGCCTCGTTGCTTGAGGGGTTCGCAAAACTAGTTCGTGGCTCCGACCAAGTGCTCAACGCCGAAGGGTTTCGCGACAACGCTGGCGGGGGAGAGATCCTTGCCTCCGGCGTCATCGCCGCTCCAACCCAAACCAGATCGATGGGAGACACTGATGAGATGGTGTCGATCCTGCGCAACTGGAACGCACTCAACCTTCGCTCGCGCATCCTCACCGTCGTCGATGTTTCGGGCTCCATGCTCGAGCGAGCCTGGGATGGTCAGCGCCGCATCGAGATGTTCCAAAACTCGGCAGAGGATGCCTTCAGCACGCTCTCCGAAGACGATGAACTTGGCATGTGGCTGTTCTCCAAAGAGCGCGTTGGCGTCGAGGACTGGGAAGACGTCGCGGGCATCCGTTCCATGAACGACCCCGAACACGTCAACAATCTGCAGGCCATCATCGACTCGTTACCTTCACGCATCAACGGCTACACCGGGCTCAACGACACCGTGCTCGCGGCAGTCACCCACGTGCGCGAAGCCTACAACCCAGACAAGGTTAACTCGGTGATGCTCATCACTGACGGCCGCAACGAAGACGACAACGGAATTTCGCTGCAGCAACTGCTCGACAAACTCACTTCCATGATCGACAAAGACACCGACGAGCCGGTACCCGTAGTGCTCGTCGGAATCGGCCCGGATACCGACGTCGAAGCGATGCGCAAAATCGCGCAAGCGACTGGCGGAACCGCCTACCAAGCAAACAACCCCACCGAGCTCAGCACTGTGATGCTCGAGGCGTTGTCCCAGCGCGACTGCCGCCCGAACTGCAGTTAGCGACAGCCCAGCACGCCGCGTCGCCCTAGCGTCGCACTGCACTGGGATCTGTGGCGCAGTCGGAGGGACCCGACTGCGCCACAGAACAGCTAGGCGCCAGCTGTCGGTGCTGCTTCGGTGGTACCGGCAGCGGGAACACCAGCAGCAACGTCGGCAGCCATGCGGGAACGACGATCAAGGTGGATGCCCGCAACCATGCAGCGCACCGATCCACCAGCCAACTCAATCGTCGGAATATCCAACGGCACAACCTGGCAACTCTGCTCAATTACCGAACGCTGAGCAGCCGTGAGGCTCTTCAACGCGCGACTAGATAACGCCAAGATTCGACCGTTCGACCCGCGCAATTCCAAAGCGTTGCCGGCAAAGTTTCCAATCTGATCGGCAGTCAAATCGATTAGAGTGCGGCCAGGTTCCGTCAAGCGCTCCGCAATCTCCATACGACGATCACCAGAGGCAATCAAGTCGAGCCCGATCATCGCAAAATCTGTCCCAATGCACATCATCACATTGGTGTGATAAATCGGCACCCCGTGGCTATCTCGCGCCTCGAACATCATCGGCTCATAGCCGAACGAGGCACAGAACCGTTCCAGCGCGAGAGGGTTTGCGCGGTGCGATTCTGCAGCATAAGCGACGCGGTTCGTGTGGTCGATGACCATCGCCCCCGTGCCCTCCAGGTAGATACCGTCGTGCTCCAGCCCCGAATAGTCGACCACATCCTGCACGCGAAAATCATGCTTGAGCATCTCAACCACATCGGTGCGTCGCTCGGTGCGGCGATTCGGAGCGTACATCGGATACACGGCCACGCGCCCGCCGCTGTGTGTCGAGAACCAGTTATTGGGGAACACACTGTCAGGTCGGGTGCTCTCCGTGTCCTCAAAGACATGGATGTTCACGCCAGCGTCGCGCAACGTTTCTGCGACCATCGTGGACTCGGCATACGCGGCGCGAGCAATCTCATCCGGGGTGCGCGTGGGATCGGTCGACTGGAATGCGTTGTCGCCGGCCGTCTGGCTGTTCGGGGTGAACAGGTGCGGTCGGATTAGTACTGCGGCCGAAGGGGCCTGAACGCTCACCGAACGCCTATGCGGTTAGCACGGGTGCGCGCGACACGAGCGAGAACAGGTCCTTGGGGTCGGATGGTTCGGCAATGAGGTCAAGGTCCGTTGCGTAGTCGGTGCCCCGAACAGAATCAAACACGTAGCGCAGGGCCGAGAAGTCTTCGATCGCGAATCCGACCGAGTCGAAAAGAGTAACTTCACTCGCTGATGTGCGACCGGCAGCCATTCCTGCCAGCACCTCCCACAGTTCGGTGATGGGGGAGTCAGCTTCGAGCTGCTGGATCTCTCCCTCGATGCGGGTTTGCTCGGGGAACTCTACGAACACTGTCGCGTTCCTCACGATCGCGGCCTCGAGTTCAGTCTTGCCTGGGCAGTCGCCACCGATCGCGTTAAGGTGCATTCCGGGTTCGATCATGTCTGCTGTAAGGATTGTTGCATCCGTCTTGTCTGCGGTGCAGGTGGTGACGATGTCTGCGCCAGCAACCGCATCCGCAGCGGAGGTTGCGCGCACGACCTGAAAACCGAGCGGCTCAACGTTACGAATGAACTTGTCGAGCGCTGCGGGGTCGGTGTCCCAAGCACGAAGCTGAGTGATACCGAGGCCGGCGCGGAACCCGAGTGCCTGGAACTCGGATTGGGTGCCGGTGCCGATGAGGGCGAGCACACGGGAATCGGGGCGAGCAAGAGCGCGGGCCGCGAGCACCGAAGTTGCGGCGGTGCGCAACGCGGTGAGCAGTGTCATCTCAGAAAGGAAAGTGGGGTAACCGTTGTCGACGCGCGCGAGCATGCCGAGAGCGGTAACGGTCTGAAAACCGTTGCCCGGGTTCGAGGGGTGGCCATTGACGTACTTGAATGCATACGTTTCGCCGTCGCTCGTGGGCATGAGTTCGATAACACCCTCGGGGGAATGTGCAGCAACGCGCGGGGACTTGTCGAACTGCGGCCACTTGGCATAATCCTGCTCAAGGTAGCCCACAATGCCCATAATGATTGGCTCGATTCCAGTGTCAGAAATCCAGCGCCTCATGTTGTTGACGTCTACGTAGTTGACCACGGTCACTCCCTTCGTTGCAGTATGGCTAGTCCCCACGTTACGAATATGCACTATGCACCGACAACAACCATTAGACGCGATTAGTTGACAACAACTGAGCATAATTGAGAGCGTTCCTATACACTTTGTGCATGGCTCAATTGGATGATCTCGACCGTCGCCTTCTCGCAGCCCTCAGGGCCGACGGGCGTGAGTCGATCGCGAGTCTGGCGCGCCGCCTCGATGTCACCAGAGCCACCGTCACCAGCCGCATTGACCGCCTCGTGAGCGGCGGAACAGTGCTGGGGTTTTCGGTGCGTATTCGCGAAGATCGTGATCCATCCTTCATCCGGGCAATCTCTTTTATCGAGGTAGAGGGGCGGTCTACGGATGCCGTGATCGGCAAGCTGCGAGGGCTGCCAGAGATCCACGAACTTCACACCACCAACGGCGCCTGGGATCTGGTGGCAGACATCCGCACCGACAGCCTCAGCAACTTTGACCGGGTGCTCGCCCGCATGCGCAATGTTGACGGTGTCGTCAACAGCGAGACGAGTCTGCTGCTCAGCTCGGCCCTGCTGTAAGCCTGCACACGTTGGGGATTGGTATGCTGAGCTAACAACTGAACATCGGGCCGCAAAACGATGCGGGAGAGCCGGGCCCCGGCGTTTGTCACCACCCGGTGATCGAACGCGGAGCACGGCACCGAAGGAGCAAGCCTCCCCGCCAATCTCTCAGGTTCATGTACCGCACCGCACTGGCCACTCTGGAAAGAGAATCTCGCATCACCATGAGGTTCCGCCGACGGTGAAAGCGCACTAGCTTGAAGGTGCGTGAAGCTCTCAGGCTCATCACAGAGGGGGAGTTCTATCCACTAGCCACGCGCCAGGAGAACTCCGTGACCGATGAATCAACGACTACAGCTTCATCCGCCGACTCTTCACCTGCTGCGGTGAGGTACTCACCGCTGCACAGCATCCACGAACAGCTTGGCGCGTCATTCACCGACTTTGCTGGCTGGATGATGCCGGTGCGGTACAGCTCCGACCTCTCTGAGCATCATGCCGTGCGCACAGCCGCAGGTATTTTTGACATCTCGCATATGGCTGAGATCCACGTACGGGGTGCCGAGGCTGGCGCCTTTCTCGACTACGCACTCGCGGGCAAGCTCTCGGGCATTGCTCTCGCGCAAGCGAAGTACAGTCTCCTGCTCAATGAGGCCGGCGGAATCATCGACGACCTCGTCACCTACCGCCTCGCTGACGAACATTTCTTGGTGGTGGCGAACGCGGGTAACCGTTTCGCCGCAGCCACCGCTCTCGCCGAGCGCGCTGCAGACTTCGCTGTCACGGTCACCGACGAGAGCGACGACTACGCCCTCATTGCCGTGCAGGGACCGGTATCGCGGGCCATCCTTGAAGCAACTGAAGGCCTCACAGACTTCGCGACACCGCTTGATGAACTCAAGTACTATCGCGAAACCGCTGCCACCTTTGCCGGCCACGACCTCATCATCGGCCGCACCGGGTACACCGGCGAAGACGGTTTCGAACTGTACATTCACGTGGGGGCCGCAGCCGACCTCTGGGCAGCGCTCACGGTTGCCGGCGAACCGCTCGGCCTCGTGCCCGCCGGTCTCGCCTGCCGCGACACTCTTCGCCTCGAAGCGGGCATGCCGCTGTACGGTCACGAATTGAACCTCAGCACCTTCCCGGTGCAGGCCGGGCTTGGTCGCGTCGTTGCCCTCAGCAAGGAGGGTGACTTTGTTGGCCGTGCGGCAATCGAAGTGGGCCCGGATGCTGGAGCTCGCGTTCTTGTCGGTCTCGCCGCAGAAGGTCGCCGTGCTGGTCGCGCCGACTACCTGATTTACCACGGTGACGCCGAAGTCGGAGTCATCACCTCCGGCGCACTCTCGCCCACTCTGGGGCACCCGATCGCCATGGCCTACGTCGACCCTGACGTGAGCGAGGTTGGCACCGAGCTTCACATTGATGTGCGGGGCAGCCGTATTGCTGCATCCGTTGTATCCCTACCCTTCTATAAGAGAGAGGCCTGATCATGGCTGAGAAGAGCGAATTGCAGTACACCGCCGAGCACGAGTGGGTGCTGGTTGACGGAAACGTTGCGACCGTCGGAATCACCGACTTCGCCGCGGGCAAGCTGGGCGACATCGTGTTCGTTGACCTGCCCAAGGTGGGAGACATCGTCGCTGTCGGCAAGATTGTCGGCGAGATCGAATCGACCAAGTCGGTGGGCGAACTCTTCGCTCCGGTCGCTGGCACCGTCGTCGAAGCGAACGACGCTGTTGCTGACAGCCCCGAGCTTGTCAACAGTGACCCCTTCGGTGAAGGCTGGCTCGTGAAGATCGAATTTGCCGACCTGCCGTCGATGCTGAGCCTCGACGAATACACCGCATTGACGGGCGAATAATGCCCAATCCTTTCGTCAGCGGCACCTTCGCCGACCGCCACATCGGCACGGACGCTGAGGCCCAGAGCGCGATGCTCGCCGCCGTCGGCTACGACAGCCTCGAATCGCTCGTGGATGCCGCAGTTCCGCCCGCAATCCACCAGACTCCTGTCGTGAATTCCACGATCCCGGCTCCCGCCTCGGAGCGGCAGGCGCTCGCCGAACTCCGCGCCCTCGCTGGCGCGAACAAGGTTCGCCGCAGCATGATCGGTCTCGGCTACTACGACACCATCACGCCGGCCGTCATCAAGCGCAACGTGCTCGAGAACCCGAGCTGGTACACGGCATACACGCCGTACCAACCCGAAATCTCACAGGGTCGCCTTGAAGCGCTGATCAACTTTCAGACAATGGTTGCTGACCTTGCCGGGATGACCACCACGAACGCGTCGATGCTCGACGAGGGCACTTCTGCTGTCGAGGGAATGTTGCTCGCTCGTCGTGCTGCCCGCGTGGAGTCGAATGTGTTCATCGTGGATGCAGACACTCTTCCGCAAACCAAGGCTCTGCTCGCGAATCGCGCGGAGGCGGTCGGGATTGAGCTTGTTGAACTCGACCTAGCAACACTGGGTGCGAACCCTGAGCTGCCCGAATGCTTTGGCGCACTCATCCAGTACCCGGGTGCGTCGGGCCGAGTCTGGGATTCCAGCGACGTCATCGCTGCGGTCAAGGCTCACGGGGGGCTCGCGGTTGTCGCGGCCGACTTGCTCGCTCTCACTATCCTGAAGTCACCCGGCGAACTCGGCGCAGATGTTGCTGTGGGAACCACGCAACGTTTTGGCGTTCCGATGGGCTTCGGCGGACCGCACGCCGGCTACATGTCGGTGCGTAAAGGTCTCGAACGCCAGCTGCCCGGCCGCCTCGTTGGCGTGTCGCAGGATGCGGCGGGTGACCCCGCGTACCGTCTCTCCTTGCAAGCTCGTGAGCAGCACATTCGCCGCGAAAAGGCGACCTCCAATATCTGTACCGCCCAGGTTTTGCTGGCGGTTATGGCATCCATGTATGCCGTCTACCACGGTCCGCAGGGACTCAAGCGGATCGCTCAGCGCATCCACCACGACACCGTCAATTTCGCAGAACGTTTGCGCGCCGCGGGCTACACGATCGAGAACGAGACTTTCTTTGACACCCTTTCGGTGACGAAGCCTGGGCAGGCTCACGCGATCGCTGCGCAGGCCCTCGAGCTCAACATCCTTCTTCATGTGGTGGATGCCGACACCGTGCGTCTGAGCTTCGATGAAGTCTCGACGCAGCCCTACGAGGGTATTTTTGCGGCGCAGGAGAACGACCTTGCGGCGGCTTTCGGACTGGCTCCTGGCTTCTTCAGCTATGTGGGTGAAGACACCAGCGTCCCTGAAGCCCTCGAACGCACGAGCGAGTACCTCACTCACCCGGTGTTCAACACGCACCGCTCGGAGACGAGCATGATGCGCTACCTCAAGTACCTCGCCGATAAGGATTATGCGCTGGACCGCGGCATGATCCCATTGGGCTCGTGCACGATGAAGCTCAACGCTGCGACCGAGATGGAAGCGGTGAGCTGGCCAGAGTTTGCGGGCATCCACCCCTTCGCCCCGGCGGAAGACGTTTCTGGCTACCTGGTGATGATTTCGCACCTTGAATCGTGGCTTACCGAGGTCACCGGTTATGACACTGCCTCGCTGCAGCCCAACGCCGGCAGCCAAGGCGAGCTTGCGGGACTCCTCGCGATTCGCGGCTACCACCGCGCCAACGGCGATGTGGAGCGCACGATCTGCCTCATCCCGTCGAGCGCTCACGGCACTAACGCTGCCAGCGCGACCCTCGCCGGAATGCGGGTTGTGGTCGTGGCCTGCGACGAACTCGGCAACGTTGACCTTGGTGACTTGCGCGCCAAGATTGCCGAGCACGCGAGTGAAATCGCCGCCCTCATGATCACCTACCCTTCGACCCACGGGGTGTACGAGCATGAAGTGCGCGAAATTACGCAGGCCGTGCACGACGCCGGTGGACAGGTTTATGTTGACGGCGCCAACCTCAACGCCCTCCTCGGTTACGCGCGGTTCGGTGACTTCGGTGGCGACGTCAGCCACCTCAATCTGCACAAAACCTTCTGCATCCCTCACGGTGGTGGCGGACCGGGTGTGGGGCCGGTTGTAGCGAAAGCACACCTCGCCGAGTTCTTGCCCGGACATCCGATGGCGCAGAGCCAGCAGCATCCGGCATTCGACATGCAGACCGGTGAAGCAGGGCCTTATGTTCACGCCGGGGGAGCGGTCAGCGCTGCGCCGTATGGCAGCCCAAGCATTTTGCCCATCACGTGGGCGTACGTGCGCATGATGGGTTCAGCTGGCCTTAAGGCGGCAACCGGTGCTGCAGTCCTCTCCGCAAACTACATCGCGGTGCGCCTGCGCGAGCACTACCCGGTGCTGTATGCGGGAGATAACGGACTTGTTGCTCACGAGTGCATTCTCGATCTGCGTCCGCTCAAAGAGGCGACCGGCATCGACAACAACGATGTCGCCAAGCGTCTCATCGACTACGGCTTCCACGCACCAACGATGTCGTTCCCGGTATCGGGCACACTCATGGTGGAACCCACCGAGAGCGAAGACCTTGCTGAGCTCGACCGCTTTATCGACGCGATGATTGCTATCAAGGACGAAGCGGATGCTGTCGCAGCTGGAACGTGGCCTGCCGATGACAACCCCCTCATCAATGCTCCGCACACGGCGCAGTCAGTGGTGTCGAGTGACTGGCAGCACGCATACTCGCGTGAACAAGCTGTGTATCCGTTGCGCTCGCTCGTCTCGGGCAAGTACTGGCCACCGGTTCGGCGCGTCGACAACGCATTCGGCGACCGCAACCTGCTGTGCTCGTGCCCGCCGATTGAGGCGTTCGCGCACTAACCAGTTGGCTAGCAGGTCATGCTGTCGCCGGCATCCGTGGGTTTGTACTGCGGATGCTGGCGACGCAAGGGAACTCGATTCGCGTAAGCAGTTCGTCGTCTGCTACTTCTGCTGGGCTGTTGAGGTAGATTTCGCGCGGCGGTCCGGCGTAGGTGTGGCCGTACGCGGTGAACCAGTCGAAGATCTGGTCGTACGTCGCTTTCAGCCCGTTGTAAGGACCAGTGTGGGTGACGGTGGCGACGAGGCCGCCGGGCAATTCGTGCGTGATCAGCACCGGATGCCCGCTAATTGCCCTGGTGATTGGCGTGCAGACTTCGCACTTCCAGCGGGAATCGGTGCGCATCTCATCGGTGTACACAACAATCACGGGGCCGTGTGGTGTCACACCGGTGTCGGAGAGTTGATGAAAGAGCCGGTTGATGGTGGCGTCGAGATCGGTGGACAGGGTTGCCAGCGTGGTCGAGAACGCAATGCCCGCGACCTGTTCAGAATCAACCGTCTCGAAAGATATCTCCTGCGACATGGCGCACACTCTACGCTTCATGGCTGCGGGAAGGTATAGGCGCAGCATTCACCGGCGAGCCATGCCGCAGCCTAGTCATGTGAGGTAGCCGTGGGCTCCGAACACGATAGAGCCCTTTTAGGCGTGGGCTTCGTTAGTGATGTCGTCGGCCACGATACGGCCCATGCGTATCGCTCCGTCAACGTGCTGATAGCCGGCGCCAGCGATGTCGCTGCAGGCGAAGTGGATTGGGCCGACGGGCGTGCGCAGGTCGTTGCCGTACCGCGAAAGCCCACCGAGATCAAAGCTCGCGGCGTAGGCGCCTCGAGTCCATTCCTCGGTGCCCCAATCGCTTTCGTAGTAGACGATCGGGCTCTTCGCTTCGGGCCCGTAGTAGTGCGACAGCGATTCGAGGATGCGGTCTTTACGCTCGGCAGCGGAGAGAGTGAGCGCGTCGTCGGCGTGCAGGTCGGATACAAACCCGACGAGGGTTCCGTGGGGATCATCGTGGTTGGTGTTGTCGTACGCTTCGTGCACGATCTCGTACGGGCTGAACGCAGTGCCGGAAAGGCCGTTGTCTCGCCAGAACGGGGTCTCGTAAACGGCGTGCACTTTGATGACGAAGCCCATCGATAGGTGCTGATACATCTGATGCTTGCGGCGAGGCATGGGTGGGACGAAAGAAATGCGGTTATATAGCACTGGAGCGAGTGCGACGATCGCGAAACGGGCGTGCACTGTCATGCCGTCTGCCACGGCGGTGACGCCATCCGGTCCCCATTCGAGGGCGCGTACTGGCTGCGAGAGGAAGACATCATCGCCGAGCTGCTCGGCGAGTAGCAGCGGAACCTGCTGGAGTCCGCCGACTACTCGCTTGTCGAGAATGAAATCAGCATCGACGAGGTGGCTGAAGCTGCCAGCACTGGCGGCCATCAGCAGCGCCTGAAGTGTCGAAAACGCGTGGGGAGGTTTCGTCAGCATGGCGCCAGCGATAAACATCGCGATGTTGTCGACAGCTTCTTTGTTGTCAGTCTGCTCATAGAGCCACGCTTCAAACGAGATCTTGTCCATCGCCTCCGCTTCCGCGTATTCCCAGGGGCGGTCAGGGTCTACTTGCGCGACCATCTCATCGAGGCGGTCGATCAGGTCGACGATAACTTTCTCGGTCGCGACCGGTACGGGGAAGATATCCCCAGTGAAGCGCGTGAGTGTGCCCGACTTATCCAGATAGACGCTGTCGCCTGTGCGGTAGCGGTCGAAGGTTTTGAGCCCTAACTCTGCGATTGTCTGGATGAGTGCGTCTTGGTCGGGCGACACCCATTGCCCGCCCAACTCAAGCATCGCACCGTCAATCACATCAGTCCACAACCGTCCGCCGGCACGGTCGCGAGCTTCCAGAACGGCGACCGATAGGCCAGCCTTCTTGAGGTCGTTGGCAGCAGTGAGCCCGGCAACTCCGGCACCGATGATGACGACGTCTCGGCGGATCACACTCATGTCGACTCCTTTGTCGATATTCGCCTTCTCTGGCGCTAATTCCTCACTATAGCTAGTGCTATGGGTGCGGCAAGAAATGTAGTCACAGTGTCGACCGGCGCAGCGGGGAGGTCGAGGAGGCGAAAATCGGGCGACGGGTGCACCGTCGAGGGCGCTGCATTACTCGGGGGTTCCGCGTGGTCCGAAGAGTTCGGGGAAGGTCACGGCGGCCCAGCCGTAGCCCACGAAAATAGCAGCATCAATGAGCGTGTGTGCGATGACGAGCGGGAGAACTCTGCGATAGCGCGTGTACAGCCAGCCGAAGAGAAGCCCCATCGCGGCATTACCGATGAACGCACCGATGCCTTGGTAGAGGTGGTAGGTGCCGCGCAAAATGGCCGTCGAGAAGATGATCTGCCAGCGGCCCCACCCCAGATCGCCGAGTCGCGCGTAGAGGTAGCCGATCACGATAATTTCTTCGGTGATGCCGGCGCGTAAAGCTGAAAGCAGCAGCACGGGAACTGTCCACCAGTATTGATCGAGCGCCGCGGGGACGACGTTCACCGTGACACCCAGGCTGCGGCCCACGAGGTACACCACGATGCCGGGAATCCCGATGACTAGAGCCAGCGCGACACCGCTCAGAGCATCGCGCGTGGGGCGCGTGAAATCGACGCCGAGTCGAGCCAGCCGCGGCCTCGTTGCGTTCCACAGCAGGAACGCTACAAGTGCCACCGGGGCGAGGTCGAAAGTTATCCCCAGGACTTGGTAGATCAAATCAAAGGTTGGCCGAGGGCTCAACGAGGAATTGAGCGTTGCTGTCTGCTGGGAGAGCGGTTCAACCCGGGTGAGTCGATTCGTGATCGATACGACTGAATAAATTGCGGATGCCCCAAGAGACAGCGCGAGCACGATCGAGATTTCTGCCCACAGTCTGCCCCGCGAGTGCGCGAGTGGGGGAGACGCGGTCACTCGGGGCGGCGCATTGCGCAGGCGGGCGTTCCCCCTGGAAGGCGGTGGCGATATCGGGCAACAAAACGGTAGGCAAGCGCACTTAGCGAACTGAATGGCTCGGTGGCGATGAGGTGGCCAAGAAAGCGCCATCCGATGGTTGGCTGGCTTCGCAAGAGTGCGGAGAATGCGAGGTGACCGGCAAATTGTCGAGTGGGGGTTACGAACCAGGCGGCTTTCTCGACATCGTCACGAGTGAGCGCGTGGTCGTCGAGATCGATCCATTGCCACGGTGTGCTTGTCGGAAACGCGGGGAGGATGGCGCGAAGCCTCTCAACCCACAGGCTGCAGAATGCGCAGTCTCCGTCGAAGATGAGCACCCGATTGTCTGGGGTGAGCGAAGAGCTTGTGGCAGCCATAGGACGATGTTAACTCACAATGCTGGGCGATAAGCGTGGAGACTTTGCGCAGTATTCTGCTGTCAGCCGCGGTTTGTGCGCGAAAATGCTGCAATCTCCGCACATAATCTTCACGGGCGTTACCAGTGTGTAACGTTTGGCTTTACAGTTTTGAATGGGGCATCCCCCCGTTTAGGGTGTGAACTATCACGCGCGGTGCGGCGCCAAAAATTCCGTACCGTTTGCAAATTCTGCACAGGAGGAAACATTGAAAAGATCACGCATAGGCTTCAGCGCGGTCGCGCTGCTGTCAGCCTCAGCGCTCGCGCTTGCGGGTTGCGCGGCCACCGAGGCACCGGCCGACGGCGACACTTCCGCGATCATCACCACCAACGGTAGTGAGCCACAGCAGTCGCTCATTCCCACGAACACCACCGAAACTGGCGGCGGCAAGGTCATTACTTCGATCTTCGCTGGTCTCGTTTCTTACACCGCCGATGGCGATGTAGAGAATGAAGTTGCGAAATCCATCGAGTCCGAAGATGGACAAACCTGGACGGTTACGCTCAACGAGGGATGGGAGTTCACCAACGGTGAGCCCGTAACCTCAGACTCGTTCGTCAAGGCATGGCAATACGGCGCCCTGCTCAGCAACGCGCAGAGCTCTTCGTACTTCTTCGACAACATCGAAGGCTTCAGCTACGACGAAGACTCAGAACTGACCGGGCTTGAGGTCGTTAGCGA
Organism: Salinibacterium sp. TMP30; assembly: GCF_038397785.1. Taxonomy (NCBI): domain Bacteria; kingdom Bacillati; phylum Actinomycetota; class Actinomycetes; order Micrococcales; family Microbacteriaceae; genus Salinibacterium; species Salinibacterium sp. TMP30. The sequence continues at coordinate 1,998,906 of NZ_CP151642.1, read as the reverse complement.
CACCGAGTTCACCGTTGATCTGATCAACCCTGAGGCAGACTTCCCGCTGCGTCTCGGCTACTCGGCATTCATGCCGCTGCCTGAGGCTGCTTGGGAAGACCTTGACGCTTTCGGTGAGAACCCGATCGGTAACGGTCCGTACATGCTCGATGGCGAAGGCGCTTGGCAGCACGATGTTCAGATCGACCTGGTAACGAACCCTGACTACAGCGGTGTTCGCACGCCCGTAAACGGTGGCGTCTCGATCATCTTCTACACGAGCCAGGATGCTGCATATGCTGACGCTCTCGGTGGCAACCTCGACATCCTCGATGCTGTCCCAGACTCCGCATTCGAGACCTACGAGTCGGACTTCCCGGGTCGCTCGGTCAACCAGCCTGCAGCGATCTTCCAGGCGTTCAACATGCCTTACTACCTTGACCACTGGTCTGGCGAAGAGGGCACGCTGCGTCGTGCGGCTATCTCAATGTCGATCGACCGCGCAGAAATCACGGATGTCATCTTCCAGGGCACCCGCACTCCGGCAACCGACTTCACCTCGCCAGTAATCGCTGGTCACTCCGACAGCCTCGCTGGCGCTGAAGTTCTTGACTTCAACCCGGATGAGGCAAAGAAGCTGTGGGCTGAAGCTGACGCGATCGCACCTTACGGTGACACGGTGTTCGACCTCGCATACAACGCCGATGGTGGACACCAGGCTTGGGTTGACGCTGTGGTAAACAGCATCAGCAACACGCTCGGCATCGAGGCCGTTGGTAAGGCATACCCCACCTTCAAGGATGCGCTGAACGACCGTGACGCTAACGCGCTCACCGGTGCAACGCGTGCTGGATGGCAGGCGGACTACCCGTCGCTGTACAACTTCCTCGGCCCGCTTTACGTTGATGGCGCTGGCTCGAACAAGGAAGGCTACTCGAGCCCCGAGTTCGAGAAGGTCCTCGCAGAGGGTGCAAGCGCATCATCGGTAGAAGAAGCAACGGCGAAGTACCAGGAAGCTCAGGAAATCCTCCTGGTCGACCTTCCTTCGATCCCGCTGTGGTACTCGAACGTCACCGGTGTCTACTCAGAAACTGTTGACAATGTTGTATTCGGTTGGGACTCTGTTCCCCTGTACAACGAGGTAACCAAGGGCTAATTAGCTCCTAGTTTTACCCAGTTTCCACTCTCAATGTGTAATGCCCGGGGTTCGTTTCAGCCCCGGGCATTACACTGAGTACCTTCATTCAGCGATTGTGACTCCTATGCTTATCCGTTCCAATGAGGGAACCATCTGATGCTGTGGTACGCAGGCAAGCGTTTCCTCCAGATGATCCCGGTGTTTTTCGGCGCCACCTTCTTGATTTACTTCATGGTCTTCGCAGTTCCCGGCGACCCAATCGCCGCACTGTACGGAGACCACCCACCAGCTCCTGGCGTAATCGAAGCCATCCGGGCTGAGTACAACCTCGACAAGCCATTCATCGTTCAGTACCTGCTCTACATCGGTGGACTGTTCCAGGGAGACCTCGGAACAACGTTCTCCGGCAGATCGGTCACCGATGTAATGGCTCAGGCCTTCCCCATCACAGCTCGCCTCGCGCTGCTGGCACTCGCCATTGAAGCCTTCTTCGGCATCATCGTCGGCCTCGTTGCTGGTCTTCGCAAGGGCAAGCTGTTCGATGCCTCTGCCCTCGTCATCAGCCTGTTGCTGATCTCGGTGCCGACCTTCGTCGTGGGTTTCGTACTGCAATACATCTTCGGCATCCAACTCGGTTGGGCAAGAACGACGGTGAGTGGCGACGCTCCCTGGGGCGAACTGATTCTGCCTGCAATCGTGCTGGCTTCGGTTTCCTTTGCCTACATCGTGCGGTTGACCCGTGCGAGCGTTGCCGACAACCTCGGTGCTGACTTTGTTCGCACAGCAACTGCAAAGGGACTATCTCGACGTCGAGTGGTCACCGTGCACGTGCTGCGCAACTCGCTCGTTCCGGTTGTTACCTATCTGGGCGTCGATATCGGCTCGCTCATGGTCGGCGCAATCGTCACCGAGGGAATCTTCAACATCAACGGCGTCGGTGGAACCGTCTACCGAGCAATCACATTGGGAGAGGGCCCCACGGTCGTCTCGTTCGTTGCGGTGATGGTTATCATCTTCGTGCTCGCCAACCTGCTCGTCGATTTGCTCTACGCCTCGCTCGACCCAAGGATTCGTTATGCCAAGTAACAACAGTGGCCGTCAACGGCCCGGCCAAGACCACTACATCGCCTCGCTCGCCGAGACCCCGGTCGCCGAAATCGACCAAGTCGATGAGACCGGTAAAGCGCGCAGCACTTGGGCAGACGCCTGGGAGTCAATGCGTCGTCGCCCGATGTTCTGGATTTCTTCTGTCCTCATCCTGATCATCGTGTTAGTAGCGGCATTCCCTGCGCTCTTTGCGACCTATAGCCCGACCGAGTGTTATCTGAAGTTCAGCAACGGAGACCCGCAAGCGGGGCATCCGCTCGGCTTCACGAGGCAAGGTTGTGACGTCTATTCCCGGATTATTTTTGGGACTCAGGCATCAGTCACGATCGGTCTTCTTACTACGATCATGGTGACCCTGTTTGGCGGAATCATCGGAGCCCTTGCTGGCTTCTATGGTGGGCTCCTCGACTCATTCGTATCGCGCATCGGTGACGTATTCTTCGCTATCCCCACCGTTCTCGGTGCAATCGTTGTTATCTCGGTTATCCCCGTTCGGGACGCGCTGAGCGTGTCATTCGTTCTCGCGCTCTTTGCGTGGCCCCAGATCGCGAGAATCATGCGTGGTTCGGTGCTTTCGGCCCGAAACTCCGATTATGTGATGGCATCTGCCGCGCTCGGAGTTTCACGCTTCAAGACGCTCGTGCGTCACGTCATCCCTAACGCCATCGCACCGGTGATCGTTATTGCCACGGTGTCGCTCGGTATCTTCATCGTCGCTGAGGCAACGCTTGGGTTCCTTGGAATCGGCCTTCCGTCGACCATCATGTCGTGGGGTAACGACATCAACCAGGCACGAGTTTCCGTTCGCACGCACCCGCAAACGCTGCTGCTGCCATCGGCCGCACTGTCGATTACGGTGCTTGCATTCTTGATGTTCGGCGACGTAGTTCGCGATGCCCTTGACCCGGAAGCGAGAGCCCGCCGATGACCAATCCAGAAACAGTTCCCGTGACATCATCGTCATCGAGCGAAGAGGCCCCTCTGCTGAGAATTCGCGGACTCGAAGTTGGTTTTGAAACCCAGCGCGGAGTAGTGCAGGCAGTGCGGGGTATCGATCTCACGCTGTACCAAGGACAATCGCTTGCCATCGTCGGCGAATCTGGTTCGGGAAAGTCCACCACTGCTCAAGCAGTGATCGGCCTGCTTCCCGGCACAGGAAAGGTGCTTGGCGGCTCAATCGAGTTTGAGGGCAACGACCTGACTCAGTTCTCGGATGCTCAGTTCTCTGAGGTTCGTGGAAGCCAGATAGGTTATGTGCCGCAAGACCCGATGTCGAACTTGAACCCGGTGTGGAGCATCGGGTTCCAGGTTGAAGAAGCCATCAAGGCCAACGGCATTGCTCAGGGTAAAGAAGCGCGCCAGCGCACCATCGAGGTGCTGAAAGAGGCGGGACTCAGCGATGCTGCCGACCGGCTCAAGCAGTTCCCGCACCAGTTCTCTGGTGGAATGCGTCAACGTGTTCTCATCGGTATCGGTCTTTCGGCTCGCCCGAAGCTGCTGATTGCCGACGAACCCACCTCGGCGCTCGACGTGACTGTACAGCGACAGATATTGGATCACTTGCAGACGCTTACGCGTGACTACGGCACCTCGGTGCTGTTCATCACGCACGACCTCGGCCTTGCTGCCGAGCGTGCGGAGCAACTCGTCGTCATGTACAAGGGCAAAGTTGTTGAGTCGGGTCCGTCCCGCGAGATCCTGGAGAATCCGCAGCACCCGTACACGCAGCGTCTGGTTGCTGCGGCTCCGAGCCTTGCCTCGCGTCGTATCCAGTCGATCAAGTCTCAGAAGAGTTCCGATAATGATCTGCGCATCTTTGGGCAGGGTTCTCTCGATGATGCACTCATCGCGCGTGCTGCGAGTCGCGAATCTGCCGCGACCACGGACCTGATCAAGGTAAACAACATCACCAAGGTTTATGAGATCCGCAAGCAGGGGTTCCGCAAAGACAAGTTGTTGGCCGTTAACGACATCTCGTTCGGCGTCAAGAAGGGCACAACAACAGCCCTGGTTGGCGAGTCGGGCTCGGGCAAGTCGACGGTTGCCAAATTGATTCTGCAACTGGAGTCGCTCACAAGCGGAAGCATCGAGTTCGACGGCGTTGACCTCGCAGGGATCAAGGGGCAAGAGCTCCTGAACTTCCGTCGTCGAGTTCAGCCGGTGTTCCAAGATCCATACGGTTCGCTTGACCCGCAATACAGCGTGGGAAACACGATCGCCGAGCCGCTGCTCGCGCATCGCGTAGGTACCACCAAGGAACGCTTCACTCGTGTGAGCGAATTGCTCGATCAGGTGTCATTGCCGCAGGCAACCCGTCACCGTTATCCCGGTGAGCTTTCGGGCGGCCAGCGCCAGCGGGTAGCAATCGCGCGTGCGCTAGCCCTCAAGCCAGATGTACTCGTGCTTGATGAAGCCGTGTCTGCACTCGACGTTCTGGTGCAGGGGCAAGTGCTGAACCTCCTCACAGAGCTGCAGGCGGAGCTTGACCTCACGTACCTGTTCATCACTCACGACCTCGCCGTTGTGCGACTAGTGGCAGACAATGTGTGCGTTATGCAGGGTGGCCGCATTGTTGAAGCGGCAACGACAGATGAGGTGTTCGAGAACTCGAGCAACCCGTACACCCAGGAACTACTCGAAGCGATTCCGGGCGCCAACATTAAACTGGGTGCCTAGTTCATTAGCGGAGAAGGGCTGTTCCCCGTGGAGCGGCCCTTCTCGCTTAGAATCGTCACCAGCGTGCCACCGTGAATTGCGTGATCGTATGCAGGAGGTTCAGTGACCGCCACGAAAATCATGGCGACCATTGCGGTTGCCGCCAGTGCAGCACTAGTGCTCACCGGATGCGTTCCCCAGCAATCCACAACGATTGCCGGCTCAGAGTTGACCGTAGCGGTCACTCAGCCGTACACCTCCGGAAATCCCGTCACCTCGTACGGGGCTAGCGAGACCAACGCGAGCATTGCGTATGCAACAGGCACCGGCTTCACCTACTTCAACGACGACTCCGAATTGGTTCGTGACGAGTCCTTCGGGCACTACGAGAAAGTGTCGGATGACCCGCTCGCCGTGACCTATACGGTGTCAGACGGTGTGCGCTGGTCAGACGGAACCGCGGTGGATGCCGTCGACTTGCTCTTGGAGTGGGCCGCAACATCCGGAGCGCTCAACACTCCAGACGCTGACCCGGCGAACACGATTAACCCCGAGACCGGTGCGCCCCTCGACCGTGCTGACGCCCGAGTCTTGTTTGATGCAGGAGCCCCTGCCAACAGCGGGATCGAGCTGGTCACTGAACTTCCGCAGATCAGTGACGATCGCATGTCGCTCACCCTCGTTTTTGACGAGCCGTTCGCTGACTGGGAGACCGCGTTCTTTGGCGCTGACTCTGCGGCGAAGCCTGCGCATGTGGTGGGGATCATGTCGTTCGCCAGCGACGACGCACTCACCGCGAAGGAGCGCGTTTTTTCGGCCATCACGGGTGGTGACGAAAGCGATCTCGCCGAGATTGCGCGCACGTGGAACACCGTCTTCAACTTTCAGGGCATGCCCGCAAACGAGAGCCTCGTGGTCTCGAATGGGCCATACGTTGTCTCGCGTTTTGTTGCGAACCAGTACGTAACGTTGCGCGCCAACGAGAATTACAGCGGCGACCGTCAGCCGACGTTTCAAGAGATCACAATTCGCTTCATGAGCGACCCGCTTGCTCAGGCCCAAGCACTCCTTGTCGGTGCGGTGCAGATCGTACTTCCTACAATGCGAACTGACGTTCGGGATGCCCTCGAAACGATGGATGCCACAGTCATCGACGGCACGACCGACAGTTTCGAACACCTTGACTTGCAGTTCGCGGAATCGAAAAACGGTACATTCGACGACCCCCTCGTGCGTGAAGCCTTCCTCAAGACTGTGCCGCGCCGGGAGCTTGCCTCTGCCGCACTTGCCGACATCCAGCCACGCGCCACTCTTCGCGATTCGTTCCTCTTCGCCCCCAACGACCCCGGCTACCGCAGCGTGCGATCAGACAACGGCTCAAGTGAGTTTGCTGAAGTGAACATCGAAGGTGCGAAGGAACTATTGGCAGAAGCGGGCGTGAGCAAGCCGGCCGTCTGTGTGCTGTTCGCGGCCGAGGACCCGATGCGTGTGACCGAGTTTGAACTGATTAAAGAATCTGCGGCGTCCGCAGGTTTTGTTGTGAGCGATTGCTCCACCGAAGATTGGCGCGCGGCGCTCGGGACGCCCGGTGTGTACGATGCCGCGCTGTTCAGCTGGCAAGTGGCGCGACCAGGAGTCGGAATTGCTCCCGGCGTGTTCAGCACCGATGGTTATGCGAACCTCAACTACTTCTCAGACTCCCGCGTTGACTCGCTCCTGAGCGACGCCAATTCGGTCACTACGGATGCAGACACGCAAGCCAAGTTGCTTGCAGATGCAGACGCCGCCCTCTGGCAAAACCGCTACGGAGTGCCACTTTTCCAGCATCCGGCAACCGCCGCGTTTGATCAGGATCGGGTCTCCACGGTGTCGCTATCTTCACTGAGCCGTGGCATCTGGTGGAACGTATGGGAGTGGAAACCGTAGCCATTCGGGTGTGCCCGGAGCGAAGTCGGCGATAAATCTTGTCAAACAGGGTAAACTGGTGGAGCAGGATACTCTGAATGATCTTCTGCGCCCTCCCATGATCTTTACCCGGTGGCATTAGGCCGCCGATCTGCTGCCGAAATTTTCTGCGCAGCGTCTGCGGTGAGAGACCGCACAGCCTCCAATGAATTAAGGAATATTGCTATGGCTATGGCCACTCGCAGCGACTTGCGCAACGTAGCAATCGTTGCCCACGTTGACCACGGAAAGACCACCCTCGTTGACGCGATGCTTCGCCAGACGAACTCGTTCGAGGCGCATGCGCACCTAGAAGAGCGTGCAATGGACTCGAACGAGCTTGAGCGCGAAAAGGGCATCACGATTCTCGCGAAGAACACCGCGATCTCGTACAAGGGCAAGTACGCCACAGACGGACCGATCACCATCAACGTGATCGACACCCCTGGCCACGCCGACTTTGGTGGCGAGGTTGAGCGTGGACTCAGCATGGTCGACGGAGTAGTTCTTCTCGTTGACGCGAGTGAGGGCCCGCTTCCGCAGACTCGGTTCGTGCTTCGGAAGGCGCTTGAGGCTAAGCTTCCCGTCATCCTGTTGGTCAACAAGACGGACCGCCCAGATGCGCGCATCGACGAGGTTGTTGGCGAGAGCCAAGACCTGCTGTTGGGTCTCGCAAGCGATATGGCCGATGACGTTCCCGATCTTGACCTCGACGCCATCCTTGACGTTCCGGTTGTTTACGCGTCGGGTCGTGCTGGCGCTGCAAGCTGGAACAAGCCGGAAAACGGCACGATGCCAGACAACGAAGACCTCGAGCCGCTGTTCGATGCGATCCTCAAGCACGTTCCTGCGCCGTCATACGATGACGAACACCCCCTTCAGGCGTGGGTCACTAACCTCGACTCCTCGCCGTTCCTCGGTCGCCTCGCGTTGCTTCGCGTCTTCAACGGAACCATCAAGAAGGGTCAGACTGTTGCCTGGGTCAAGCACGATGGAAGCGTCGCCAATGTGCGCGTAACCGAGTTGATGATCACGAAAGCGCTCGATCGTTACCCTGCCGAGAGTGCGGGCCCCGGCGACATCGTCGCTGTTGCCGGATTCGAAGACATCTTCATCGGTGAAACCCTGTGTGACCCCGATGACGTTCGCCCGCTGCCGACCATCACCGTCGACGAGCCCGCAATCTCTATGACCATCGGCACCAACACCTCGCCGGTCATCGGCAAGGTTAAGGGTCACAAGCTCACAGCTCGAATGGTCAAGGACCGTCTCGACCGCGAACTCGTCGGAAACGTTTCGCTCAAGCTCGTTGACATCGGACGCCCCGACGCGTGGGAGGTTCAGGGCCGTGGAGAGCTCGCGCTCGCCATCCTCGTCGAGCAGATGCGTCGTGAAGGATTCGAACTGACTGTTGGCAAGCCGCAGGTAGTTATCAAAAAGATCGACGGCAAGGTTCACGAGCCCTTCGAGCACCTCACGATCGATGCGCCCGAAGAGTACCTCGGCGCTATCACGCAGCTTCTTGCTGCTCGCAAGGGCCGCATGGAGGGCATGAGCAACCACGGAACCGGCTGGGTTCGCATGGAGTTCATTGTTCCCTCGCGCGGTCTCATTGGTTTCCGCACCGAGTTCCTGACCATCACGCGTGGTTCCGGTATCGCTAACGCGGTATCCCACGGCTACGAGCAGTGGGCTGGCGAGATCCTCACCCGCGTGAATGGTTCGATCGTTGCCGACCGTGCCGGTGTTGCTACTCCATTCGCGATGGTTGCTCTGCAAGAGCGCATGTCGTTCTTCGTTGAGCCCACTCAAGAGGTTTACGAAGGCATGGTTGTTGGCGAGAACTCGCGCGCCGACGACATGGACGTCAACATCACCAAAGAGAAGCAGCTCACCAACATGCGCCAGTCGACGTCTGACTCGTTCGAACGCATGACGCCGTCGCGCAAGCTGACTTTGGAAGAGTGCCTCGAATTCGCTCGCGAAGACGAGTGTGTAGAAGTTACGCCCGAGTTCGTGAGAATCCGCAAGGTTGAACTCGACGCTAACGCGCGCGCACGTCAAACCTCGCGCCTCAAGAAGCAAAACGCATAGCCTCACCTCGCGCAACTGAGCGAGGAGTCGTTCGGGTTGCGGGAGTACGATGCAGCTACGGTCATTACGATCGTGGCTGCATTGTTCGTTAACGCGCAGCGCACCCCGGAGCGCGCTAACGAAGACGGCATCAATTGCCGCGCAACGGCCCCGGATAGAGATCATCAGGAGAGTAGTCATGATCAGCCCGAAACGACGCATCAGTGCATCCATCGCTATCGTTCTTGCTGTGGGCATCACTCCAGCACTCTCTGGCTGCTTCGGCAATCCCATTGAGAGCCTGGTTGAACAGGCGACCGGTGGGCAGGTCGATTTAGGTGGCAAGGAAATCCCTGAGGGCTTCCCGAGCGAGGTTCCTCTCGTGGCTGGCGATGTTCAGTTTGGTATCGCTGCCGGTGAGGGCGACAGCCGAGGCTATAACGTCACGATTTTGGCTGGCGCTGAGTCTCCGCTCAAGGGCATTGAGACTGAGTTGTCGGATGCTGGTTTTGAAATCCAGCTGCAGGGGAGCGGCTCAGATGGTGTGGGCACCATTATCTTCACGAGTGACGCGTGGGCCGGCGGTGTCATCGTCGCGAAGACGGACGACGGCTACACAGCGAACTACACGGTTGCGGCCTCAGGCAACTAGCGAACAGCAGACTGGAGTCCATTTCTGGTGGGAAGGTGCTCGACGACAGCGACCGAACTAGGCCAGATCGAACATCCCCGCACCGACAAAGCTTGATGTTGTTGCGCCCGGCGGCACCGCAAAGATTGCCGAGCCCACGTAACGGACATATTCGTTCATGAGGTCATTGCGCGAAAGCCCGAGCTGGATCGGCACAAACTGGGTGCCGGGGTCACGCTGAAAACTGATGAAGAACAACCCAGCGTTGAGCCGGCCGAGATCGTCGTTGCCGTCAGTAAAGTTGTAGCCGCGGCGCAAGATCTGCACACCGCCGTGAGTGTCAGGATGCGCCAACTTCATGTGCTCGTTCTCATCGATAAGCGGTGCATCCCCTCGACCAGTCGTTGTGAAGTTGGGATCGGTGAACTCGCTGCCGCTGCTCAGTGGCGCATCTTCACCCCCGCGGTGTCGTCAGCCCGCAGGTTAGCTGTGCCGTCTTTGAAGCCGAACAGATTGCGGGGAGTTTTTTTGGGCTCTTGTTGTTGATGAGGTGCGACCGAAGCCCAGTTGAGACCAGCGCAGGGTGGCCCGACCAAAAGCTATGCGGGAAAGGTTGCGGATGGCATGAACAGCCACCTGGGGGTCGTCACTACACGCTTGGATGCACAGGTCACCGCCGACAAGTTCGGGCTGAAGGGCGCCACTGGGAAACTTGGGTAGGTCGATGAGGGCGGGTGGTCGCTTGCTGGCAAGGCCGAATCTGTCGTCAAAGAGACTGGGGCCGAAACCGAACGTAATTGTGAGGCCACCCGGGAGGGGGGAGGGGCAGTGCTTCGCCGGTGTCATCTGGGGGTGCATCGTAGGGGCCGTTTGCGGGGCCGTAGGCTCTGGCACCCTCACCCGTGGTCATTCGGGCTGCCGCATAGCCCCAGTCTTTCGATAGCTCGATGAGCTGATCCCGCGAGATGTCGTTAACATCGAAGGCGGCAAAGTGCAGGCGATCCTGTGCGGGAGTGACAATTCCCGACTGATGTTCGCCGAAGAACGGGTACGTCGAAGCCACGGCTTTGCCAGTGGACGCCGCGCCGTCCGCACCGAAGGCAAAGGCGCCGCCGGCACCGAAGCCGGCACCCACAACGCCCGCACCCGCTAGCTCCAGAAGGCCGCGCCGGGAGAGGCCGCTGGTGTCATCGGTAGACATAGCTACTCTTTCGGTGTGTCTGTGTCGGTGGGTAAACGTCAGTGGCCTATAGCACCAGTACCGCGGTAAGGCGGGACAGGGGCTCGGCGAGAGCATTTACTTGGTCGGAGAATGCGCGAATCTCTGAGGTTGAGAGCTCGGTGTAGAGGCGGAAGCCGTCGCCCACCTTCTGCGCGTCGAGCAGGGCCTGTACTTGCTCGAACTCGGGGTCGAGTGTTGCTGCAAGCTCCGCATCTTTCTCCAGCAGGATGCCGCGAACACCCTGATACAGAACGTGGGCGCCGTCGATGTTGGCTTGGAAATCGCCGAGGTCGGTGTGCCACCAGAATTCTTCTTCACCAGGGACCTTGCCACTGGCAACCTCGTCGAGCAGTCCGATCGCCCCGTTGGTCTGCTGGTCGAGCGTAAATTGGAGGTCTTGCACGTTGCTGTATAGCGTTGTGGTGTAGGCGACGAGTTGTGTCGCTAGTGCTTCGCGCTTGGACTGGTCGTAGGCGTCAAAGCTGGCTTCGGCATCCGCGAACTTTTCACTGCCAGCAACCAGGTTCTCGATCTGATCTTTGACGTAGCTCGTGTAGTTGGCGTTCGCTACGTCAACTTGGGTGCCAATATCTCCGCTGAACGAGCGGTCGGTGCCGGATTCTGTCACCGTGAATGGCGATTTTCCGACGCCATCACCGATCATGCCGGGCTTGCACACGGTGAAATAGTCGCCGGGCTGCACAAGGACCACGAGGTCACGGCTTATACCGGGCCCAATGTTCTCGGCCTCGCCGACAATACGCAAGCCATCAGCTGCGAGCAGATAGAACTCGGTAACCTGATCGCCGGAGTTGGTGACCCGAAAAACAAGGTTTCCGCTGGGTGCTTCGCTGGTACTCACGACACAGTCGGTTGCGCTGCTATCAACGGAAATGGTGTTGTCTGTTGACGCGGCATCGTTGGGCACGCACCCGGTGAGTGTGTGCGTAGCGATCGTTGCCGCTGCGGCGAGACCGAAGCGGGTGGGGCGGGTGATCATCAGGCTCCTTGAGCGCTGAGAGATGCTGCGGGCGCAGTGGGCTTGTCTGCGCGCCCGTTGCCGCGGACGGTGCGAATGAAAATGGTCATGACAATCCCGACATCGGTGAGCCACACGCCTGCCTCGAACCAGGTGGTTGCGGGGGAGAAGTTGAGCGCTGGACTCTCTCGTATCATCGAAAATTATGCAGGTTGGTAAGCCTAACCTAAGCAACCGTATTCCTCCTACGTGTGCTTATTCTGTGTACTGGAGAATGAGTGGTGGAGGTACGGCCATGAAAGATCGGGCACAGCGGGTGTTGGTGATCACAGCACGCCCCGACGATGAGGCACCGGTTTTCGGTGCGACCATCGCCACCCTGGTGCAGCGCGGAACCGAACTCATTGTGCTGACCTGCAGTAATTCGTCGGCCACAGAGGACGTCGACGCCAGTGCGCGAGTGATCTTGGGTATCACCGCGCACCACGTCTTGCGTAATGATGACGGGCACCAGTTCAGTTCCGTCACTGCACGCGACTTGGCAGCTGATCTTGCCGCAGCAATTACCTCGATTAAGCCGGATGTCGTTGTGAGCTACGCGTCGTCTGCCAGCGGCAGCAACCGAGAGTCGGAAGCGCGACTCGTGCACGAGGCAACGGCGCATGCTACTGAGCTTGCGGGTGTTCCGTTCTACACGGCATCATCTGTTCCTGTTGATCGGGGCGTTGCGGTCTCCACGTCCACGGCCATTGCCTTTAAGCGTCGTGCCATGGAGATTTACGACGACGAGGTTCCTGTGGGCGAGAGCGTTTCGACGCCGCCCGAGTATTTGTGCCGTTTTCGCCGCCGCGCAGTGGTGATCGGGGAGCGTAGTCGCTTTGAGCGCGTAGTGCTCGCGCTTGCTTCGATGGCGGTTGGCGCGCTCGTTGGTCTCGTTCTCACGGCGGTACATCAGTCGGCAATCACACTCTTTGGTGCGCGTGTGCCGTGGGGCATCATCGCCGCTGTTGCGTTGACAACAGCTCTCATTCTTGGGTTGCGGCTCATCTATGACACTCGCATCGCACCAGGATTCGCGTCCCTTGGCGTGTTGTTGATGTCTGCCGTCTTAGCGACTGCAATGCCCGGTGGCACTATTCTGATCCCGGGAAATGTGTCGGGCTACGTCTGGACCTTTGCCCCGGTGCTGATCGTGCTGCTGGTCGTCGGCTGGCCACGGGTGAACCGTCAGGCGTCGACGCCAAGCCGCGATAACATTGAGTTGAACTCTCCCGTGAAAGGTGCGGATAACTCTTGACGTACATCATCGCCCAGCCGTGTGTCGACCTTAAAGATCGCGCGTGCATCGACGAATGCCCTGTCGATTGCATCTACGAGGGTGATCGCATGCTCTACATCCACCCGGATGAGTGCGTTGATTGCGGGGCCTGTGAACCAGTGTGTCCGGTTGAGGCCATCTATTACGAAGATGATACGCCCGATAAGTGGGCGGATTACTACAAGGTCAATGTCGAGTTCTTCGACCTCCTCGAGGTCAGTTCGCCGGGTGGGGCCGCGAAGGTTGGCGTGATTCACCTGGATCACCCGCTTGTCGCTGCGCTTCCTGAGGGCGGCGGATCCTCAGACTGATGGCGCGCACGCCGTTGGCCCTGCCCGATTTCCCTTGGGACGCTCTCGTTCCCTACGGCACGATTGCGCGCACGCATCCCGACGGTTTCGTCGATCTTTCGGTCGGATCGCCCGTAGATCCAACCCCGCAGATCATCCGTGAGTCACTTGCGTCAGCAACGGATGCTCACGCTTACCCCACCACCACCGGCACCGTGCAGTTGCGCGAAGCGATTGTGGAATGGTTTGAACGTCGCCGCGGTGTGGCCGGGCTGACTGTCGATCACGTGCTGCCCACGATCGGCTCGAAGGAGCTCGTGGCACTGCTGCCGCTATTGCTCGGACTGGGCAAGGACGATGTGGTTGTGCATCCGTCGGTCGCCTACCCCACCTATGCGATCGGTGCGGCGCTAGTCGGTGCCGCATCGTTCGCCTCAGACGACCCCGCTGAGTGGCCGGAAAACACGGCGCTCGTCTGGCTCAATAGCCCCGGTAACCCCGATGGTCGCGTTTCTGATGTCGAACAGCTGCGGACAGCGGTTGCTCGAGCCCGTGAACTCGGAGCGGTGATCGCCTCGGATGAGTGCTACGCCGAGTTGAACTGGAGCGGACCAGACCCCACACCGTCGATTCTGGACCCCGAGGTGATCGGAGACGATCGTTCGTCAGTGCTCGCGGTGTATTCGCTCAGCAAGCAGTCGAATCTCGCCGGCTACCGCGCCGCATTCATTGCCGGATCCTCGCAGCTCATCGCGGAACTGCTTGCCGTTCGCAAGCATGCCGGTCTCATTGCGCCAGCCCCCGTGCAAGAAGCCATGGTTACGGCGCTGCGCGATGAAGCCCACGTTGCCCATCAGCGTGAACTCTACCGGGTGAGGAGAGCGAAACTGCTCCCCGCCTTGGAGCGCGCTGGATTCCACATCGACGACAGCATTGCTGGTCTCTACTTGTGGGCAACCAAGAACGAAGACTCGTGGCAGACGGTGGGGGATCTTGCGCAGTCCGGCATCCTTGTTGTTCCTGGTTCGTTCTATGGCGAAGAACCTGCCCGTCACGTTCGTATTGCTCTCACGGCAAGTGATGACACCATTGCGGAGGCTGTAGCGCGGCTCGAATTGCTGGCTTAAGTGCACCAGCCCGCTAGGGCTTTGTCTGTGTCCTCTAAAGGCTGTCCTACTTGGTTGGTCGGTGTGACAGTGGCCATTCAAGCCTTGTAGGCTGTAATGGTGAATGATGCCCGTCAAGACCCAGAGATGGCCACCCTCCACTTTCCGGGCGGCGCTGCCGAGTTCCCGATAGTTCGGGGAGTCGATGGTCACAACAGCATCGACATTTCTACATTCATGAAGCAGACCGGGTACACGGCGTTTGATCAAGGTTTCGTGAACACAGCCTCCACCCGCAGCGAGATCACCTACATCGATGGTGATCGTGGCATTCTGCGGTACCGCGGATACGCAATCGAAGATGTCGCAGCTAACTCCACATATCTCGAAGTCGCATGGTTGCTCATCTATGGTGAGCTGCCGACTACCTCGCAGCTCGAAGAATTCGACGAGAAGATTCGTCGTCACACCCTGCTGCACGAAGACCTTCGTCGTTTCTTTGATGCGCTGCCGCACAGTGCGCACCCGATGTCTGTGCTGTCCAGCGCAGTGTCGGCGCTGTCGACTTATTATGAAGACTCGCACGACGTGCGCGACCCCGAGCAGGTCGAGCTTTCGACCATCCGACTGCTCGCTAAGTTGCCGGTGATTGCGGCCTACGCCCACAAAAAATCGCTGGGCCAAGCGCTCCTCTATCCCGACAACTCGCTGAGCTTTGTCGACAACTTCTTGAAGCTCAACTTTGGCAACATGGCCGAGGACTACGAGGTCAATCCTGTGCTGAGCAAGGCGCTGGATCGCCTGCTCATTCTGCATGAAGACCACGAGCAGAATGCATCCACCTCAACCGTGCGTCTCGTCGGCTCGACCGAAGCAAACATCTTCGCCTCGATTTCCGCGGGTATCAACGCGCTCTATGGCCCGCTTCACGGTGGGGCTAACGAGGCTGTTCTCAAGATGCTTAGCGAGATTCAGCGGTCGGGCGAGGGTGTGCAAAAGTTTGTCGAACGAGTCAAGCGCAAAGAAGAGGGCATTCGCCTGATGGGCTTCGGCCACCGCGTGTACAAGAGTTTCGACCCGCGTGCCCGTCTCGTGAAAGAGAGTGCGGATGAGGTGCTTGCTGACCTGGGTGTCAGCGACCCGCTGCTTGACATTGCTCGTGAACTCGAAGAAGCTGCCCTCGCGGATGACTACTTCATCTCGCGCAAGCTCTACCCCAACGTCGACTTCTACACAGGAGTCATCTACAAGGCGATGGGTTTCCCCCCGCGCATGTTCACTGTGCTGTTCGCGATTGGCCGTCTTCCCGGCTGGATCGCCAACTGGCGCGAGATGAACGAAGACCCGAACACCAAAATCGGTCGCCCGCAGCAGCTATACACGGGACCCGAAACGCGCGCTTGGCCTCAGCGCTAATAGGACTCTGCGACAGCGTGACGCTTAGCCGTTGTTAGGCGTGCAGCACCGTGTTGAGTTCAACGCCCGTGCCGCTTCGGGGCAGCACTTCGACCGCACCGGTGAGCGAGTTGCGGCGGAACAACAACCCGTTTACGCCACTGAGTTCGACAGCCTTGACCGTGCGAGGCGTTGCCGAACCGTCAATGATGGTGACCTTGGTGCCGGCCGTCACATAGAGGCCAGCTTCGACCACCGAGTCGTCGCCGATCGCGATGCCGATGCCCGAGTTGGCGCCGAGGAGGGCGCGAGCGCCGATCGACACACGTTCTGTGCCGCCACCGCTGAGAGTGCCCATGATGGATGCTCCGCCACCGATATCGGCACCGTCACCCACAACAACACCCTGCGAGATGCGGCCCTCGACCATCGAACTGCCGAGCGTACCCGCATTGAAGTTGACGAAGCCTTCGTGCATCACAGTGGTGCCGGGCGAGAGGTAGGCGCCGAGCCGCACCCGCGAGGCGTCGGCGATGCGTACGCGCTTCGGGACAACATAGTCGAGCATCCGGGGGAACTTGTCGATGCCGGTAACGGCGATTGCTGCGCGCTGTAGCGAGACGCGCAGGTCGGCGTAGTCCTCGGGGTGCACGGCGCCGGCGTTGGTCCAGACCACGATC
The DNA here is from genome assembly GCF_038397785.1 of Salinibacterium sp. TMP30. NCBI lineage: Bacteria > Bacillati > Actinomycetota > Actinomycetes > Micrococcales > Microbacteriaceae > Salinibacterium > Salinibacterium sp. TMP30. Next base: position 1,982,389 of record NZ_CP151642.1, on the reverse strand, counting down.
GGCAAGGTGCCGAAAAGGCCGTCGAGGTTGATGCTGTTGGGCTCGACGAGCAGATGACTGAGCAGGTGCAAACGCAGGTAGGCGTCGGCCGTGTTGTGCGGTGCGGCATCCAAATCAATCTCGATGGTGACAAATTCGATGGCGACTCGACGACGGTCGTCCGTGCCTAAATGCTGCTCGAGATCGGCGGGGGCGTAGTGCGGGTCGGTGCCCTCGGGAATGGATCCTAGGTGTGGGGCAGGGAACCACACATCCAGTGTTGTTCCGTCGGCAGCGATTGTTGCGAGCCCGTATCCCCATGCAGTGCGCGAAGTCATACCTCCAGATTACTTACACTGGGTGCATGCCCGTGACCGATCGCCCAATCCCCGTGCTCGATTTGGGTGCCTCGAGCCCCGACCTTACTCGCCAGTTGTGCGATATCGAGTCGGTGTCGGGTGACGAGCGGCGCATCGCCGACGCCATTGAATCGGCTCTGAACGCCGTCAATCATCTTGAGGTGATTCGGGATGCGGATGCCGTCGTTGCCCGCACAAACGGTGGCAAGGCTCAGCGTGTGGTGATCGCCGGTCACATTGACACGGTTCCGATTAACGCGAATCTTCCCACCACGACGCAGGAGATTGACGGCGAAGAGCACTTGGTCGGCCGCGGCACCGTTGACATGAAGGGCGGCGTTGCTGTTGCGCTCAAATTGGCTGCTGAACTCAGTGACCCGTCAATCGATGTCACGTGGGTTTTCTATGACCATGAAGAGGTAGAAGCTGAGCTGAACGGCCTTGGTCGTCTCGCTCGCAATCGCCCCGATCTGATGGCTGGCGATTTCGCTATCTTGGGAGAGCCGTCTAACGCTTCCGTCGAGGGCGGCTGCAATGGAACGGCCCGCATAGAAATCCACTTAACCGGCCTGCGGGCGCACTCCGCGAGGTCCTGGGTTGGCGTGAATGCGATTCACGCTGCGGCTCCCGTGCTCGCGATTCTTGCCGCCTACGAGCCCGAGCAGCGCGAGGTCGACGGCCTTGTGTATCGCGAGGGACTCAACGCTGTCGGAATCTCGGGGGGAGTGGCAGGCAACGTGATCCCTGACCGCGCAACGGTCACCGTGAACTTCCGTTTCGCCCCTGATCGCAGCGCGGAGCAAGCCATTGATCACCTGCGAGAAGTCTTCGCCGGTTTCGACTTCGACATCACCGACCTTGCCGGCGGAGCGCGGCCCGGACTGGATGCCCCCCTTGCGCAAAACTTTGTGAATGCTGTTGGTGGCACCCCGGCCCCCAAGTATGGCTGGACTGATGTCGCCCGCTTTTCCGAGCTCGGAATCCCCGCAGTGAACTATGGACCCGGCAATCCTTTGCGCGCGCACGCCGACGATGAACGCGTCGCGACGAGCGAGATTGTGGCCTGCGAGCAAGGGCTGAGGGCGTGGCTGACCGCTCGTTAGGCTCGGTGGTGCGCCGCGCAACGACGGTGATGCTTGCTCCCGAGCGATGGTGGGTTGCCGTCATCGCAATTTTCGCGGCCTCCCGGGTGGTGACGACATCGCTTGTGCTGGCTTATGCGTCGCTCCAAAAGGCAAATAGCTGGACCGGACCACAGCCCGACTATTTCTCGTTCGCGAAAATCTGGGACGGTCACTGGTACTACATCATCGCGCTCACAGGATATCCGACCGAGTTGCCGCTGGATGAGACCGGTCATGTTGCGGAGAACGCGTGGGCGTTCATGCCGGCGTATCCCGCTGTTGTGCGCTTTGTCATGACCGTGACGACGCTCGACTTCGCCGTCGCAGCCGTTATCATTTCGGTGGGTTTCGCGCTCGGTGCTGCGCTGGTGTTCTACAGGCTAATGAATCGTGTGTTTCCCTCTCGCACGGCTTTGTTCGCGGTAGCTATTTTCTGTTTCGCCCCGTTGTCGCCCATACTGCAGGTGGCATATGCCGAATCAATGTCGCTGTTCTTGCTCATTCTCGCGCTCTACTGGCTGCTGAAACGTCACTATTGGATGCTCCTGCCGGTTGTTGCGGTGATGTCGCTGACCAGACCGAGTGGACTGGCATTCGCGCTCGCCCTGGGGCTGCACGTCGTGTATCGCTGGTGGGTTCGCGACCGTGACGGTTTTCCTCCCCGCGAGGCCATCGCGGCAATCTCAGCAACCGTATTTAGCGTAGTGATGGGGTTCGCGTGGTTGCTGATTGCGGCGGCAGTTACCGGCTCGCTGACCGCGTATACGGACACTGAGTTGGCGTGGCGAGCGCCCTATATTGGCCGTGTTGAGCTTGTGCCGTTTACGGCGTGGTTTCAGGCGGCTGGATTCTGGCAACTCTGGTGGAACATCCCGCAGTGGGTGTTATCGGCTGCGTTGGTTGTCGGTGTGTTGGGCTTCTTGGGGTTCTTGCTCACTAGGCCCGCGCGGCGGTTGGGGGTCGACCTGCGCTTCTGGTTGCTGAGCTATGCGCTCTACATCTTGGCCGTGTTCTTTCCGCAGTCGAGCACTTTCCGCCTCCTGATGCCGATGTTCCCTGTCGCGGGAGTTCTCGCGCAGCCGAAGTCGCCTATCTATCGAATTCTGCTTCTCCTTGCCTGCATTGCGGGGCAGTGGGGGTGGATCCACATCGCGTGGTGGGTCGATAACTACGACTGGTCTCCGCCGTAAGCTGACGAGTTCTCCAGAATTGATTCCCCACAGTTTCAATATCGGCGTGTTATGCGGGATAATAGAAGTCAGTACCAATGAAAGGGGACTAGCTATGGCAGCCATGAAACCGAGGACCGGTGACGGGCCAATGGAGGCTGTCAAAGAGGGTCGACTGATTATTGTCCGAGTGCCTCTTGAAGGTGGCGGTCGTCTTGTTGTATCCGTAAACGACGACGAAGCTAAAGAACTGCACGACGCACTTGCGGGTGTTGTAGCTCCCGTTTAGAGGGGCTCCATCCACCATCAGTGAACTCGCGGATTCTTCCGCAAGTTTTACGCTGCACCTAGTTTCACCGAAAGCGCCACCCGGATTCCGGTTGGCGCTTTCGCTTTGCCCACACAATTGGCTGCACGAAAGAGTCTCGGGGACGGGAACTAGTTCGCGGTGTTCTTGGCGATCCAGGCCGCGAGGTGCTCTGCTGTAGCGCCCGAGCCCTTCGAGATGTTTTCTGGGGTGCCGACGGCGACGACTTGACCGCCTGCGTCTCCTCCACCTGGCCCCAAGTCGATGACCCAGTCACACGCGGTGATCGCTGCCTGATCGTGTTCCACCAGAATGACGGTATTGCCCGCATCGACAAGTCGCTGCAACTGCTCGAGCAATAGCTGGATGTCGGCGGGGTGGAGGCCCGCCGTTGGTTCGTCGAGCAGGTAGAGGGCGTGACCGCGTTGGGCGCGTTGCAGTTCGGTTGCCAGCTTGATTCGTTGCGCTTCGCCTCCGCTAAGTTCAGTCGCGGGCTGGCCGAGTCGCAGATATCCGAGCCCGACATCGCGAAGCGTGGTGAGGCTCCGCGCGGCGGACGGTACATCAGCGAAGAACTCTGCTGCCGTGTCGACGGTCATCGTCAATACTTCAGCAATTGACCGACCGTGGTACTTCACTTCGAGGGTCTCGTCGTTGTAGCGTGCGCCGTGACACGTGTGGCAAGGGGCGTAGGTGCCGGGCAGGAACAAAAGTTCGATGGACACGAATCCTTCACCCTGACACGTCTCACAGCGGCCGCCAGCAACGTTGAACGAGAAGCGGCTGGCGGTGTACCCTCGGGCTTTGGACTCGTCGGTCGCGGCGAACAGCTTGCGCACAACATCGAACATGCCCGTGTAGGTGGCGAGGTTGGATCGTGGGGTTCGTCCGATCGGGCGCTGGTCAACGAGAACCAACCGATCAAATGATTCGACTCCCGAAACTTCGGCTACGTCTACCTTCGGTTCGGCTTCTTCCGAGTCATCCGGAGTTGTTCCCAGGTGCTGGCGTACTATCTGCGCGAGTACCTGGGTGACGAGGGTCGACTTGCCTGATCCTGAAACACCGGTGACCGCGGTCATGACTCCGACAGGGAAATCGACCGAGACATTGCGGAGGTTGTGGAGAGATGCGCCGGTTAGCTGCAGCCAAGAGTGTGGCGAACGGATGTCACGCGCGGGTTGCGCGTGGCGAGGGAAAAGGTACTGACCAGTAACTGATTCTTCGACAGCCTTGAGACCATCAACGGGGCCCGAGTACACAAGTTGGCCGCCACCTTCGCCTGCACCGGGGCCAATGTCGATCACCCAATCAGCTCGGCGGATAACGTCGAGATCGTGCTCGACGACAAAGAGTGAATTCCCTGATGCCTTCAGCCGGTCTAGAACATCCAACAACGGTTGCGCATCGGCGGGATGCAATCCTGCTGAGGGCTCGTCGAGAACGTAGATGACGCCAAAGAGGCCCGAGCGCAGCTGGGTTGCAATGCGCAACCGTTGCGATTCGCCGGGGGACAGTGTGGTGGAGTTACGGCCAAGGCTCAGATATCCAAGACCAAGGTCAAGAAGTACTTCGACGCGGGCAATCACATCGGTTCCGATGCGACGGGCAACCTCAGCGGATTCGGTGGGGGCAGTTGCATCGCCGGTGCTCGCAGTGTCGATTCCGCGCCTCAAGCGCGCCGCAAGATCCGCGAATGGCACCGCATTCATTTCGGCGATAGTGAGGTTGGCGAAAGTGACCGCACCGGCGCCGGGCTGGAGTCCGCTGCCGCGACAGTCAGGGCACTCCATGCTTTGCACGAACCGCAACGCGCGATCGCGCATCCGCTGGCTCTGTGATTGCGAGAGCACGTTCATGATGTGCTTGCGCGCACTCCAAAACTTGCCGTAATAGCCGTGATCTATTCGATCGCGCTCGGGCTTCACAAGAACGGAGGGTTGCTCTTCTGTGTAGAGCAGCCAGTCTCGATCGGCGCGCGCAAGCGTACGCCACGGTTTCTCAATGTCGATCCCGAGGCCCGTAACAATGCTTCGCAGGTTCGCGCCTTGCCAGGCACCGGGCCAGGCGGCGATGGCTCCCTCACGGATACTCAGTGAGGTGTCGGGTACGAGGAGGTCTTCGGTGACGTCGTGCACCACCCCGAGACCGTGGCATCGGGGGCACGCGCCCGCAACGGTATTGGGCGAGAACGCTTCAGCGGAGAGATGATCGACGCCAACAGGATACGTGCCAGCGCGGGAGTACAGCATGCGCAGCAGATTCGACAGCGTGGTGATCGTGCCAACCGTAGATCGTGAACTGGGTGCTCCCCGACGTTGCTGCAGGGCGACCGCAGGAGGCAACCCGCTTATCTCGCTGACATCCGGTGCGCCGACCTGGTTAAGAAGCCGACGCGCGTACGGAGCAACCGATTCGAAGTAGCGCCGCTGAGCTTCCGCATAGAGCGTTCCGAACGCGAGGGACGACTTTCCTGACCCGGAAACACCGGTAAAGACAACTAACCGGTCTCGAGGGATGTCAAGATCGATGTTCTGAAGATTGTGCTCGCGAGCACCGCGCACGTGTACCCAGCCATCGGAGTCGTTCAGAGTCATTGGCTCAACGTTACCGGCCAATTCTGGGAGGGAGCTAGTCGCTGAGTTTGGTGAGCTGAAGAAGCCCATCGCCGACGGGAATCAGTGAACTGATCACTGCCTCGGATTGAGAAATCTCGGTGAGCAGCGATCGGAAGTTCGAAACCGTTGCATCGCGTTGGGCGGGGTCAGCAACCCGGTCACGCCAGAGTGCGTGTGCAACAGCGACAACGCCACCGGGCCGAACCAGTCGAAGGCCGTGTTCGACGTATTCGATCACTGATTGGGGGTCGGCATCGATGAAGACCAGATCGTAGCTTGATTCGTTCATGCGGGGCAAAACTTCGGCAGCTTTTCCGCCGATCTGGCGAACCCGGTTCGCAGGAATATTCGCTTCAGCGAATACAGTGCGGGCGACCTGTTGGTGGTCGAGCTCAGAGTCGATAGTGGTGAGCAGCGCCGTTGGACTTCCTGCGAGCATCCAGAGTCCACTGATGCCAACGCCGGTACCGACTTCGATGATGCTTTTAGCGCCGGTCGCAGCAGCCAAGAGAGCCAGTTGCGCGCCGACCGCAGGAGAGATGGCTTCGATGCCGAGCTCAAGTGAATGCACGCGCGCTGCAGCAATCTCTGGGCGTTCGACAACGAACTCCTCGGCGTACTTCCAGCTCAGCTGCTTGTCTGACACATTGCTCCTATCGCTGCCTCAACTGTAGACGCAGCAGGCGATGCCGCCGGTAAGCTAAACGGGTGTCCTTCGGTCTCAGTTTCGACAAGCTCCTCATCATTGGGCTTATCGCTGTCTTTTTGCTTGGACCAGAACGGTTACCGTATTACGCTTCCCAGCTCGCTCGACTAGTTCGGTCGCTGCGGGATATGGCGAACGGTGCGAAAGATCGCATGCGTGAAGAGATGGGCCCCGATTTTGACGAAATCGACTGGAAGCAGCTCGACCCTCGCCAATATGATCCGCGCCGCATCATCCGCGACGCACTGATTGACGACGACGACACGCCTGCGGTAAAGGTGCGCCCGCCACGCTCAGCAGCGTACGCGGAACGTCAGGCTGCCCTGGCCGAGCGGCAGAGCGCTCTCGAATCTGGCGAGAAAGCCCCATTCGACAACGAAGCAACCTAGCGTTCCAGGGCCGAACTTTAGCGCCTGGCAGAGCTAGGAGAGCCCTCTGGCGTCTCCCGCCTGCGGGTCTTCTCGCCCCTAGGGAGAACGCGGATCGATCACTGCATGTGCACCGTTGCCCCCAATAGGGGTACCAATTGCGCACCACCTCAGTTTCGACGTCCTAGCTCTGCTATCGTCAAATTTTATCGGTCTCTTATTCGAAGATGACCTCTCCTTATGAAGATCGGTTTTTCATGAAATCATCTCGTGTGCGCTCAGCAGCGGCCGTCGCAGCCCTCGCTGCGGCCCTTACTTTCGGCCTTGGCGCCACAGCAGTCTCTGCGGCGGGTCCCGGCTATGGCGATGTCAGCGACGCCATGGTCTATGGCGCGAGTGCTCCGGTCGGAACAGTGCTTAGCGACTTGATCGGTCAAGACGACGACAGCACAACTGTCGCCGCGCCATTCGCAATCAACTTCTTCGGCACGCGCTATGAAGGCCTCTGCATCTCCACTAATGGCTCGGTTTATCCGGTGCTCACCCCCGCCGACGGCTGTTCGGACGACTACGACGTCGACGTAGAGAGCCTCGCGCTCAGTTCTGGAACCCCGGTAATTGCGGTGCTCGCAAACGACCTCGATCCGTCTGAGGATCTGTGGGTTCCCGGTGTGGGGGTCGCCTCTGTCGAGATCACGGGTGGCGTCGCGACGATCACCACGTCAACTCCACATCCCTTCATCGCTGGAGACACCTACAACTCGTGGTTCGCCTTTGATGACCCTTCGTTCGCCGAACAGGAAAGCGGCGTCGTGGTTTCTGTTCCGACCCCGACTTCTTTCACGTTTGCCACTGCGCTCCCCGACGAGCCGGTTCGCGCAGTCACCGGTGCAACCGTATCGATCGGCAACTATGATGACGTCCGCGACGATACGAATGCCGATGGCCTTGCAGACGATGGCTTCGGAGCCGTAAAGCAGATATATGAGGGCACGACAACGATCGATGGCAAACCAGCCGTTGTAATCACGTGGTACCGCGTTCCCACGAACGATACGTACAACAGCCCGCTGCTGTCGAACACTTTCCAGATCGTACTGATCCAGGAGCCGACGGCGAACGCTGCGGTAGTCGGCTATGACTTCACCATCCAGATCAACATCGGCACCGCGACGGAAAACGATGACGGATACTCCGCCGCGGATCCTACGTCTAGTTGCGATGCGGATCCTTCCGACCCCGGTTCAATCGATAACTGCCGTTGGGGCGTCGGATGGGCGAACTATGACACCGTCACCGCGACCGCTGATGCCTACGAGCTCTTCGCCGCTGCACCCATCAACACGCTTATCGACAGTGCGGGAACTACGGCCCTCGTAAACAACCGACTCAACAGCGCGGTTCTCGGTCGTTACACTTGGAAAATGGTCGGTGGCGTGACTGTGGGGTTCGCCATTCCGACGTTGAACGGGGCGGATGCGGGAACACTTCCGGCAGCAGGAGCGGGTGGGGCAGCCGCACCGGCTGGCCCGCAGTTGGCGGCGACCGGCACCGACTCTCTCGCGTCCATTGGGCTCGGCGCCGCACTGGTGGCAGCGGGTGGAATCGCTGTGATGCTCAGCAACCGCCGCCGCGGCACAGTGCCACGCGGCTAGTTCCTATCTCCTTTACGCCCTCACTGCCGGTACGGCAGCATTCAAGCGATCGCTGAGGGGCTCTCCCACCAGGAGGGCTCCTCAGTAGCTGTGGTCAACGACGTGCCCCAGCCGCCGTGAAAAGTTCTGAAGTGGCAACGAAGCAACCTAGCGGCGACGCATAACCTTCAGCACGCTGAGTAGCGTGACCATGAGCCCGGCCATCGCAGCAAACTCGGCACCGGTGCGAGGCAGTTGCAGGATGCCGTTCGACTGCGAAACCGTGCGCGACTGCGCGAATCGCAAGATGCCCTCCGGGCCGTTGCGACGGCCAAGTCCCGAGTGCTTCATGCCACCCATCGGCGCATCGACACTTGAGAAGCTGCCACGGTAGCCCTCGTTGATGTTTACGCTGCCGGCGTCCAAGCGATCGGCCAAGCGTCGAGCGTGGGCAACAGATCCGCTGAAGATGGATGCGTTCAAACCAAATTCGGTGTCGTTAGCTCGGGCGATCGCTTCGGTGTCGCTCGCGACTGTCGCAATGGCAACGACGGGGCCGAACGTTTCGTTGGCGTAGCACTGCATGTCTTCGGTGACATTGGTGAGCACGGTGGGTGCAAAGAAGTAGGGGCCGATGTCTGGCCGGGTTGTGCCGCCAGCGAGCACAGTGGCGCCCTTGGTGACCGCGTCGGTGACGTGTCCCTGAACGCGTTCGAGTTGGGCTGCCGAGGTGAGCGATCCGACATCCCCGGTGTTGTCGAGGGCGGCTGTCTGTGTGAGCGACTCGACACGCTTCACGAATTCGCGGGTGAACGCATCGGCGATTGACGTGTGCACATAGATGCGTTCGATGGAGACACACAATTGGCCCATCGAGGAGAAACAGGCGTAGATGGCATCCGCTGCTGCGGTGTCCGGGTCAGCATCGCCGAGCACGATGAGTGGGTTCTTGCCTCCAAGTTCAAGCGAAGCACCGATGAGCCGGCCGGCGGCACGTTCTCCAACGCGCGTGCCGGTGGGAGTTGAGCCTGTGAAGCAGACGTAGTCGCAACTGTCGACCACGGCATTGCCAACTTTGTTTCCGGGGCCGGCAACGATGGGCCAGACTTCGGCGGGGACTCCGGCGTCGAGGTAAGCCTCACGGGTTGCGAGCATCGACAGGGCGCCTTGATTGTCAATCTTCTGGATCACTGCGCTTCCGGCAGCGAGCGCGGGAACAATATCCATCGTGCCCAGGGCGATCGGGTAGTTCCACGGCGTGATTACCCCAATAAGCTGCTTGGGCGAGTAGCTGACACGGGTAGTCATGAGCAGGGGGATTCCGGCCCGACGTCGTCTCGTGGCCAGCACGCGCTGCGCGGAGAGGGCGTAATAGCGCGTGACGCTCGCCGCTTGAAAGATCTCTTCAAACGCTTGACCTCTGGTCTTGCCTGATTCGGTCTGTAGCAGGTCGAGTAGTTCTTCGCGGCGCTCCAACAGCAGGTCGTGGGCGCGCAAGAGCACGCGGCGGCGGTGCGCGAAGCCGGCGGTTTTCCAGGCTTGCTGGGCGTGACGGGCGGATGCTGCGGCATCCTGAACATCGCGGATCGAGCTCAGTGGCAGCTCATGCAGGGGTTGCCCGGTGAACGGGGCAATCACGGTAGCAGTATCGGAGGATGTGTAGCTCAGTTGGGCGACGAGGGCATCGCGACGTCGGGCTCCAACGAGTGCGGCAATGGTGTGGGGCGACATGGGTCAACACTACGACCGGGCACCACAATTTCGGCTGTGGGTAGCGATAGGCTCACGAAGATGACGACCGCAGCGCCGCGAACCCTCACCCGAACCACAATTGCTACCTATGCCATCGGCTCTCTGGGCACCGGAGGGTTTGCCGCGCTTCCCGGCCTTGTGTTGGTCTACTACCTGACCGACACCCTCGGTATTGCCGCGCTCGCCGCAGGAATTCTGGTGACAATCGCCAAAGTGTGGGATGTGCTCATTGATCCCGTGATCGGTGCCAGAAGTGATCACAGCCTTGCCCACCGCGGCACCCGTCGACCGGTGATGCTGTTGGGCGCGATTCTGCTTCCGATACTTTTCGTGCTCACTTTTGCGGTTCCTGCCGGTATCGGACCAGTGGCGTCGGGCATCTGGGTGTTTGTGGCGTTCGTCGCTGCGGCTACCGCCTTTAGCCTGTTTCAGGTGCCCTATATTGCCCTTCCCGCCGAGTTGACGAGCGGCTATGACCAACGCACCAAGTTGCTGGCGACCCGCGTGGTTGTGCTGACGATAGCGATCTTGCTGTTTGGTGCTGGTGCCCCAGAGATTCGTGACGCATTTGCGGATGAACGGCTCGGCTATCTCGTGATGGCCGTTTCTGCAGCGGCGCTCATTGGCGTTTCGCTTATCATTTCCTCGTTTGTTGCCCCTACTGGCACAATGGCTGCTGCTCCAACAGTGTCAATCGTCGACACCTACCGCGCTGGCCTAGCGGCTCTCACCCGCAGCCAGCCCTTCAGGGCACTACTGCTCACCTTCTTGCTCCAGGGGCTCGCCACTGGCGTGATGCTTGCGGGAGCGCAGTACGTTGCAACTTGGGTGCTCGGTGCCGGGGTTGCCATCCTCTTCGTCTCCCTGATTGGGCCGGCGTTGCTCTTCGCCCCCGTATGGGCCGCGATTTCACGCCACATCGGCAAGGAACGTGCCTTTGTGTGGGCTTCTGCGCTGTACGGCGTTGCGGCCCTACTGATCGTCCTACAACTGTGGTGGCCTGGCGAATGGATCTACCTGCCGGTAGCACTCGCGGGTGCTGGCTATGCCGGAATGCAGGCCCTGCCGATGTCGATGTTGCCCGACGTCATTTCCCACGACTCGCGCCGCCACAAGATTGCCTCGGCCGGAAGCTTCGGGGGAGTCTGGACTGCGGGTGAAACCACAGGAATGGCACTCGGCGCAACAGTGCTGACGATCGTGCTTGCGACATCCGGTTACGTCGAATCGGTCGCAAACCAGATCGTCATCCAACCCGATTCGGCAATCGCCGGCATCATCATCAGTTTCAGCATCGTGCCCGCCGTGATTATCGGCCTCTCGCTGCTGACCTTTGCCCGCTATCCGCTGCGGCGACATGACATCGAGCACGCCGACACGGAAGCTGCCGAGACGGAGCCTGCCGACGGCGACGCTGCGCATCTCGACCGCGCGCATCTCGACCCCGCAACCAACGATCAGGAGAAGTAGTGAATTTCGACCACGCCCCCGCCGACATCTTGGACCGCCTCACGCAACTGCGGCTTGCGGATGCACCCACCCACGGTGGCCGTGTGCTTTCGTATGTGTACGACTCGGGGCTGGCCGAGCTTGACGAGCTCGCAGCCAGCGCCATTCGTGCCGTGCAACCCGTGAATGGGCTCGATCCGACGACATTCACCTCGGTAGCGGTAATGGAACGCGAAGTGATTGAGTTTGCGCGCGAGCTACTCGGTGGCGATACGGATGTCGTGGGCACGGTGACCACGGGCGGCACCGAAAGCTGTCTGCTGGCGGTCAAGACGGCGCGCGACGTATGGCGAGGTGTTGGCTCCTCGGCACGCACGGGCACGCCTCGGCTGCTTGCCCCCGTGACAGTACACGCGGCGTTCCAGAAGGCCGCTCACTACTTTGGGCTTGAGATTGATTTGGTTCCCGTTGGCCCCGATGGGGTGACCGCGGCGCAGGATCTGATCGACCGGTTCGATGACGATGTCGCGCTCGTAGTGGTCTCCGCTCCGAGCTATGCCCACGCCGCGATGGATCCGGTGGTTGAGGTTGCTGCTGCAGCTGCCCAGCGTGGCATCGCCTGCCACGTTGATGCGTGTATCGGTGGCTGGGTGTTGCCGTTTTGGGAGGGTGTCGAGCCGTGGAACTTTGCGGTGACCGGAGTGACAAGCATCAGTGCTGATCTGCACAAGTTCGGCTATGCCCCGAAGGGCGTCTCGGTGCTGTTGCAGCGTGGGCGTGACCGCCAGCGCGCCCAATATTTTGCCACCACACGCTGGCCAGGTTACCCGGTGGTGAATCCGACGATCCTTGGCTCGAAATCTGCCGGGCCTCTCGCGGCCGCGTGGGCGATCATCCAGGCGCTGGGAACCAGTGGGCTTGCCGAACTCGCGCAGTCGTGTGCCCGATCAACCCGTGCTGTGCGCGACGTTATCGAGGGCATTGATGGCCTGCGCATTGTGGGCAACCCGGTTGGTCCGCTTGTTGCTGTGGCTGCTGATGAGACCGTGCCAGCTGATCGTCGCGTCGACGCACACCACTGGGCCGATCAGGCGCGCCTGCATGGCTTCCTGCTGCAGCTGCAGCCCAGTCTGGCCCAGAGCGATGGAACAGTGCTCCCTGCGACTACTCACCTCACGATCACACCGGTCACCCAGAGCGTTCTCGGCGAGTTGAGCACGGCGCTGCGCTCGGCTGCAGACGAAGTGCGCGGACTCCCTGCGGTGTCTGCCGAGGTCGCGCTCGCTGCTCTTCCCGCCGAGGTTGGTGCGGCTCTGTTGGCTCCCGATGCTCCACCGCTCACATCGGAACAGGCTGGGGGACTCTTAGCGATGATGGGCCTTGCGGAAGCCAGCGACGGACTTCCGGATCGGATGGCGCCACTGCTTGCGCTGATTGGTGCGCTTCCGTCGACGCTCACCGAACGACTGCTCACGGAACTCATCGCGAGGCTTGTGGAGACTCCCAGATAGGCGCACAGGCGGAACATGCTTGAGCTTACGCGTGGCTGTACTCCCGTTAGCTACACGGTGTGCTCGAGTTCGAAACGCTTGGCTTCATCAACGAGTGCTTTCACAACGGCGCGCACTGACGGGCGTTCGGCACGGTCGGGACGCAAGAGCGCAGAGATGAGTCGTGACGAAGGTACGCCCTTGAGCGGCCGGGTGATGAGCCCGTTCTCCCGGTCGCGAGTGGTGAAGCGCGGCAGAATCGCGATGCCGTGACCGGCGGCGACAACGGCTTCGACGATGCTGTTGTCGGTAAGTCGCTGGGCAATCTTTGCTGGTGCGCCATTGGCTGCCTCGATACGTCGAAGAATGCGGTCGAACGGAAGGCCAGAGGGAACCCCGATCCAGGTCTCATTAATGAGGTCTGCAGGGGTGAGCGCCGTTTTACGGCCGAGCGGATGATCTTCGGGGAGTGCGACATCCAGCGACTCCCGCATGAGGGGAACAACTGCGAGCCCTCGTTCAGTCCAGGAGGGAAGAACGTGGGGGGAGTCGGAGACCACGACGTCATAGTCGGCAGTGAGGTTGGCGACGTCCTCGAGCACAGAGTCTTGGTCGTGGCAGTACAGCGTCAGCCCAGCCAAGCGATTGACGGAATGCAGAAGCCCGGGCAAGAGCATCTCGCCGCCCGTGGGAAAAATTGTCATCGTGACTTCACCCCTGGGCGACTCGCGAAATTCGTTCCAGAGCGCTTCGGCCTTCTCGATAGCGGTGGCGACATCGGCAGCCGTGTGGGCGAGCGCCCGCCCAGCGGACGTCAACACAATTCCGCGCCCGACTCGCTCAGTTAAGGGAATGCCGGCTTCACGTTCCAAGATCTTGAGTTGCTGTGAAACTGCTGATGGGGTGCGCATCGTCGCTTTCGCGACCGCCGTAATGCTGCCGCGATCGGCCAGTTCACGCAGCAGTTCGAGTCGACGTATCTCCATGTAGTCAGTCTACATAGTTAGATAAGAAAGATCATCTTGTTCTAACAAGTGAGACGCGATGGAATAGAGACATGAACATCGAACTCATCATCATCGGGGCACTCGCTGCAGTGGGCATCATCGCCACCGTGCGCACCGTCGCAATCGACGGATACCGCCGCATCCCCACCCGCCGCTACAACTCGATGCCGTAGCCACCGCCCGTCGGTACACGCAACACCACAGCAACTAACGCTGTGGTGTTTTTGCGTTAACGGGCGAGTTCGCGGCGGGGCAGCCGACGCTCATTAGCCGACGCGCATTAGCTGATGTTGAGCCCCAACTTGCGGCCAGCGACGCTGCGTTTGAGCGACCGGAGGGTAGCGGCGACGGCATGGATGGCCTGGGCCGCCGGATCCTCGGGAGCCGCAATAACCACGGGGACACCCACATCGCCACCTTCGCGCAGGGCAATGCTGAGCGGGATCGACGCCAACACCGAGACGGGCTCCTCTGGTGTCGAGAGCTTAGCTGCGGCATCCGCTCCACCACCCGAGCCAAAGAGTTCAAGCACACTGCCATCAGGCTGAGGGAGACCAGCCATGTTTTCGATGACACCAATCACGCGCTGACCGGTCTGGCGGGCAACGAGTCCGCTGCGCTCAGCGACGTCTGCAGCCGCCGACTGCGGAGTCGTAACAACAACAACATCGGAGTGGGGCAGCAACTGCCCGAGCGAGATCGCCACGTCACCCGTGCCGGGCGGAAGGTCGAGTAGCAACACATCGAGGTCACCAAAATACACATCGGTGAGGAACTGCTGAATCGTGCGATGCAGCATCGGCCCGCGCCACGACACCGCCGTGTTCTCTTCAACAAACATGCCGATTGAGATTACCTTCACGTCGTAAGCAACCGGCGGCAAAATCATCTCCCCCACCTGAGTGGGTTTCGCGCCATGCAAACCGAGCAAGCCAGGGATCGAGAACCCGAAAACGTCGGCATCGATCACGCCCACCCGCAGGCCACTCTGCGCGAGCGACACAGCAAGGTTTGCGGTGAGCGTCGATTTGCCCACTCCACCCTTACCGCTCGTTACCGCAACGATCTGGGTCAGGGAGTCTGGCCCGAACTGCATCGTCTTGGGGCGCCCCTTGCGAAGTTTTTGGGTCAGAGCATCGCGCTCGGCACGCGACATGATCGAGACATCGACCGTCACTTCGGTAACGCCAGCGACACGAGCGGTAGCCTCGCGCACGTCACGTTCGATAGTGGCAGCAGCCGGGCATCCGACGATCGTCAGTGTGAGACCCACAGATGCCGCACCCGCATCATCGACAGAAACGCCAGAAATCATGTTGAGTTCCGTTACGGGGCGACGAATCTCCGGATCGATGACGGAGGCGAGCGACTGCAGAACCGCAGCCACAAGCGGATTGGTTTCGGGCGGATTGGTGTCGGGCAAATTAGTGCGGGGCGAATTGGTGCTGGGCGGATTCGTGCCAGGCACACCGTCGTCACGGTCAGCGGTCACGAAGGCGCCGAGCTCTCATCATCGGTCTCGTCGTCTCTCTCCAGCTCTTCGAGCAGGGCGCGAAGCTCGGCACGGATAAAGTCTTTGCTGGCCAAATCGGTCATTGCCAGGCGGAGGGCGACAACTTCGCGAGCAAGGTATTCAGTGTCGTTGAGGTTACGCTCTGCACGCTGGCGGTCCTGTTCGATCTGAACGCGGTCACGGTCATCTTGACGATTCTGGGCGAGCAGGATCATGGGGGCCGCATACGAGGCTTGAAGCGACAAAATCAGCGTCAGGAGCGTGAAGTTGGTGGCCCTAGGGTCAAACTGGGCATCAAAAGGTGCGCTGGTGTTGTAAATCAACCACACCCCAACGAACGCGGATAGTCCAACGAGAAACCACGGCGTGCCCATGCCGCGGGCAAATGCTTCAGAGTACCGCCCCATCCGGTCACGGCTTTGGAACATTCCGAAACCGCTGCGAAGGCCTTTGGGGGTGTCGAGGCGAACGTCGTTGCGCTGTGATCGAAGTGACCGCTTAGCTGGTGCCACGTCGTGTCCTCCCTGCGCGAATTGCTTTCTGCTGAACTATGGTTAGCGGTCTCGTAGATGTGTCGTCGAAGCTCGCCGATTCGTCTGTCGTGCTTCGCCAGTCATCGGGAAGCAGGTGGTCAAGTACGTCGTCAATGGTCACCACCCCAAGCAGACGGTGGTTGTCATCAACCACGGGAACTGACACCAGGTCATAGCTGGCAAGAATGCGCGAAACTTCTGCCGCCGTTGTCGATGAGCGTACCGGCTCAAGCGATTGGTCGATCAAAGCGCCAAGACGCTCATTGGGTGGGTAGCGAAGCATCCGCTGAAAATGCACCATGCCGAGGAGGCGACCCGTTGGCGGCTCATACGGCGGCAGAGTGACACAGATTGCAGCACCGAGTGCTGGTGCGAGTTCGTGACGCCGGATGAGGGCAAGACCCTCAGCAACCGTTGCGTCAGCAGAAACAATGATGGGTTCGGTGGTCATCAGTCCACCGGCCGTATCGGAGTCGTAGCTCAGCAGGAAGCGAACGTCTTCGGCCTCTTCGGGCTCCATGAGTTCGAGGAGGGTCTCACCGCGTTCTACTGTGAGATGCGCGATGAGGTCCGCTGCGTCATCCGGCTGCATCTGATCGAGCACATCGGCAGCGCGGTCATCGTCGAGTTTGTTGAGCAGGTCAACCTGCTCGTTCTCTGGCATCTCTTCGAGCACGTCTGCGAGACGATCATCAGAGAGTTCTTCAGCGACTTCCATCATCCGCTGCTCGGGCAATTCGAGCATCGCATTAGCGAGGTCGGCGGGGAGCAGGTCAGAAAAACTGGCCACCAGTTGGGTTGCCGACTGTGCCTCACCCGTGTGGGTGTTGTGCTTGATTTCATCCCACGCCGCAAAATCGGTGGGACCTTTAGCAAATGGCGAGGCCGTCGTTTTGGGGCGACGCAAAAAGAGCTGACTGATTTCCCACTCGGCAATGTCGACCTCTTCGATCGCAACATCTTCGATCTGGGCTTCCCCAGACCCATCGCTCAGGGCAACTCGGCGACCCAGCAACTCCGCCATTACCCGGATTTCGCCACCACGTTGCTCAAAGCGTCGCAGATTGAGGAGGCCTGTCGTGATGATCTGACCTGAACCGATGCTTGTGACGCGACCGATAGAGAGAAAGACGTGACGCTTGCCGGGAACTTCAGCGATCATTCCCACAACGCGGGGACTCGCATCGGTGCGCTCAACAACAAGTACATCGCGTACCTTGCCGACGCGGTCGCCATTGGGGTCGAAGACCGAGCAGCCCACCAACCGGGCGACGAATACTCTTGATGTGCTCACAACTAAAACCCTACCCCCGCATGGGACAATGAACCGATGAGTAACTTCAGTGGATTTTCCCGCCGCGCCGCACCCCAGACGAGCGTGCCGCGCGGAGACGTCCTCGGCACCTATGACAGCTATGTCGACGCCCAAAACGTTATCAACCGACTCGCCAAGGCAGAGTTCGACGTCAAGAGCATTGCTATCGTCGGCCGCGACCTCACCACCGTCGAAGTGGTTACGACCCGATTGAGCTATGGCCGTGCAGCACTCGCTGGAGCAACCACCGGAGCCTGGCTCGGGCTATTCTTCGGCCTGATTACCACCATCATTGCGCCTGTTACGCCTCAACAGGTGGGCATCTTCTTCGCTGCAATCCTTACCGGTGCAGGTATCGGAATGATCTTCGGGGTCGTCAACTACTCCATAATGCGCAAGCGTCGCGATTACGCGGCGACGTCACAACTCATCGCCGACCGCTACGAGATCATCATTTCGCCCGACCGCACAGCTAAGGCGCACGGCATTCTCGGCACCGCCGCTCCGGGGATGCACGGTGTGCACGCTGCACCGCACGTGCCAAGCTCGTCAGACACGATCGACAGCAATGACTCCGACGAGAATGCCAAATAGCGCGAACTCATAGCCCGCACTGGCGAGGCGCGCACCGAGCTTTCGCTGATGCGCGCCTCCAGAACTAGGAGCGCGCGATCCAGGCTTCCACGGCATCCGCGGTGCGAGGGATGTTGACCGACATGTTTTCGGCACCATCTTCTGTCACCAGAATGTCGTCTTCGATGCGCACACCGATGCCGCGGTACTCCTCGGGAACGGTGATGTCATCCGGCTGAAAGTAGAGGCCGGGTTCGATCGTGAAGACCATGCCGGGCTCAAGCACGCCGTCGAGGTACATGTCGCGACGCGCTGCAGCGCAGTCGTGCACGTCAATGCCGAGGTGGTGGCTAGTTCCGTGCACCATGTAGCGACGGTGGAACTGGTTATCCGGAAGCATTGACTCTTCGGCAGAAACGGGCAGCAGGCCCCACTCAGCGGTCTTCTCAGCGATTACGCGCATCGCTTCGGCGTGGATGTCACGGAACTTGATTCCGGGACGCACGATCGCAAATGCGGCATCTGCCGCTTCCAACACAGCGTTGTACACACGGCGCTGAATCTCGGTGAAACTTCCGCTGATGGGCAGGGTGCGAGTGATATCAGCCGTGTAGTAGCTGTCGAGCTCAATACCGGCATCGATCAGGATCAGATCGCCGGGCTTTACCGGGCCGTCGTTGCGGGTCCAGTGCAGCACGCACGCGTGTGGTCCTGAAGCAGCGATCGTGTCGTAGCCGACAGTGTTGCCCTCGGCTCGTGCCCGGCGATTGAAGGTGCCCTCGACAAGCCGTTCACCGCGGGCGTGCTCAACAATGTTGGGCAGGTCAGCGATGACGTCGTTGAAGCCCTGCTGGGTTGCGTTGACGGCATTGCGCATCTCGGCAACTTCGTACGCATCTTTGACGAGACGCAGCTCACTCAAGTCACGGCTGAGGTCATCGTCACTGTCGTGTTCAAGAGCTTCGGAATCGGCCGTCAGTAGTCGGCGACCATCAACCTGGTCGGTGACATTACGATCAGCATCGCGAACGATGAGGGTACCGGCGTCGACGAGGTCAAGCACACCCTCGAAGTCGGCCAGCGGCAGAGTCGCGAGGCCGAGATCGGTGGCTACGTTGCTGAGTGACGGACGTGGGCCGGTCCAGAATTCTCCAACATCCGGGTTTGCATAAAACTCGCTAGTGTCGCGGCGTGCAGCGGGGCGGAAGTAGAGAGTGGCGGTGTGCCCGGCATCGGTCGGTTCCATCACGAGCACACTGCCGGAGACGGCATCCGAACCCCAGCCAGTGAGGTGCGCGAACGTGGAATGTGCGCGGAACGGGTAATCGGTGTCATTGGAGCGCACTTTCGCAGCCCCGGCGGGAACAATCAGTCGCTTGCCCGTGTGCAGCTGCGAAAGTCGTGCGCGACGGTCTGCAGCAAATGCTGCTTGATCGCGCGGAATTACGTCGACCTCGACGCGCTCAGCCCATCCGGAAGAGATGTAGTCGGAGAAACCCGAAGACTGGGGGGTTGTCGAGCGGTTGGAGGTCGCGCGGGGGCTGGGTGTTGATGAATCTGCCATACCTCTAGTGTCGCCCCTGGAACACCAAAAGACACTATTGGGTTGGCGAGAGGGTGGCCAAGATAGGCCGGTGGTCGCTTCCGTGACCATCGTGAGACTCGATGACGCGCATTCCTGTCACCGACCAATCGCTCGAGGTCATAACGTGGTCGATGGGGGCACCCAGTAGCGACGGCAATTGCGTCGGCCAAGTGCCGATCGCCGCATTGTCGGTGGCCGATGCGGCATCAGTGCAGCTTCCTAACGCGAAATCGCTGCCGTCGACCAGCGCGGCGTAGTGGTCGAGCGTCGAGTTGAAGTCGCCGGCGAGGATGATGTTGCTCAAGCGGCACTGTTCCGCGATCCACTCAAGATCGCTGCGCCAGTTGGACATTTCCCCTCTAATCGGGGCAACAGCATGCACGGCGACAAGCGTCGGACCTTGGCCGTTCTGGGGAACCGCCACGAGACTGGGCAATGTCGAGGTCGTGCGGGATGACTCGTCAATGATGTATTCGCCCAGATCCACGCTAATCAGAATCGTCGTCGAGCGAGACTTTGATACCTCGTCATAGGCCAGCGTGTGCACCCACATCGGGCGATTGCCATCCGCCATCAACTGGGCAATTTCGAAGCCCAACTCGCGGGTGGTCTCAGGCAGGGCCACAACATCCGCATCATTCATGAGCGCAAGCTCGGCGATGGTTGCAGCACCCGGCGCATCACCCAGCGTGTTCCACGACAGCACCGTGACATCTCCCTCAGCCTTGGTCTCAAAACCGGGACTGCCGAAACCGCGCGTCGCGAGGACCACCAGGTTGAGTGCACAGAACGCGAGGGCAACAACGGCGAGGGATGCCGTGAACCGGTGCATACGCACCGAAAGTAACGCGATCAGTGTTAGCCCCAACACCGCGACAAAGGCCACTGAGGCAGCGAGTCCGCGCAGCGATACCACCTGGGCGATCCCCGCGGTCTGCTCAAGGGAAAACAGCTGTGGCCAGGCCGCGACAATAAGCGCGGCGGCGATAGCAACAATAAAGGTCGCTGCAAGGATGCGTTGAAACATAGCGACCTCACCCTAGAGCAATAGGCTTGCACAATGCGCAACATACCGATCGACCTGCACACTCACAGTGCGGTGTCCGACGGCACCGAGACCCCCACCCAGTTGATTCGATCTGCCAAGCACGCTGGGCTCGGAACTGTCGCGCTCACCGATCACGACTCCACGGCGGGGTGGCAAGAGGCAATCGTTGCCGCCACAGCCTCAGGAATCAGCGTGATCCCGGGTATGGAATTGAGCACCAACTACGGTCCGGCGAGTGTGCACGTGCTCGCCTACCTTTTCGATCCCCTCGACCGAACAATTGTCACCGAAACTGCCCGCATTCGAGATGGACGACTTCGCCGTGCGGAACGCATCGTCGACCGAATCTCCCAGGACTACGACCTGAGCTGGGATGACGTGCTCGCCGAATCGTCAGACGGAACAACGCTCGGGCGGCCGCACATTGCCGACGCGCTCGTTCGCAAAGGTCACGTCGCCAACCGCAGTGCGGCGTTTGAGAGCATCCTGCACTGGCAGGGTGGCTACTACGAGAAGTACTACGCTCCGAGCCCGCTCGAGGGAGTGAAGATGATCATTGCGGCGGGCGGAGTGCCTGTGCTCGCGCATCCGGCCGCCCACGGAAAATATCGTCAACTCACCGGATCCGTGATTAAGTCGTTAGCAGACGAAGGCCTCTTCGGGCTTGAAGTCAACCATCGCGACAACTCGCCAGAGGGCCGCGAATTTTTGCTCGGCCTGTGCGCCAAGTATGGGCTTGAAGCCACCGGAGCCAGCGATTATCACGGTATGGGAAAGCCCAACCGTCTGGGAGAGAACACCACCGAACCAGAAGTGCTCGACAAAATTATTGCGCGGGCAACCGGCTCACAGCCGTACATCGCCAACGCTAAGCCCACCGAGTAGGAGAACTTATGCCCAGCAACGCCGAACAGTGGAATGCCCTTACCCCCGAACTTCTGCGCAGTCGCGGAAGCAACAAATGGACCGCGCCCGAAGGGGAACTGCTCTGCGCGGGCGTTGCAGAGATGGATTTTGGCACGGCGCCAGCGGTACTCTCAGAGTGGGCATCAATCGCTGAGCGTCTCGAATTCGGCTACCCCAATGAGTCAGTCGCCCGGGAGATGAGCGCAGCGACAGCGACTTGGCATCAGGAACATTATGGCTGGGCCGTTGACGCCGCGGATATCTTCCCACTTGCTGACGTGCTGAAGGGGCTTGAACTCGCGATCCTTGAGTTCAGCACACCCGGTGCTGCCGTGATCGTGCCCACCCCGGCCTATATGCCGTTCTTGATGCTTCCGAAGTCCTTCGAACGCGAGGTCATCGAATCACCCATGCTCCGCGGCGACGATGGCAGCTTCACTCTCGACCTCGACAACATCGCGACGCACTTTGCCGCAGGCGCTAACCTGCTCGTGCTCGCCAACCCTGGCAACCCCACTGGCAAAGTATTCACGCACCAAGAGTTGTTGGCGCTCGCCGACGTTGCTGACGCTCATGGTGCTCGTGTTTTTAGTGATGAGATTCACTCGCCGCTCACTCTGTTTGGCAACCGTCACGTGCCGCTGGCGAGTGTTTCAGATGCCGGGGCACGGGTTGCGATCACTGCGACCAGTCCGTCGAAGGCGTTCAATCTCCCCGGGCTCAAGTGCGCGCAGATCATCCTCAGCAATGACGCCGACCGTAAGCGCTGGGAAACGATCGGGTGGATGGCATCGCATGGGGCAAGCACTCCGGGCATGCGCCTGAACACGGCGGCCTACAGTGGCGGCGAGCCGTGGCTTGCCGAGGTGCGGGAATACATCGAGGGAAACATTGAGTACCTGCGGTCAGCGCTCGCAGAGCAACTCCCCGAGGCGCAGATGGCTCCCATGCAGGGCACCTATCTGGCGTGGCTCGACTTGCGTGCGTATTCGGATGAGCCAGAGCTCGCTGAGATGTTGGCGACGAGGGCGGGCATCCGCGTCAATGGTGGTGTCGGTTATGGCGCTGTCGGCGCGGGTCATATTCGTGTGAATGTTGCGACAGCGCGCCCCATCTTGGAACGGATTGTCGCTGAGCTTGCGAAGGCGATGACGGCCTAGTTGGCGAAAACGAGATGTCGATCGATTGGACGTCCCCGTAGAGGCCGGGCCGGATCTTGTTCACGTACAAAAATCAGCGGCCGTGGCACACTAAAAACATGAGCGTAGTCGAGAACTCAAAGCTGACCATTGTTGGAGCCGGCAGCGTGGGCGCAAGCGCCGCCTATGCAGCCCTAATCAGGGGGTCGGCCCGCCAGATCGCGTTGTATGACATCGCTACGAAAAAAGTGGATGCCGAAGTGCTCGACCTAGCCCACGGCACGCAATTCACGGGGTCAAGTCAAATTATGGGCGGAAGTGACATCTCTGTCGTCAAGGGCTCGCACGTCGTCGTGATCACCGCTGGTGCAAAGCAGAACCCTGGCCAGTCCCGCATTGAGCTTGCCGACGTTAACGCCCGCATTCTTGGTTCTATGATGCCTCAGCTCATGGAGGTCGCTCCCAACGCGATCTATGTCCTCGTGACAAACCCCTGCGATGTGCTTACGGTGCTCGCGCAAGAGCAATCGGGCCTTCCGCCCGAACGCATTTTCGCTTCCGGCACTGTGCTCGACACTTCGCGACTGCGGTGGAAGCTCGCAGAACGCGCTGGTGTTTCGCCCTCCAGCGTTCACGCGTCAATCATTGGAGAGCACGGCGACTCCGAGTTCCCGCTATGGTCGCGCGCTACGATCGGCGGCGTGCCAATTCTTGAGTGGGAACGCGAGGGCCACCCCCCGATGACGCAAGCGGAGCTCGATGAAATCGCCATCGGCGTCCGCGATGCCGCCTACAAGGTGATCGAAGGAAAGGGTGCGACGAACTACGCAATCGGCCTGTCCACGGCCCATATCGTCGAAGCGATTTTCGGCGACAAACACTCTGTAATGCCAGTCGCTCCCGTGCTCACCGACTTCCATGGGCTCAGCGGCGTCGCGCTCTCGGTGCCCTGCATCGTGAGCGCTTCGGGGGCTACCCCGATCAAGGAAACCACGTTTAGTGAGGGAGAAATGCGCCTCCTTACCAAGTCGGCGACGGCGCTCCGTAGCGTCGCTGACTCGCTAAGAAAGTAGACAGGTCAGGGGTGGCGACCGTGTCCCGAGTGCACCGTCGCTACCGCTGCGACGTGTGCGCGTATTACCCAGTCACGCTCGGTTACTTCAGAAATATCGGGGTCGGTGTAGAGGTGCAGGCTCGATGAGTAGGTTTCCTTAGCGGGCAGCGATTGGCGTAGCGATGGCTGGCGTGCTCGGCTGCGCCTCCGCGAACTTGTTGTCAACGAGCCTCCGGCAATCCTCGATTGCGCTACGAAGCAGTGCTCGCATGCACGCGTCGGTGCCGGGCGCGCACGCCTGGGCGATGCCAAGCACTGCCGTGCGGATGACGGAATCGGTCATGCGCGTAACTGCGCGATCCCGAGGTTCGACATGGTTCTCGGCGATGAAATTTCGAGCCCAACGTTCGGCAATCGGTGCTTGAGCTAAAGCTGATGCGACTCTGAGTGTCAGATTTGCCTCGGCAACGGGCTCACACATAGCGAGCTGCTGCTGGGTCGCAATGATGCCGACTGCGAGAGCTCGTTGACGGTCCTCGCTGGCAATCGGCAGCGCTGCTGATGCGGCTCGTAGCGCGATGAGGAGTTCCACTCGCGGGTCGGCACTTGTCAAGCCGATCACCGAAGGAATTAGTTCTGCCAGCTCTGACCGTTCTCCGTCAGAGGTGCAATCGTTGATCAAACGCGCGAGAAGGGCCAGTGCGCGGTGCGTACACGCGGGGTGGTCGCTCCACTTTTCTCCGGCAAGGTAGGAGGCGAATTCCATGAAGCATCCACCTCTGCGGGCGGTTCTGTGACGCCCCGCTGAGAGAACAGGCATGAACTCTGGCGAATAGTTCTTCTGATGCACCGGCATTGCTCTCCTCCTTGCCTACCGTGCGCTGAGGAACGTTTCTCTCATTGTGCGCCTGTTCTGCCAATAAGACCAGAGGCATGATCGCGTAGCGGGGAATGCTCGCATGGTGGGCGTAATATGCGCGGTATCTGGATCATCGAAATGACGAGGAGTCACCATGACCACCGATCAATATCATGAGCCGCCGGAAGAGCTTTCCGCAGAAGTGCGGACCTTCGCGCGGATGTGCGCGAGCCTGTCTGAAGAGGCGGAAGCAATCGGATGGTACGAGCAACGCATTGCCGTTGAACAAGATGACACGGCGCGGGAAATCATGCTCGACTCCTTGGGGGAGGAGTACAAGCACTTCAGTATGGAACTGGAATTTTTGCTCCGCGCGAAACCAAAATGGCGCGAGATTGCTCAGGGAATCCTGTTCAAGGACGGCGATATCGTCTCGCACGGTGAGAAAGCCGAAGCTGAAGCAGGCTGAAAGTTTCGTTAATCCACCCCCACGCCGAGTTCGCTTAAGCGTTCGGATGTGCGGTGGGTGCGCCTTCGCTGCCACCACGGCGGCGACGAGTGCGCTTGCGACGTGCGGGAGCACCACCATCGTGAGTTCCGCCGCCTTCGGGGCGCACGTTGTCATCGGATGCGCGTGCACTCGCGACAGAACTACTAGCGCCGCTCGACCCCGAATCGGATCCCGTCGAACGCGAACGGTTGCGCGGGGGTCGTGACGAGCCGTCGCCTGAACGCTGCGAGTCGCGGCCTCGGCCACTGCCTGAGCCAGCACGAGAGCCAGCTCCCGAGCCACCCGACGTCGCCGCGCGAACGACCGGAGCGTGCGAACCGGGAAGGCGACCCTTGGTGCCCTCGGGAATGTCGAGCTCAGAGTAAAGATGCGGGCTCGACGAGTACGTTTCGGTCGGCTCGGGGATGCCCATATCGAGTGCCTTGTTGATATGCGTCCACTTGAGCATGTCTGCCCAATCCACGAACGTCACCGCAACACCGGTCTTGCCTGCACGACCGGTACGGCCGGCGCGGTGCAGGTAGGTGTCATGATCGTCGGGGATGGTGTGGTTGATCACGTGCGTCACGTCACTAACGTCGATACCGCGAGCCGCAACATCCGTCGCGATAAGAATGTCTTTCTTGCCAGCCTTGAACGCAGCCATGGCACGCTCACGCTGTTCCTGGTTGAGGTCACCGTGAACTGCCGCAGCGTTGAAGCCACGATCGTTGAGCTCTTCGACCAGCTTCGCTGCCGCACGCTTAGTGCGCGTAAAGACAACAGTCTTACCGCGACCCTCAGACTGCAAAATGCGGGCAATGACCTCGTCTTTGTCGAGGTTGTGCGCGCGGTACACAACGTGCTTAATGTTCTTCTGCGTCAAACCCTCGTCGGGGTCGGTGGCACGGATGTGAATGGGCTTGTTCATGAAGCGACGAGCGAGAGCAACGATCGGCCCTGGCATCGTGGCGGAGAAAAGCATGGTGTGGCGGGTGGGGGGAGTCTGCGCAAACAGTTTCTCGATATCGGCAAGGAAGCCGAGGTCGAGCATCTTGTCTGCCTCATCCAACACCATGACCTTGATGTCTTTCAGCGACAGCATGCGCTGACTTGCAAGGTCAAGCAAACGACCCGGAGTACCAACGATGACTTGAGCGCCAGCCTTGATCTGTTCGACCTGACCCTCATAGGCTTTGCCGCCATAAATTGCGGCGATCTTGGTCGAACGATTGGATGCGGCAAGTACGAGGTCTTCAGCAACCTGAACGCACAGCTCGCGAGTGGGAACCACGATGAGCGCTTTTACGCCCGGCTCGGGATCTTTGCCCAGCGACTGGAGCACGGGAAGGCCAAAGCCCAGTGTCTTACCGGTACCGGTCTTTGCTTGCCCGATGATGTCTTGCCCAGCAAGACCCATGGGGATGGTTTGAGTTTGGATCGGGAACGGTTCGAGGATGCCCTTGGTTGCAAGCGCATCGACCATGTCCTGATCGATATTGAGTTCTGAAAAAGTCACGTATGAAGCCCGTCTAGGTGCGATGCGCCCTTTTTGACCTGGGGCGCCGGACCCCCTCCAGATTCGGGGGGATGCCCGAAGTTTAGCGGGTCGGACTGGGCTGACGCCGTGAACACGAGCGGCGAGGCGAGTTGTTGCAGCGGCGTTGAGTCCTAACACGCTCTAAGCTGACTGCGTGGTTAAGTGGTTTTCAGGAAAATCAGGACGCATCGAAGTGCCCCGCCTTCGGTCGCGTGCCGTTGATTTGCCGACCGAAAAAGTAGCCCTCGCAGAGTTTGCCCCCGACATCCTTGGGTTCTTGGGGCGTTCGGCCTATGTGCAACTCATGATTTTCGAGAACCTGTCTCGGGTTATCAGCAATGCCCCAACGACGGCAGCAAAAACCGCGATTGGCAAAGCCGCTGAGTTGTCCCTGGGCAAGCATCGAGCGCTTGTTGCCGAAATATCGAAGGCGGGCGGATCGCCAGCTGAAGTCATGGACCCGTTCACCGAAGCGTTTGATGAGTTTGAACGTATCGCGCGCGGCGCTGACTGGTACGAGGCAATGATTACGGCCTATCTCAGTGCCGGATTCTTCGACGACTTCTATGCGCGACTCGCTGCCGGCCTTCCCACCGAATCACACAAACGATTAGTGGCGATCTTCTCCGGTGAATCCGGCGAGAAGGTTCTTGCCGAATACCTGCAGGCGGCCATCGACGCCAACCCGCGACTCGACTCCCGGCTGGCAATGTGGGGTCGTCGGCTCGTTGGCGACATGATGTTGACCGCGCGCTCCGCTCTCGTGTTTCCCGATCACACACGATCTACCGAGGCGCAGGTCGAACCGGTATTCACCGAACTCATCGCTGCACACACGCGTCGAATGGATGCGCTCGGCCTCACGGCTTAGTGCTCGGCCTTACTGCCTAGTTGCGGGCGAGCTCATTGAATGCGCGAGCATCTGCAGCTTCACGGTGCCGCGGAAGCATGAGCGCTGTAGCCAGAGCTGCACCTGCGCCCGCCAGCAAACTGGCAACCCAGATCCAGGTCCCGTCAAACGTGAGACCAATCCAGACGAGGGCGACCCAGACCGTTGCGGTCACGGCCGCGCCGACGGCAGGCAAGAGTGCACTGCCGTACATGCCGCGTGAGGGCAGGAGGTAACGCAGGATCGCCGCGAGGGATGCTCCGATGACGGTGACGAAGAGCAGTTCCACGGCTAGGCCACGAATCCGACGCGGCGGGATTCTTCTTCACCGAGCTCGACGTAGGCGACAGCCGCGGTCGGAACGATATAAAGCTTGCCCTTGGCGTCGCGAAGGCTCACGTACTTGGCATCCGAGTTCAATGCCTCGGCAATGATCGATTCAACCTCGCTCGACGACTGGGCCGACTCAAAGTTGATCTCACGGGGGCTGTTGTTGATACCGATGCTTATGTCCACACGCCAAGATTACGACACAACCAGAGTCGACAAATGTCCGTTCTCTGTCAGCGCATCCAGATAACGTTGATTCATGGTCACATTGCCACGAGAGAGTGCGGATGTCGCGGCATCTGAGCCGCACACACTCGACGTTTCACAGCAGGCCGTTGTTGCGCTTGAGGATGGCATGAGTGCGATCGTGGTCGGAGCGCCCGGCTCGGGTAAGACCGAGACTCTCGTTGAGGTGGTAGCCGATCGGGTGCACGCGCGTGGTTGGTCACCCGAACAGATCGTGGTGTTGTCAGCGACGCGGCAGAGCGCCACCTCTTTGCGGGATCGGCTGGCGGCACGCATCGATGCCCCGACCCTCGGGCCCCTAGCGCGCACCGCTAATTCGTTGGCGTTCGAAGTGATTCGCGAGGCTGCTGCTGCGGCGGGTGACGGTGCCCCCACGCTGCTCACTGGGGCCGAACAGGATCAGATAATCGCCGAACTCTTGGCGGGCGAGATTGCCGACAATAGCGGTGCTCCGTGGCCCACTCACCTCGATGAGGAGGTTCGCCGGCTCCGCGGCTTCCGCACTGAGTTGCGAGATCTCATGATGCGCTGTGTTGAGTTTGGTGTCACACCCCGCGATCTTGCGCAGTTGGGCGAACGCACCGGCCGACCAGAATGGGTGGCCGCATCCGCATTCATTTCTGTATACGACGCTGTAAAGGCCAGCTATCGCGATCGACACTTCGATGCGAGTGAGTTGCTTGCGGAGGCTGCGGGGCTCATCACTCAGGGGCATTACGCTGCCATCGATCGATTGCGTTTGCTGATTGTGGATGATGCCCACGAGCTCACCGAAGCCACCATTTCTTTATTGCGCGCGCTGGCCAGTCGCGGCATCACGATTATCGGTTTCGGTGACCCCGATCTCACAACGGGCTCATTCCGCGGCGCGCAGCCTGCGGTGCTTGCGGCGTGGGCTGAGCGACTTGAACTCGATAGCTGTCAAACTCTTTTCCTTTCTTCGGTGCACCGGCATAGTGCAGCGTTGCGTCACACAATTACTGAGCTCACTCAGCGCATCGGGGTATCGGGGCTCATCGAGCAGCGCAAGTCTGCGGCAGTCGCCACGGCTCCGTCGAGCATCCACAGTTATCAGTTAGCAACCCCGGCCGAAGAAGTGGCGTTTATTGCGCGCCATCTGCGCGAAAAGCATGTGCTTGAGTCGGTGCCGTGGTCGCGTATGGCAGTAATTGTGCGCACCGGGTCCTTGATTCCTTCCCTCGCGCGCCAGTTGCGCACGCTCGAAGTTGTGACGAGTGTGTCGAGTGCTCGCAGTGCCGTGCGCGACGAGTTCAGTGTCAACGGTCTGATCGTGTTGCTCGAACTCGCGTTGGGACGTCGAGCTGTGGATGCCGCGTCAGCGGTAGAGCTGCTC
This sequence comes from Salinibacterium sp. TMP30, assembly GCF_038397785.1. Lineage (NCBI taxonomy): Bacteria > Bacillati > Actinomycetota > Actinomycetes > Micrococcales > Microbacteriaceae > Salinibacterium > Salinibacterium sp. TMP30. The sequence goes on along the minus strand of NZ_CP151642.1, from coordinate 1,953,053 downwards.
TGCAGTTCGGTCGGTGGCTTTGACGCGGTCTCGTTGCGTCGGCTGAAGGCAGCGCTACGCCACGAGGCGCTGGGTGCCGAGATCTATGATTCGGCCGATGAACTAATTGCGCAGGCGCTCGACGCACCTGCGGGGTTCACGAGCATTGAGACTCGGGTGGCACGGCACGCCGCGGCGGTTGCGACGAACCTGCGCGAAACTGCTGCCGCGGGCGCCGCTGGCGACACCATCGAAGAGCTGCTGTGGGGCGCCTGGCAGCGCAGTGGGCTCGCCGATCGATGGTTCGCTCAGGCCCTCGGCTCCGGTGTTGTCGCAGAAGAAGCCAACCGTCATCTTGATGCTGTCGTTGCGCTGTTTTCTGCTGCTAAGCGTTTCGTTGAGCGCCGGCCCGATGCCCCCGCCAATGTCTTTCTTAACGACTGGCTTTCGGCTGATGTCTCCGAAGACACCCTTGCCGCCCGCTCGATCGTTGACTCAGTCACCGTTGGCACCCCGGCATCCGTCATCGGCCAAGAATTTGAGGTGGTCGTTATTGCGGGGATGCAAGAGAACGTCTGGCCCAACCTGCGCGTGCGCGGTTCGCTCCTGGGCGCGCATGATCTGCCTCGAGTGCTTGCGGGAGAGAAGCTCGCAGTGGCCGACCGCCGGCGTGAAGTTTTGCATGATGAATTACGGATGTTTGCCCAAGCCGTTTCGCGCGCGACTGGCGAAGTTATCGTCACTGCGGTTGAGGGCGATGACAATATGCCGTCGCCATTTCTCACACTGATTCCTGCGCCGGATGAACCGGTGCGTGCTCGACCACCGCTCAGCCTGCGCGGGCTTGTTGGGGTGCTTCGACGGGAACTCACCACCGCCACTAATCCCGGGCCTGCCGCAGCATCGCTCGCACGGCTAGCGAAAGAGGGCGTTCCCGGTGCGGATCCCCGCTCGTGGTACGGACTGCGCGCGCCAAGCACTATCGCGCCCCTGGTCGATTTGACCGAACCGGAAGCAGAGGTTCGAGTTTCGCCGTCGCGCATGGAGTCCTTCGAAAGTTGCCCACTGCACTGGGCTATCGACCAATTGGGGGGATCAACATCTAACGTCGCCTCAAATCTGGGCTCGCTCATCCATGGAGTCGCGGAGACGGCAACCGAATTCAGCGCCGAAGCACTCTTCCGAGCGGTCGAAGAACGCTGGAATGAGATGAGTTTCGAAGCGAGTTGGCAATCTGAAGCGGAGAAGCTGCGCGCCCGCAAACTGACGCAACATTTGGCAACCTACCTGCGTGATTTCGAAGCCAACGGGGGAGAGCTCATCAGCAACGAAATGGGCTTTGTGCTGCCCCTCGAGCAAGCACGGCTCAGCGGAAAAATTGACCGCGTCGAAATGTATGGCGGAACAACGGCCGTTATCGTCGACCTCAAGACCGGCAAGAACGAACCATCCACCGATAGCGCGGTGGCCGAACATCCTCAGTTGGCGGCCTATCAACTGGCGTTTGCCTCGGGGGCAATCGATGGGGTGCCCGAAGGGCTCGTCAACGGCGGTGCCAAGCTTGTTGTGCTGTCACCATCAGCAAAAACTCGCGACTATGTCGACCCACAGCAGGCCCCGATGACTGATGAGCAGCTCGAACTATTCCGCCAGCGAGTAATCGACGACGCCAGGGGAATGGCCTCCAACGTGTTCGTGGCCCGCGTCAGCAGCCATTGCACCGATCCGTGGAGTTTTGGCAATTGCCGCATCCACGTAGTTCCGGCGGTGAGTGCACGATGATCTCCTCCGTCGATCTCGCAGAACTCATGGGGATCCACGCGCCAACCCCACAGCAACAGGTGGTAATCGAGGCGCCGCTGACACCGGCACTCGTTGTTGCCGGTGCCGGCAGCGGAAAAACTGACACGATGGCTAGTCGTGTGGTGTGGCTCGTCGCCAACAACCTTGCGACCCCTGATCAAATTTTGGGGCTCACCTTCACTCGAAAAGCGGCTGGTTCTCTCAGCAAACGTGTGAGCGAGCGCATTGCGATTCTGCGAGGCGTGCAAGCACGACACCCGGAACGATTCGTGGCGACCCCCGAAACTGCGTCGATCGAGTTCGACCAGCCCACCATCTCGACCTACAACTCCTTCGCCAGCGCGCTGTTCACCGAGAACGCCCTGCTCATCGGTCGCGAGCCAGAGTCGACGCTGCTCAACGACCCCTCGTCATGGCAGTTGGCGCGCAAACTAGTGGTGGCGAGCACCGATGAACGTCTTATCGGGCTCGAAAAGTCAATAAATGCTCTCACGGAGGCGGTGCTCAGCCTCAGCCATGCGCTCAGCGACAACGTGGCCAGCGCCGATGAGGTCGCCGCTTACGCGCAGCGTTTCACTGAACTCTCCGAACTGCCGTTTGCAGACACCGCTCGCAAAAAGACACCCTATGTCTCCGTCGTTGATGCGGTGAAGGAGGTCGGTTCACTTGCACCGCTGCTCACACTGGCGGTGCAATACGCTCAGCAGAAACGTCAACAGGGCCTTCTCGAGTTCAGCGACCAAGTTGCTCTAGCGCTCGAGGTCAGCGAACGCTCCGCTGACATCGTTGAGCACTACCAAGACCGCTACCGGGTGGTGCTGCTTGACGAATACCAAGACACCAGCGTCGTACAAACACGACTGCTTGCGCGGCTGTTTGGCAATCATTCGGTGATGGCTGTCGGCGACCCCCACCAATCAATTTATGGATGGCGCGGAGCAAGCGCCGCAAACCTTGCCCGCTTCAGCCGCGACTTCACCGCGAACGGCGACGCTCAGTACTTTGCGTTGTCTACGAGTTGGCGCAACGCCACGACCGTGCTCGATGCGGCCAACGTCATTGTTGAACCGCTCAGTGCTCGTTCGCCCGTGCGCGTTGAGTCGTTGGTTGCTCGCCCTGCCGCACCGCAGGGCAGTATCGACGCCTACTACTTTGAGCACATTGACGAAGAAGCCAGAGGAGTGGCCAAGTGGTTTGCGCGAGCGCTCGCACCCCAAGCCTGGAACGACTACGACCCCGACCCTGGGGCCAGCGCCCCCTCGCCGCCCACGGCCGCAATCCTCTTTCGCCGCCGCAGCGATATGGACCGTTTCGCGGCAGCGCTCGGCGCTGAAGAGGTCCCGTACCACGTACTCGGCATCGGAGGCCTTCTCTCCACCCCAGAAATCGTCGACCTCGTAAGCGCACTCACCGTCATCCACGATCCCACCGCAGGCTCAGAATTGATCCGCTTGCTCTCGGGAGCGCGCTGGTCCATTGGGCCCCGTGATTTGCAAGAACTTGCCAACCTGTCGCGGTGGCTGCTGAGCCGTTCCGTCACGCAACAAGAGCTGAGCGTCGAAGTTCGGCAGCGGATGCGGGACTCTGTTGCGGTCGACGATTCGGCATCCATCGTGGATGCTCTCGACTTCGTGGGCGAGGCACCCGCTGGCCACTCGCAACTGCAGGGGTTCAGCGAAGAGGGTATTTCGCGGCTCACAGAGGCAGCCAAGCAACTGGCGTTCTTCCGATCGCGGGCCGGGCTTGAACTAGGTGATTTGGTGCGATTGCTCGAGCAAGAACTGTTGCTCGATGTTGAGGTCGTTGCCAGTCGTCCACCAGGGCAGCCAATGGCAAATCTTTACGCGTTTCACGATGAGTTGGCAGGTTTTCTTGCCAGCGACGACCAGGCCAATCTGGGCAGCTTTCTGTCCTGGCTTAGGCGTGCTGCCCAGCAAGACATGATGGGCCCGCGCAGCGATGATGCCGAAGCGGGCACCGTGCAGTTGCTCACCATTCACGCCTCTAAAGGTTTGGAATGGGATCTGGTTGCGCTTCCACGACTGGCTGCAGGGGAAGTGCCGGCGACGTCGAGAGAAGGAAAAGGCTGGGTTGGTTTCGGCAAGCTCCCCTTTGCGTTCCGTGGTGACGCCGCTGAGCTGCCCGAGCTGGGCTGGGAGGGTGCGAACTACCAGTCCGAGTTCGATGCCTCGCTCAAACAATTCATGGCGGCCCTTGCCGACCGCCACCAGGCAGAGGAGCGTCGACTTGGCTACGTCGCAATTACGCGTGCGCGAGACAACCTGTTGCTCACGGGATCGTTCTGGTCGAGTCGCAGCAAACCTCAGGTGCCCAGTGTGTTCTTGCAGGAACTCGAAGAGCGTGGACTCATCGCCGAGCTTCCCACCGAACCAGAGAACGACGAAAACCCGACGCTGAATGACGTGGTTGATCCGCTCTGGCCATTCGACCCCCTCGGCAATCGCCGTACGAGCGTCGAAACTGCTGCTCACCTTGTTCGGGTCGCCGATCCGGGCGGCGACGGACTCTGGTCGCACGAAATCGATCTGCTGGTGGCTGAGCGCAATCGGGCGGCAAGCCAAGCCCAGCGCACACCGCTGCCGCAACGCATCCCCGCCTCTCGGTTCAAGGACTACATCGCCGACCCAGAAGCCGTCGCGATCTCACTGCGCCGACCCATGCCCGAGAGGCCCTATCGGGCCACGCGACTGGGAACCCAATTTCATGAATGGGTTGAAGCTCGCTTTGGGGCTTCATCATCCGCTGAGACCCTCGACGCATTGCCGCTCGAAATCGACGGGACTGACGCCGATGGCGTTGCGGATGCCGAACAGCTCGCACGCTTGCAGGCCACCTTTGAACGCTCAGAGTGGGCAACGCGCAAGCCGGTCGACGTAGAAATCGAGATCCACGTTCCCTTTGACGACCGCATCGTGATTTGCAAGATCGATGCTGTGTACGCCGACGGCGACCATTACGAAATTGTGGATTGGAAGACGGGCCGTGCGCCGCGGGATGCTGCCGATCTTGAAGCCAAACAATTGCAGCTTGCCCTCTATCGCCTGGCGTATGCGCAGTGGAAGGGCATCGCGCCCGAGAACATCGACGCAGCGTTCTATTTTGTCGCCGACGACACAGTGATTCGCCCCGAGCATATCTACAGCGAAAGCGAACTGCGCGAAGCGTGGGCGCGATCGGTTGGGGCTGCGCCGAGCTTCAGCGGTTAGCCTACTGAGCGGTCAACGCTACTGAGCGGTTAGTCGGATGAGCGGCTAGTCGGGCAGCGGCTAGTTAGAGCAGTGCCGGGCGGCTCAAGATTGCGGTGCTGAGCGCATCGATGGGCTCTCGGGCTGCCAGTGGGTTGTCGAGCAAAACAAAATCGACGTCGCCAAGCTCTGGCAGCTCAAAAGTGGCGGGGAGTTGAGCGAGATCTGTTGGGATCAACGACTGGGGGAACACCGCAATCCCAATTCCCGCCCGCACGGCCGCGAGAGCCCCGTTCACCTCCTTGACGTTGCAGGTAATCCGCCACGTGCGGCCGTTCGCTTCGAGTGCGCGCATAGCGTACGTGCGCCCCAAGCTTGGCGCTTGGTAGACGATCAACGGCACGGGCGCGTCCGACTCAAGGGCTGTGCTCTTGTGGCCCATCCATACCATCCGGTCTCGGCGAACGAGGCGCCCGCCCTCAGTTCCGGTTCCTTGCTTCACGAAGATCAAATCCAGTTGTCCGGCCTGGAGGCGGCGAACGAGCGCACCGCTCTGGCTGACCGTGAGTTCAAGGTTGATTTGTGGGTAGAGCTGACGAAAGTTGCGCAGGATCCCCGGCAGCTCGTTGAGGGCGAGGTCGTCAGCGGAGCCAAACCGCAGCCGGCCGCGCATCGCTGACCCCGTAAAGTACTTCATGGCCTGATCTTGTTCTGCCAAGATCGCGCGGGCGAACCCCAGCATTGCTTCGCCATTGTCGGTGAGAGAGACGGCGCGAGTGTCACGCATCACGAGTATGCGGCCAGCAGCGGCCTCAAGTTTACGGATATGTTGGCTGATCGTCGGCTGGCTCAGGCTTAGCGCTCGGGCGGCATCGGTGAAGCTAAGAGTGTCGGCGAGGGCGACAAAAGACTTCAGCAGCACGGGATCCAACACAAGCTCTCCATTACGAAACGTAATTGAATTTATAGGCTCGATTATGCACGGGAATGAGCAGTGAGACAATACGGTTGAGAGTGTGGCAATGACATCTGAGACCTCACCGGCAACTGTGCCTATCTCGGCGGTTATGCAGCGCCCACTCTGGCGTGACACTTTCAGCTCGCTGCGCCTCCACAATTATCGGCTATATGTGATCGCGCAGTTCATCGCCTACACCGCTGCGTGGGTGCAGCGCATTGCCGTTGACTGGCTAGTTCTTGAGCTCACCGGCAATGTTGCTCTGGTGGGTCTCACCATCGCAATCCAGTTCACTCCGACCATCGTTCTTGGTGCGTATGCTGGCGTCATCGCCGACCGTTTCGACAAACGTGCGACGCTCATGGTCGCCCAATCGATCATCGGACTGCTGAGCCTTGCCCTCGCCATTGTGACAATCATGGGCGCCGCGCAGCTCTGGCTCGTTTATCTCCTTGTCTTACTCATGGGCATCATTCAAGTCTTCGACAACCCCGCGCGAGCAGTGTTCGTGAATGAGCTTGTTGGGCCACGCCACTTGCGCAACGCAATCAGCCTCAACGCGTCGATCTTCCACTCCGGTGCCTTCTTGGGCCCCGCGCTCAGTGGTGCACTTATCGTCGCAGCAGGTTCGGGTTGGGCCATCGGGATCAACGCGGTTGCCGTGGTGATCGGCGTCATCATCCTCGCGTCAATGCGCAAAAACGAACTCTTGATCGCCCCGCGTGCTCCAGAATCGAAGGGGCAAATTCGCGAAGCAATGCGGTACATCCGCAACAAGCCGACACTGTTCTGGACCATGGTGATGGTCTTCATCGTTGCTGTGTTTGGCATGCCAATGCCCACATTGCTCGCTGCGATGGCAAACACCGTGTATGGAACCGGCGCTAGCGGGTATGGCCTGTACAACTCGCTTGCCGCAATTGGTGCCCTGCTCGGAGCGCTAGCCTCCGCGCGCAGGGCGAGTCTTCGCCTGCGCACGATTATCTTCGGTGCGGCGCTCTATGGCCTCATGATGATGCTCGCTGGGATTGTGCCAATTTACGGGCTTTTCCTCGGCGTGCTTATCGGCATCGGACTCAGCAGGCTGCTGCTCATGACAGCGGCCGAGACCATGGTGCAGTTGTCCTCGAACCTGGTCATCCGCGGCCGGGTGATGGCGTTTTACGTAATGGTGATTCTTGGTGGCCAGGCGGTGGGTGGCCCGTTGATGGGAACCATCGCCGAAATCTGGGGTGCCAAGGTGGCGTTCGTTATCGCCGGTGGGGTGCCTGCTGCTGTCGCGATTGCGATCGCAATCGTACTCGCGCGTTCTGGTCGACTCACGGTGAAGGTGGCACCGCGCCGCAATGGCCACTGGGTCGCGATCGTGCCACAACATCGGTCGCGTGCGATTACCGAGCCCATCACCATTGTCGATGCTGATGCCGTGCAGGCGCCACCATCCCGCAACAGGCTGCGCCGGTTGCGGTCGTCGCTCTCACGCTCGGCCAGCAAGCGGCGCTCGGATAGCACGGGGCACTAGCCCTCGCGCACGCGGTAGCGCTAGCGGCAGTGCTTCACCTTCGGGCTAAACCGCGCGGCTGTTCTTGCGCAGCATGGCTTCGACCTCATCGACAGCCATGGTGGGCATCGTGTTTGCGCTGATCGGATTCATCACGTCATCGCGGATGTCGTCGAGCAGTGTGGTCAGCATTTCGACTGCGTCGTCCACAATTTCGGTACTGCGCACTTCGGTTCCGTGAAGCAACCACTTGGCTACCGAAAGCTCGGCGTAGAAGGTCGCTCGCTGCTTAAGCTGGCGGTCGCCAGCACCACGGGCATCCGCGTATGCACCAAATGTGGAGTCGATGATTGCTTCGTTGCGCGGGCCGAGCAGCCACTGCAGATCAGTTGCGGGGTCGCCAACCTTAATATCTTGCCAACCCAGCACGCCAGTAACCGCGTTGTCTGCGGTCAAGAAGGAGTCTGAGACCAACGAGCCATTGACGACGGTCGGCTGAAACTGCCACAACTTGGAGTCTTCAGCAGCCTCGCGCCAGCGTTCGAGGAGAGCTGCGGGAACCAGTTTGGTGGCAGCGGCCCGGTCGATAATCGAGATGCAGGCGCGCAGGCTCTCGCCGGCGGTCTGCACGGGGAGTCCGGCATCCGCAACGAAGCTAGTTGGCAGGCTGTGAATCGCCGCGATCGCGGTACCGATCGATGCGGAGAGCGAGCCGGGGCCAGTGGTGTACGAGCGCATAGGAACCTTGCTGCCGTACACAAATTCGTAGACGATGCCGCGAGTCTGGCCGACAGGCACTTGGCCGGCGTAGCTGGTGACGGCGAATGGCAAACGGGTGCGCACACCGGCGCTGAGCGCACGCAGCGCGACGAGGTCGGCGGATTGCACATTTTCTGCAGAAGTATTGCGGGGCACTCGAATAATCCAGTGCTTGCCGTCGCGCCCCGTAACGAGGGCGGAGTCGAAGTCGTTGCCATTGCCGGTGCCGAACGCTGCGGCTGCGGCAACATCGAGTCCCTCGACAGCGGAGGTCGCCAGCGCGGCTAGAGTGAGATGTGATCTGGCCATAACACTCAGGGTAGGTTGCTCTGACGCGCATTCGCCGCACGCCACGCACTTGGGACGGGGTCGATACATGTCACAGTCTTTTCTTTCACGACTGCCACTGTCGCGATATGAAATTGATCGTGACCACCTTGCGAGAGAAGATCCTCGTCTTCTTGACCGCTTGTGGCGCGACACAACGACGCGGGTTTTGCCAATTTTCGACGGCTCCGCACTGCTGGCGGCCGATGGTTCGTTAGCGCTTCTGCGACCGGATGCGATCGAGCGCGGCCACACGAGTGTCTACCTCGGACGGTCAACGTCGACCTCGAGTCCTGAGCCCGTTGGCACTCCCATCGTCACCGTTGAGCTGGAGGATGCGGGGCATTTTGCCGAAGCAAACTGGGGAAACTTGCGTTCGATCGCAACTCAATTGAGCGACCGTGATGCCGGGCTTTTCACTGAGGCCCTCGCTATTCTGAACTGGCACTCCTCGCACCTGTTCTCGCCACGCACCGGTGAGCCGACGGTAGTGGAGAAAGCTGGCTGGGTGCGTCGCGATGTTGCCTCCAAGCTCGAAGTGTTTCCTCGCACCGACCCCGCAATTATTGTGGGCATCACCGATGACGCTGACCGGCTTCTGTTGGGATCGAATGCACTCTGGGAATCGAATCGATATTCGCTCCTTGCCGGATTTGTCGAGCCAGGCGAGTCGCTTGAGTCAGCCGTTCAACGCGAAATCCTTGAAGAGTCTGGCGTTCCCGTCGTCGACCCCGTCTATTTGGGGAGCCAGCCGTGGCCATTCCCAGCATCACTCATGCTCGGATTCATGGCATCGGTCGCCCCCGGATTTACTGGTCTGGGAACCCCCGATGGCACCGAAATTCTCGACCTGCGCTGGTTTAGCCGCGAAGAACTTGCTGCCTCGCTGAATGACATCCGTCTGCCAGGGCACTCATCGATTGCGCGCGCGATTATTGAGCACTGGTATGGGCAACCGATTGACGAACAACCGTGACTCTGGAAGCAAACGCCCTGCTCGCCGCTCTCGATGAAGGCCAGCGCCAAGCAGCGGAAACGCTCCTTGGGCCGGTATGCCTCCTCGCGGGAGCGGGAACCGGGAAAACCCGTGCGATCACCCACCGAATCGCGTATGGCGTGGCGACCGGTGTCTACCCGCCCAGCCGCGTAATGGCACTCACGTTTACCAACCGTGCTGCGGGTGAGTTGCGCGGCCGATTGCGCTCTCTCGGAGCGGAAGGCGTGTCTGCTCGAACGTTTCACGCATCTGCACTCTCGCAGTTGAATGCGTTCTGGCCGCAAACCATCGGTGGAACGATGCCGCGCCTGCTTGAAGGCAAAGCGCGCATGATTGCGCACGCTGCCGACTCGGTGAAACTCAAGCTGGATACGGCAACCCTGCGCGATGTCGCCGCGGAGATTGAGTGGCGAAAGACCTCGCGCATGTCGATCGAACAGTACGCGGATGCGGGGCGCACCGTGCCGGCGGCCCTCACGATCGATCGCATGGTTGCGCTGCAGACTGCTTACGAGGCGACCAAGGATGCGCGTCGACAGATCGACTTTGAAGATGTGTTGCTGGCTGCTGCGGGCATGATCGAAGCTGAACCACGGATCGCCCAGCAGGTTCGCGAGCAATACCGATTCTTTGTTGTTGACGAATACCAGGACATTTCGCCGCTGCAACATGAACTGCTCCGCCTCTGGGTCGGAGACAGAGACGATCTTTGTGTTGTCGGAGACGTCAGTCAAACGATCTACTCTTTCGCCGGTGCAAGTCCAGATTTCCTGTTGCGTTTCGCTTCACGCCATGAAAACGCGATCGTGCTGCGGCTGGAGCGCAACTATCGGTCAACGCCCGAGATCGTGCACACCGCGAACAAGCTGATGTCCAATCAGCCGGGAGCGCTAACGCTGCAGTCGGCCACCGCAGAGCACTCCCCAACGCCAGCGGTCTCCGGATTCGATGACGATCAGGCCGAAGCGGCGGCAGTAGCCGAGGCGATAGCCGGGCAGATCGCAGGGGGGACAAGCCCCGAAGAGATAGCGGTGCTCTATCGCATCAATGCACAGTCGCAGCCAATAGAGGCGGCGCTCACCGCGGCCGGAGTTCCCTTTCTCGTGCGCGGTGCGACCCGGTTCTTTGATCAGCGTGAGGTCAAAGAGGCGATCATGCTGCTGCGTGGAGCATCCATCACCACCGCCACGGAGCCACTATTTAAGTCGGTCAGTGACGTTCTGCGGTCAATCGGATGGTCGCAGGAGCCGCCCGAGAGTGGCGGCGCGGTGCGTGATCGCTGGGAATCGCTCAATGTGATCATGCGTCTTGCCGAAGATGCACCCGAAACTATGACCCTGCGCGAGTTCGTTGCGGACCTGGTTGATCGCCAGAGCAGCAACAACGAACCATTGCGGTCAGCAGTGAACCTTGCAACCCTGCACTCGGCGAAAGGCTTGGAGTGGGACTGCGTGCATATTGTCGGGCTCAACGAGGGTTTGCTGCCCATCAGTTATGCCCGCACTCCCGAAGCAATCGACGAAGAACGACGACTCCTCTACGTGGGGATTACTCGTGCTCGCCGATCGCTCGGGATGTCGTGGTCGGCTAGCGCACAAACAGGTCGGGGTGGGCGTCGCGCCCCCAGTCGCTTTCTCGACGATGTGCGTGACCGGACCCCACGCTAGGGATGCTGTCCACCTGCTGACATCCGCACTCCGGATGCCGAAACCGAAGACTTTCGTCGCGGCGGCCGGTGGCGTGATCGATGCGCACTGATGAGGTCGCATCGGCCGGGGTCTGATCAAAAACGGTGTAACCCACGCGGCCGAGGCGGTGCAACGCCATGCGGCTCGTCTCGGCCGCGGTTTCCGCAATCAGCACTGGGCTTCCGGCGCGCGAGGTGCGCCCCATGAGTTGGGTTGCGATGGCCGGCCAGGCGGGATCGGCGTCGCGCCGGTGCAGCTCGACGCAGAGTAGGCATCCGGTGATTCCTGGAGTGACGACGGGCCCGATTTCGGCCGCGGAATCTGAAATCACGACGGGCAGATGCGGGATATCACGGCGAAGCCAATACGAATGCACCGAGGGTGGGATAACAAAGTGGCCGACCACAATCGCAAGATCAGGATCGGGGTTGCTCAGCTCATCCGCAGTCTCTTCAACGGAGACCGTTACCCCGCTCGCCGCGAGTATTCGAGCAATGGACTCGGCCAAGGATCCGGTGCCGAGCACCGCAACATGGGCACTTGGCGGCTGCGGTGGGGTAGCAGTGAGCACTCGGGAGAGGGCATCGAGTAGGTCATCACATTCTTCGGGGTGCGATCGGGAGAGCATGCCGATGCCGCTGCGGCTGATGCCGGTCACAAGAGCCGAGAGGATCTTTTCTTGGATTTCGGTGACGTGGGGCAGCACGACAGCGGGTGGGTCGATGCCCAATTGCGCGCTCGTGGGGGAGCGCCACACCAGAGGTAGTCGGGGGTCTACGCGCAGGATCATGTGCCCATTGTGCCCACCCTCGGATCGGTCAGTGCAAAGGTTCCACAGCGGGTACGGTGATCGCGATGCCGCCGTCGGTGACGCTCGATCTAGGAGTTGTCGCCCTCGTGCGGGCGGTCGCCCGATTCGTCATTCAGGAGGGCATCGATCGCCTGATCGATATCGTCGGGAGTGCTGCCACCGTCACGAAGGCGAGCCACGAGTGCGGCAGGGTCGTCGATGTCGGCTGCGGTAGGCATCAGGTCGGGGTGCGACCAGAGCGCATCGCGCTGTTCTGCCCCGAGTTCGTCGCTGACGTGCTGCCACATCGCTGCAGCTTCGCGCAGTCGACGCGGGCGAAGTTCAAGGCCCACCAGGGTAGCGAATGCAGATTCCGCCGGGCCTCCGGAGGCGCGGCGTCGACGCACGGTCTCCGCAATCGCACCGCGAGAAGGCAGTCGAGTGGTCGCGGCGGCAGTGACGACATCAACCCAGCCCTCGACAAGCGCCAGCACAGTCTCGAGCCGTTCGAGCGCGTCGCGCTGTTCTTCACTTTTTGGCGGAATCAACGAGCCATTGGTCATGGCGTCGCGCAACTCTTCTGGATTGCTGGGGTCGAATCCGCTCGCAAGTTCAGCAATCGCATCCGCGTCAATGTGGATGTCGTGGGCATAGGCAGTAATCGAGGTGAGCAACTGCAGTCGCAGCCACCGCGCATGCCTAAAGAGTCTGGCATGGGCGAGTTCGCGCACTGCCAAGTAGAGGTGTACTTCTTCGTCGGGGATGTCGAGTCCATTGCCGAACGCGAACACACTTTGAGGAATGAGTGCCGCTTGCTGCTCATCGAGCAGAGGGATGCCGATATCACCACCCGATACAACCTCGCTGGAGAGTTGCCCTACCACCTGACCAAGCTGCATAGCGAAGAGGGTGCCCCCGATGTTGCGCATCATCTTGCTCGCGCCGCTGAGCATTTCATCCATGTCTTCTGGGGCGTTCTGCTTGAGAACATCGGTGAGCGAGTTGGCGATTGAATTGGCGACGGGTTCAGCCAACTGAGTCCAGATCGGCATCGTGATGGTGACCCATTCGCTGCGGCTGAGCAGTTTGGGTTCCACGGTCAATTCAGAGACATCGGTGACTTCATTGAGCCAGAGGGATGCCACGTGCAGGGCTTGTTCCAGCTTGGAGCGTTCTGCGGGCAGCGAGACGACAGTGCTTTGGGAGGCAAGGTTCTTGGCCTGCTCAAGCGCGATATCCCAGTTGATTCCGTCGTCGCTCTTTCCCAGCGCATTCTGGAGCTGACTGAGCAGTTGTTGGATCATCGCAGGATCATTGGGCAGTCCAGCGGCCGCAGCGAGTTTCGCGGGATCGATCTCTCCATCGCCGGAGAGGAACTCGCGCATCATGTCGCGGAACTCGTCTTCGGAATTGTTGTCAGCGTCGTCAGCCATGGATTAACGCTACTCGCTCGATGCCGTGTGCGGCTGAGTTTTGACCTAGGCTAGTAACTCCTACCGTGCGCCTGTGGCGAACACCGCTTCCACCCCGTAAGGACCTAGGTGGCCCTGTTTACTGATAATCGTCCCGAACCTTCATCGCGCCGTGCCCGAAGTGGCTGGCTGGGGTGGCTGATTCTCAGTGTTGCGCTCGTCGGCACGCTGTTGGCAACACTTGTTCCTTCGCCGTACATCATCGAGCAACCAGGGCCTGTCTACGACACCCTGGGTGACGTCGAGATCGACGGTGAGCTTGTGCCGCTCATCCAAATTCCTGTGGAAACGACGTATCCCACCGAGGGTGCGCTCGACATGCTGACTGTTAATGTGCAGGGAAACCCTGACTCACCACTCAGCTGGTTTGAGGTCGGCGCCGCCTTCTTCGATCGCAGTCGCTCAATCATTCCGGTCGAAGCCGTCTACCCACCCGGCGTGACGCTCGAAGATTCGACCGAGGCCGGTCGCGTCCAGATGGAAAGCTCGCAGCAGGAAGCAATTGCGGCTGCGCTCTCAGATCTGAACTATGAGTTTGACGCAACGCTCACCGTCGCTGAGACAAGCACCGGTGGACCATCAGATGGCGTGCTGCAGGCGGGCGACATCATTCGCTCTGTCAACGACGAGGCTTTCGCTGACGTTACAGGGCTCCGCAATAAGATCGCCGATAACGGCACGACTGCTGCCGCGACAATCGTTTTTGACCGTGACGGCGAAGAGCAGACTGTCGAGATCACCCCAACAATGACCGAGGGAGACGAACCCATCGCGGTCATCGGTGTTGTGGTCGGCAGCGCCTACAATTTCCCCGTCGACGTGAAGATTCAGTTAGAAAACGTCGGAGGCCCGAGCGCGGGCATGATGTTTGCCCTCGGGATCATCGACAAGCTCACGCCGGGTGCAATCAATGGCGGCGAAGAAATTGCAGGAACCGGAACGATCACCGCAACCGGCGACGTTGGCCCAATCGGTGGCATCCAGCAGAAGATGTATGGCGCGCGTAATGCGGGAGCCAGCTTCTTCTTTGCCCCCATAGAGAACTGCGATGAGGTTGCGGGCAACATTCCCGAGGGCCTCACCGTGTACGCGATCGACGACCTCAACGATGCCCTAGTTGCGCTAGCCAGCATTCGTGCTGGACTGAGTGGCACAGGTCTTCCGTCATGCGACGCAAGTTGAGCGCCACTGTTTGAGTGGTTCCCCGATTGACGCTGAGAGCGATCATCCGCCCCGCACGCATAAAAGACCTTTAAGATACCGCTAGGCCCCCAATTTCAGGAGCGAAGTACTGTGTCGAGCCAAACCCAATCAGCCCCACCGAACAAAACGAGGACCGCGCTAACAATTACGGCGGTAATCCTCGCCGTAATTGTTATTGCATTCTTCTTGTTCTCTAATCTCTACGCCGATGTTCTCTGGTTTGACCAGGCCGGCTACCTAGGTGTTCTCACTACCCAATGGATCGCTAATGCAGCGATGTTCCTCATTGGCTTTGTCGCAATGGCGGTTCCAGTAGGCATCAGCCTTCTCGTTGCCTTCCGCGCACGCCCCATCTACGCCAAGCTCAATGCGCAGTTGGAGGGCTACCAGCAGGTAGTCGAGCCGCTACGAAAGATAGCCATGGTCGGCATCCCGGTGCTCTTGGGCATCTTCGGTGGCGTCTCTGCAGCGGGCAGCTGGCCCGTTGTATTGCAGTGGCTCAACCGCACCTCATTCGGTGAAGTTGACCCACAATTCGGGTTCGACATTGGGTTCTACTTCTACGAACTGCCCCTTTACCACGGCATTGTTGGCTTTGCTTCCGCCGTGTTGCTGGTCTCCTTCGTCGGGGCTCTCGCTACGAGTTATCTCTACGGTGCGCTCAGCGTCAACGGGCGTGAGGTTCGCATTTCGCGTTCTGCTCGTATCCAGCTGGCCATCACCGCGGGAATCTTCTTTGCCCTTCAGGCTGTAAGTATCTGGCTTGACCAGTACACGACGTTGTACTCATCCAGCCAAGGATTCCTGCAGACTGGTGCAAGTTACACCGAAGCGAATGCCACCATTCCCGGCCGCGCGATTCTGGCCGGGATTGCCGCAATCGTCGCCATCCTCTTTATCGTCACGGCCATTATCGGTCGCTGGCGTCTCCCCATGATCGGCACCGCCCTTCTTCTCGTGAGTGGCCTTGTCGTGGGAAACCTTTACCCGTGGGTTGTGCAGCGCTTCCAGGTTGATCCCAACGCACGTAATTATGAATCCGAATATATCGATCGAAGCATTGCCGCGACTCGAGACGCTTACGGTGTCGCAGATATTGAAGAGATTCCCTATAGCGCCACGACTGATGCCGAATCGGGCGCGCTGCGTGAAGACGCGACCACCACGGCAAACATCCGTATCCTCGACCCTGCGATTGCGCCTCAGGCGTTTGCGCAGCTTGAGCAGTTCAAGCAGTACTACCAGTTCGACAGCCACCTCGATGTTGACCGCTATGACATCGACGGCCAAACTCAAGACACCGTGATCGCGGTGCGTGAACTGAATCAGTCTGGTTTGGGTGATTCGCAGTCGTGGTATAACAACACTGTCGTTTACACCCACGGTTATGGAATTGTGGCTGCATTCGGTAACCAGCGCGCCGCCGACGGACAGCCGGTGTTCTTACAGTCTGGAATTCCCAGCACAGGAGCACTTGGTGACTTTGAGCCGCGCGTGTACTTCGGTGAGAAGTCGCCGGAGTACTCGATAGTTGGTGCGCCTGAGGGGGCGAAGGACATCGAGCTCGACTTCCCTTCGGGTGGTGAAGATAGCGACCAGAATGCGACCACGACGTTCTCCGGCGACGGCGGACCAGTGCTCGACAACATTTTCAAGAAGCTTGTTTATGCGATCAAGTTCCAATCGGAGCAAATCTTCCTTTCGTCAGATGTCACCAGCAAGTCGCAGATTCTGTACGACCGTGAGCCTCTCGACCGTGTCAAGAAGGTAGCTCCGTACCTTACCGTTGACAGTGACGTATATCCGGCCGTCGTGGATGGCCGCATTGTCTGGATTGTCGACGGATACACTACGGGAGCGAACTACCCGTACTCGCAGGTTGAGCAGCTTTCGAGCGCGATTGCAGACACTTACACGCCGGCGCCGCAGTTTGCGCTTGATGATATCAACTACATCCGCAACTCGGTCAAGGCGACCGTTGATGCTTATGACGGTTCGGTGAAGTTGTATGCGTGGGATGACCAAGATCCGGTTCTGGAGACCTGGAACAAGATCTTCCCCAACACATTGCTGCCGCAGAGCGACATGAGTATTGAACTGCTCGATCACGTGCGCTACCCCGCTGACCTGTTCAAGATGCAGCGCGAGATTTTGGGTTCCTTCCACGTGACGGATGCCGGCTCGTTCTACTCGAGTGATGATCAGTGGGTCAGTCCAGAAGATCCGGTGTCGACGACCGGGTCAACTCAGCCGCCGTATTACCTGACCATGAAGGTTCCCGGCACTGACGATCCCGCGTTCACGATCTATTCCACGTTCATCCCAAAGGGAACAGCGGATGCGAGTCGAAGCGTTCTGACGGGTTATTTCGCGGCGAACTCGGATGCCGGACCCAACTACGGCAAGCTCACTCTGTTGAACCTGCCGAAGAAGGATACGGTGCCGGGCCCCGGTCAGGTGCAGAACAGCTTCAACACCGACACGACTGTCGCCAACCAGTTAGCTCTGTTGCAGCGAGGTGACACCGAGGTAAGGCTTGGTAACCTGTTGACCCTGCCTGTTGGTGGCGGTCTGCTCTACGTGCAGCCGGTCTACGTGCAGTCGACGAGTGGAACCCAGTACCCGCTGCTGCGCAAGGTTCTGGTGTCATTCGGTGATGAGATTGCCTTCGAGGACACCCTTGACCAGGCACTTGACTCACTGTTTGGTGGAGACTCCGGTGCTGAGGCTGGCGATGGTGAAGTCCCTGTTGATCCGCAGACTCCGGTTGATCCTGAAGCTCCGGTTGATCCTGAGGCACCCGTCGACCCCGGAACCGCTGGCGACAACCCGGCCCTCGACAAGGCGCTCGCTGACTACAAGGCAGCATTGGCCGACCGCCAGGCAGCCTATGCAGCCAACGACTTGGTCGCGGCTGCTGAAGCCGATGACCGCATGGTCGCCGCAATTCAGCAGGCAATCGCCGCAACCCAATAGCACGTTCTAGCTCGGCGGGCCGCAGCAGATTGTGGCCCGCTGAGTTCGGTTTTCGTGTCCTTCACCCTGTGTTAGTCTTGATTACACGCCGCGGGGTGGAGCAGTTCGGTAGCTCGCTGGGCTCATAACCCAGAGGTCGCAGGTTCAAATCCTGTCCCCGCAACGGAAAGATGTCTCAGACATCGCAACTAAAATCCCTCTCCATAGTGGAGGGGGATTTTGTTGTTTCCTGTCGAAACACCTGGATGCGCTGGACGGTATCTCACGGGTTATTGCCTCACCATTAGGCGATGAGGCTGAGAAGGGTTCGTGAGTGCCGCTCGTCGCCGTGCTGGGCATCCTCGCAATTCCTCTGATGCGCCGTGTCTGGGTGGCAGTCGCAGCGGGTTTGGAACCTCGTTCTCAGCAAGCGTCCCGTCGTCTAGGCCACAGAGAAACTTCGAACCGTGCCGCCTGTCAGATGCTGCCACCGCTCAATGTTTGCACCTTGACGCCTAGCTGAGGTGAGGGAACAGGGAGCCTATTTCTTGGGCTTGGGCTTGGGCTTGGGCTCGGGTTCTGGGTCTTGCCCCGGCTCCGAAACCGGAAGCGGCTCGAGGAAGTCAAAAAGTGTTGGCAGTCGCCGATCGCGCAAGGAGCTCGACGCGGCGAGCCCGATGAGCACGCCAAGGGCGATCGCGATCATTGTGCCGACGGTCGTGACGAGGGTGCTCATAGCGCTGGCGTCACCACCCAGAATCTCGGTGACGCCGACAAGTCCCAGTGCACCGGGGACCAGCAGCCAGAACGCGGGGAGGAAGCTGACAATCGCGGGAGGACCACTCCGGTGCCGCGCCACAATCACGGCGACCGGGGTCATCGCGATGGCACCGATGAGTGCTGAGAGCACCCCGCCGAACAATACGTCACCGATCACTTGAGCGCCGTAGGCGACATAGAGCACTAGCAGAATCCACGGGATGGAGGCTGGTCGTGCACACTGGTAGATGGTGATTCCCACCCCGAAGACCGCGACAGCGATCCACGGGGCAAGCGGGCCGAGCGGTTCGCTGGCACCACCGAGTTCGATTTTCGGCACCCCGACGAGTGCGCCAGCCGACACAATTCCGACGGCGAGCAACACTAGTCGCATTGCGCCTGCAGCCGCCCGAGCCGAACCAGACATGATGTGGCCGGTAGCGAGCTCGATTACCGCGGTCGTTAGAAGCCCTCCGGGCAGCAGAATCACTAACGGGGCGACCAGTGACGGCAACACTCCGGGATCAGCGGATGCCCGAGCTGCGAGCAGCACTATGAGAGAGGATCCGAGTGCGGCACCGACAATGACCAGCGCGCTATAGCTGGAAGGTAGGCGCTCACCAAGCAGCAGCAGGGTGCCAACACCGATGCCGAGGAGCGCGGCCAAGAGCACTCCCAACCATGAAGAGCCCAAGAGTACGGAGATCGCAGCCGAAGTGAGCGCATATGCGAACACTCGCTGAGTGCTCGAAAAAGGTGCAGGAAGGTTGCGCACTTTCGCGAGCTGGCGCGTGACCCACCCGCTGGAGCCCGGGCGAACCCGTCCCACCTTTACTACGCGATCAATGACATCGACGTGGTGGAGTAGATACGACTGTCTGCCCGCTGAGACTGCTCGAGTGAGAGTGGCACCTTCGTCATCTAGCGACACGAACAGTGCCGTCGGAAAGACGACTACCTCGGCTGAGGCGTAGCCGTTCGCGGTGGCGACATCCTGCACGGCGGAACGAACCATGCTCACCGGATAGCCACTGTCGATCATTGCTTCACCGGTATCGGCCATCGAATCGAGAACCACAGCCGCGGAGGTCGCTCGGTCGCGCGGCGGCGTCGAGGCTTGTGCCGTCCGCGCCGTGACTGAGCGCCGACGAAGCGCGAGCCAGAGCACGATGAGACTCACCGCAAGCACTGCGACGGCAATCAGGAGTGACGTGAGTGAAACGTTTGACGTCGCAAAGCTCGGGGGGATCGCCGGAAGAGGTGTAACTTCCTCGTTGTCTTGGGTTGCCGGAGTTTCGACCGGAGTGGGCGTTGGGGTCGGGGTGGGGGCGATCGTCTCGGACGGAATCGGAGCGGGGGTGAGCGACGGAGTCGGCGCGATCGTCGGAGTTGGGCCTGGAGTCGCAGGCACTGTCGGAGTGGGAGTCGCCGGTGCTGTCGGCTCGATGGCCCCGGGCTCGTCGATTGCGATCGCCACTGCTGTCGCAGGGGCAGGGGCCGCGGTGGCAGGAGCAGACAACGCGAACACGGATGCAGCGCACGCCGCGACGATGAGCATTCGAATGCTCAGGCAGCGCATCGCGTCTCTCATCGTCGAGTGTCCCCTTTCTGTAGCGAACCGGTTTCTGTGGCGAACCGGTGTGTATGAAAACGTACGCGGAATCTTCGGCAACGGCGAATGTGGCGCAGCGTAAGGGGAGTGCGTTGAGCACCGCTGGCGGGAGCGAACGGGTGCGGTTTACCTGCGCGGTATCAGATCGCCGCGGCGCCGATGAGGCCCTGTGCGGCAAGAAAGAACAGCACACAGCCGACGACTATCCCGAGACCAACGAGATACCAGCCCACGAAGCCATGGCGATGGCCAGGAACTGACTTCAGCGCCAGTGATCGGGCGACGAGGTAGGCGATCGGGCTGAGGAACATCCACAGGGGTGAGGCAACAGGATATGCTCCGCGATGTGTGAGGAGATTTCGATCGCGAAACGCTGCGTGCATGACGGCGAGCATGCCCACCACTGCGGCAACTCCGCTGGCCACGTTGGCTAGCGGGTTCGCGAACGACAATGCGTAGAGGGCACCTAGTGTTCCCCAAAACCAGTAGGGGGAGTGGGCAATGAGGCGCACCGGGGGAGTGTCGTCATCGACGGATTCCCTCCAGGTAGCCCGGGTTGCGTCATCGATTGGGGCGTCTCCGCCATAGACAGCCCACGAGTCGTGCTCGGAGTTCCACTCTCGTGTCATGTAGTCAGTTCCCTCCACCTAGACCCCGCTCTGCGCTCACTCTAGCGAGGTAACGGTTTTTTGGAGAAAACCCGATAACGGTTTCACGGAAGGGTTGCCGAAAGTTGGCGCGCTAATCGTCTGAGGGGCCGGGGAACCATTTGCCCGCTACTGTGGCTTGATTAAGCAGGCTAGGTTGTCTGCCGTGAAGTGATCGTTGAATCAAAGATTCCGGGTACCCCTGTTATTCAAGCAACTTACCGACCTGGGTGACGTCTTCCATGAGTGCGGCAATTTCGGCTGGTACCGGCGGGATCTGCTCGTGGGTGATCGAGCCGTCGGCTGACCACACCAGGTTCACTTGCAGGGTGGGGTCCATGTCAGGGTAGTCACTGCGGTTGTGAGCACCGCGGCTTTCCCGACGCTCGAGTGCGCAGGCGAGGGTTGCTCGCGCGGCCATGAGGGAGGCGCGCAGGTCAAAGGCATGTGCGAGGCCGGAGAAGCCGGCGACATCCGGATGCACGCCGATTCGGCTCTGGCGATCGTCGAGGTCGTCCAACTGGCGCAGCCCTTCCAGCAGCCCCGCCTCGTCGCGAACCACTCCGCCGAAGTCCGTCATGGTGTTGCGGATGTCGCGCTGCAACGCCCGCACATTCTCTTGTCCGTCCGAGGCAAGAGTGTCGGTCACCTCTCGCTCTGCCGCGTCGATCGCGTCCTGTGAGCGATTCTGGGAGGTGATCCCCGCGCTGTACTCGGCCGCAGCCTGACCGACAATCCGGCCGAAGACGAGCAGCTCGATGAGCGAGTTGCCGCCGAGCCGATTGGCGCCGTGTAGCCCGCTGGATGCTTCGCCGATGGCGTACATCCCGACGACATCGGTGGAGTGGTCATCCGGTCGCACCCACACGCCGCCCATCGAGTAATGCGCGGTCGGGGCGATCTCGATGGCGGTGGTGGTGACGTCCAGTACCTGCAATTCGAGCATGGTTTGGTAGACGCGGGGTAGGCGCGTCATGATCGTTTCGCGGGGCAGGTGAGAAATGTCGAGCAGCACGCCGCCCTTTGCGGTGCCGCGACCCTCCTTGATCTCGGTGTATGCGGCAAGGGCGACCCTGTCGCGAGTGGACAATTCCATGCGCTCGGGGTCGTAGTTGGCCATGAACCGCTCACCGAGGGCGTTGCGCAAAACCCCGCCCTCGCCCCTGGCGGCCTCGCTGATCAGGGTGCCTGCGGCATTCTCTGGTTCCAGGATGCCACTCGGGTGGAACTGAACCAGTTCGGCGTCGCGCAGCCGACCGCCAGCATCCACCGCCAACTTGAAGGAGTCGCCGGTGTTCTCGTCGCGGCGGCTGGAGGTGCGACGCCAGATGCGGTTGTGTCCGCCGGCGGCGATGATGACTGCGTCGGCGATGATCGTCACCCGGCTGCCGTCGCGCAGGTCGAAGCCATAGGCGCCGAACACCACGTTGTCACGCACCAGGATGCGGGTGATGTACACCGAATCCAGGATGGGCACCTCAAGCTGGGCGGCCCGGGCCACCAGGGTGCGTTGGATTTCGAGACCCGTATAATCCCCGGCGAAAGCGGTGCGACGGTATTTATGGGCACCGAAATAGCGCTGGCTGATACGCCCGTCATTCTCGCGCGCAAACGGCATGCCCCATCGCTCGAGATCTTGGATGCCGCGGCCAGCGTTCTTCGTCACAATCTCGGCGGTGTGTGGGTTGGCGAGAAAGTAGCTCTCTTGGATGGTGTCTGCTGCGTGCTGCTGCCAGCTGTCTTCGGCATCCATCGTGGCTAGGGCCGCGTTGATCCCTCCCGCCGCCAGTGACGTGTGTGCGTCGTTCTTGGGGCGCTTTCCGACGGCAAGAACGTCGACTCCGCGCTCAGACAGCTCGATCGCGGCCCGCAGGCCAGAACCTCCGGTGCCGATGACGAGCACGGAGGTAGAAATGCGGCGACCAGTGACGGTGTTGTCTGGCATGGGAAGGCCTTTCCGGGAAACAATACGGAGCCGCACTGAGCGCGGCTCCCGCCATCACGCTAGCTCCCGTTGCTGGGCTTTCGCCCGATCATGCGGGGCGTCAGCCGCGTGCGACGAGCATCTCCCGCAGCAGCGCGATCCCGCTTCAACGCGATCCCGCATTCGGGTGCTCTACGTTTCGAGCGTGTTGCATTTTCCCGCTAGTCTGCCGGATTGGCAGGGTGAGCCGGTACTGAATAATCCCAATGCCGAATGTGGGGGTTAGATTTAATCACATGAACCCGTTGCAGGCGCGCATCATTTACGACTTGAACACCCAGCCCACGATCGATGCTGCCGAGCAGGTTCGCATGCGTATCGACTTTCTCAAGGAATATCTCAGGGCATCCCATGTCAAGGGGCTCGTGTTGGGGATCAGTGGCGGCCAGGACTCTTCGCTTGCCGGGCGGCTCTGCCAGTTAGCTGTCACCGAGTTGCGGGCCGAGGGCGCCGAGGCCCAGTTCGTGGCGGTGCGACTTCCCTACGGGGTGCAGCACGACGAAGATGATGCGCAATTAGCGCTCGACTTCATTGAGGCAGACCGGGAGGTGACCTTCAACATCCAGCGTGCGGTTGACGGCATTGCTGCCGAATTCGCGGATGCCCTAGGGGAGCCGATTACTGACTTCTCCAAGGGCAACGTGAAAGCTCGCGAGCGCATGGTGGCGCAGTATGCGATTGCGGGGCAGCTCGGCTATCTTGTGGTTGGAACAGACCATGCCGCCGAAGCTGTGACCGGATTCTTCACCAAGTATGGTGACGGTGGAGCCGACGTGCTGCCCTTGACGGCGCTCACTAAGCGTCAGGGTAAGCAGCTGCTCATACACCTGAATGCACCCGAGCGGCTCTATGAGAAGGTGCCGACGGCCGACCTGCTCGACCACACGCCCGGCCAAGCCGACGAGGCCAACCTTGGGGTGACGTACGACCATATCGACGACTACCTCGAGGGGCGTGACGTGCCCGCCGAGGTCGCGGTGGAAATCGAGACCAAGTACCTCAACACGCGCCACAAGCGCACCGTGCCGGTGTCAATGTACGACGAGTGGTGGACCGAATAGTGCTAGTGCGCTGAGGCACGCGCCGCGTCGACCGTCCACGCGTAGGTGAATGCCCGTTCGCGCCACGCGTCGTAGCGACCAGAGACGCCGCCGTGACCCGCAGCCATCTCGGTCTTGAGCAGAGCATCCGCCCCCACCTCGCGTAGTCGAGCCACCCATTTGGCTGGCTCGACGTAAAGCACACGGGTGTCATTGAGCGAGGTCACGGCAAGGATGCGCGGGTAGTGAGTATCGTGCACATTCTCGAGCGGCGAGTACGACTTCATGTAGTAGTAGACCTCCTCATTGTGGAGGGGGTCACCCCACTCATCCCACTCGATGACCGTGAGCGGCAGCGAAGGATCGAGGATTGAGGTGAGAGGGTCAACGAACGGTACGACCGCGAGGATGCCCGAGAACAGTTGTGGGGCCATGTTCGCGACCGCACCCATCAGCAAACCACCCGCGCTACCGCCTTCGGCGACAAGTCGGTCGCTCGACGTCGTATCGATATCGATGAGATGCCGGGCGCAGGCCACAAAATCGGTAAAGGTGTTCCGTTTGTGCAGTTTCTTGCCGCCCTCGTACCAGGTGCGACCCAGTTCGCCGCCACCACGAACATGGGCAACTGCGAAGATGATGCCGCGGTCGAGCAGGCTCAACCGACCAACAGCGAAGCCAGGGTCGATGCTGATCTCGTAGGAGCCATAGCCATAGAGCACCGTCGGTGCCGGGGTGCCCGGAGCCACGAGGTCGTTGCGGTACACAAGCGAGATCGGCACGCGCGTGCCATCAGATGCGGTGGCCCACTCCCGATGCTGGGTATACAGCGCGGGGTCGAAGCGGCCCAGCACCGGCTGCTGTTTGCGCAGCAGTAGTTCATTCTCATCCACCAAGTAGTCGTAGACGATGGTGGGGGTAACAAAGCTGCCATAGCTGAGACGGATGCTCGGCTGATTCCATTCGGGGTTGGAGCTGAGGCCCACGGTGAAAAGTTCATCGTCGAACTGCAGTTCGTGCGGGGTGTCTTCGTAGCGTCCGCCATGCTTGGGAACCATCGCCACGGCCACTCGCGTAAGCCCTTCGCGACGGTACTCGATCGCCACAAACTCACGGAATGCTTCCACGCCCTCAAGCCGCACCGCTTCATTGTGGGGAAGAATTATGCGGCGCTCGCCGCGAGCATCATCGGCAGCAACACTCACAAGCTCAAAGTTGATGGCGTTTTTGTTGTGCACAATCAGCAGCCGATCCTGAGTGCCAACCACCACATGCTCAACGTCGTATTCGACACCAACCTCACGGGGCCACACAACCTCGAAGTCGCCGGTCGGAGTGCGCATGTCGAGCAAGCGGGTTTCGCTCGTCAGGCGCGAGCCAGCCTCGATAGCCAAATACTTGCCACTGCGTGAACGACCAACACCGACCCAAAAACTCTCGTCTGGCTCATGAAACACCTGAACCGCGGATGCCGCAGCAGTACCCAACTCGTAACGCCACACGGTGTCGGGGCGCCACGCGTCATCCACCGTCGTATAGAAGACGTAGTTGCCTATGGCATCCAGCAGTGCACCAGCGGCGGTGCCGGGGATCTCATCGGGGAGGTCGTTGGCCGAGCTGAAGCGGGTTACCCCGTCAGTCGCGGTTGCCGTAGCGATGCCCGCGGTCGAAGTGGGGGAGTCGCCCAGCTGGCGCACGCGCAGCGTGTAACGCTCGTCGCCCTCGACATCCACCCCATAGAGGAGAAGGGTGCCGTCGTCGCTGAGCGAGAAACTGCCGAGGCTGTAGAAGTCATTGCCCTCGGCTTCAACGTTGTCGTCGAGGAGGATCTGCTCGCCGGGAAGGGTGAGGGGCGCTGCAGAAGTGTCAGCGGCAGTTACCTCTGACTCTGGCGCAGCAATCGTCGGGGGAGTCCAGTCGTCGTCGCCCGTGATTGGCGCCCGGCAGTGAATCGAGTACTGCTTGCCCTCTTCGGTGCGGTTGAAATACCACCACTGGCCGCGGCGAACGGGAACACTCAGATCGGTCTCTTGAGTGCGGGCCTTGATCTCTTCAAAGATCTGCTCCTGCAGCACGGTGAGGTGGCTCGTTCGCGCCGAAGTGAAAGCGTTCTCGGTGTGAAGGTGCGCGAGGGTGTCGGGGCTCTCTTTATCGCGCATCCACTCGTAATTGTCGACGTAGTGGTCACCGTGGTGGATACGTTCGGTGGGAACCTTCGCGGCTTCTGGTGGCGTGAGCATGGCTTCAGCGTATGCCGAAATTCCTCGCTCTGGGCGCTCAAGCCGAGTGACGGCACTCTATGGAAGCGCTACTCAAGGAATCCGCGCAGCAACAGCGCTGTGCCCGCGAGGTGTTCGCTCATTGCCTGAGCAGCGGCATCCGGGCGGCCGGTGAGGATCGCGATCGCAATCTGCTCATGCTGGGTGTTGGAATGAGTGATGTTCGGCCCGAGCGAAGGGATGCTGTCGAGCAACTCGTTGACCCTCATGCGCACGTCGGCGATGAGCGGTGTCAGCGAGGCCGAACCGGCAAGTTCGCCAATCATGAGGTGGAAGCGCGAATCAAGGCGGCGGTACTCTTCGCCGCTGGCGGCATTCGCCTCGACGAGGCTCAGCCACAGCAGTTCCCGTTGGCCGGGAGTGAGGGCGCGGCCTGCCGACTGACGCGCGGCCCCGACTTCGAGGATCTCACGAAGCGTAAGGGTGTCTTCGATAGATTCGGGGGAGAGGTCTCGCGCAGGTGCCAACGCCTCGTCCGGATGCGTGCCGGGAATGTGTGTCGGCAGAACCTCACTGACGAAGGTTCCCCCATACCGACCGCGCCGCGACACGAGGTAGCCGGCGTCACTGAGGGAGGCGATAGCCTCGCGCACAGTGTCACGGCTGACGGCGAGCATGGTCGCAAGTTCCCGTTCGGCAGGCAGGCGTTCGCCCGGGCCGACCAGGCCGAGGCGCACGGTCTGCAGGAGGCGCTGAACGGTCTCCTCGAAGGAGTTGCCACCGCGCACGGGACGCAGAAGCAATTCACCGTTGAGGCTGGCTGGTTCTTCCATTACAGGGGCGTCGTGTAAGCGGAGCTTATGCCGCCGTCGACGATGAACGTCGACGCGGTGATGAAAGAAGAGTCATCGCTGGCTAGGAACGCAACTGCGGCCGCGAGTTCCTCTGCCTCCGCGAAACGCCCCATCGGGATGTGGACGAGGCGGCGGGCCGCACGTTCCGGGTCCTTTGCGAAGAGTTCTTGAAGCAGGGGTGTGTTTGCCGGACCGGGGCAGAGAGCGTTGACTCGGATTCCCTCTCGAGCGAACTGCACGCCAAGCTCACGGCTCATGGCCAGTACGCCGCCCTTGGAGGCGGTGTACGAGATCTGGCTGGTGGCCGATCCCATAATGGCAACGAACGACGCTGTGTTGATGATCGATCCCTTGCCCTGCTTGACCATGTGCCGAAGAGCTGCACGGCAGCAGAGGTACACCGATTTGAGGTTGACGTCCTGCACTTTTTCCCAGGCGGGCAGTTCCGTGGTGAGGATTGAGTCGTCGTCAGGGGGGGAGATCCCGGCGTTGTTGAACGCAATGTCTACTGATCCATAGGTGCTGGCTGTGGTATCGAACAGGGCATTCACCTGTTCCTCACTCGTTACGTTGACCTTGATAAATAGGCCGCCAACCAGTTCGGCGGCAGCGAGGCCTGCGGTCTCGTCCATGTCGCCGATGACGACTGTTGCACCCTCGGCCGCGAACCGTCGTGCCGTGGCTAGACCGATCCCGCTCGCTCCGCCGGTGATGACGGCGACTTTGCCGGCTAGGCGCTGGGTGAGGTCAATAGGGGTGATGCTCATTGGGTGCTCCTTGAGTGGGAAGTGTAGCGATGGTCAGTCGACGGCAATGAAGACGTTTTTGGTTTCTGTAAAATTCAGCGGTGCATCGGGGCCGAGCTCGCGGCCGAGGCCCGATTGCTTGAAGCCGCCGAACGGGGTGGAGTAGCGCACGGATGAGTGCGAATTGACCGACAGGTTGCCCGCATCGACGCCACGTGACACTCGGATCGCCCGGCTGACGTCCCTGGTCCAGATAGAACCAGACAACCCGTACTCGGAGTCATTGGCTAGTTGCAGCGCATCGGTTTCGTCGTCGAAGGGGAGCACAGTCACGACGGGTCCGAAGATCTCGTCGGTGACGGTGCGGTCGTTCCGAGATTGTGGGGTCAGTACCGTTGGCGCGAACCAGTAGCCGGCTCCTTCCGGTGCGGTTCCCCGGAACGCGACGGGCGCGTCAGCGGGAACGTACGACTGCACTGAAGCCAAGTGCTTCGCCGAAACGAGTGGACCCATTTCGGTCGTTTCATCGCTAGGATCTCCCACGCGCACGCCGGCAACGGCGGGTTCGAGAAGTTCCATAAAGCGGTCGTAGGCACTGCGTTCAACGAGGATGCGGCTGCGTGCACAGCAGTCTTGGCCGGCGTTCTCGAACACTCCGTATGGTGCCGCAGCGGCCGCTTTTTCGAGGTCGGCATCGGCGAAAACGATGTTGGCGCTCTTGCCTCCGAGCTCCAGCGTGACCCGCTTCACCTGGTCGGCGCATCCGGCCATAATCTGCTTACCCACAGCGGTTGACCCGGTGAACACGATCTTGCGCACGGTGGGGTTGGTGACGAACCGCTCACCCACAACGGAGCCCTTGCCAGGTAAAACCTGAAACAGGCCCTCGGGAAGACCAGCTTCGAGGGCGAGTTCTCCCAGACGGATGCTGGTGAGCGGGGTCCATTCGGCGGGCTTCAGCACTACGGCGTTGCCTGCCGCGAGTGCCGGGGCGAAGCCCCACGCCGCGATGGTCATCGGAAAGTTCCACGGAGTAATGACGCCGACGACGCCGAGGGGTTCGTGGAAGGTGACGTTGAGGCCGCCCGCTACGGGAATCTGCTGGCCGAACATCCGCTCGGGTGCCGCCGCGTAGTAGTTGAGAACATCACGAACGTGGCCGGCTTCCCAGCGGGCCTGTGTGATTGGATGACCGGAGTTGCTCACTTCCAGCGCGGCAAGGTTTTCAAGGTCTCCGTCTACGGTCTGCGCGAAACGCCGCAACAGCAGGGACTTGTCCGCGGGGGAGACCTGAGCCCACGCCTTGTGGGCAATGGCGGCCCGGGCGATTGCCTCGTCCGTGGCCTGAATATCGAGCAGATCGACAGCACCGATCTCGGTCTCGTTCGCTGGGTTAATAACGGTGTAGGTGCTCACGCGAAAGCCTTTCGGTAGTGTCGGGCCGCTTTCACAAGGCCCTCGAACAGTCGGATGTCTTCTGGTGCTGCCTCCGGATGCCATTGCACGGCAACCGCGAAAGTAGCCGACGGCAGTTCGACAGCCTGAATCACGTCGTCGCTGGTGCGCGCCGTGACAACGAGTCCCTCGGCGAGGCGGTCGATGGACTGGTGATGGTATAACGGGACGACCAGCGGTTCAGGCTGGCCACCGAGCATCGCCCGGGTGAGCAAATCCCCCTCGAGCTCGACCGGCACGTGCGTGAAGATTCCTCCGCCGGCCTGATATCTCGTGTGACCGACGATGTCGGGGAGGTGCTGGTGCAGGGTGCCGCCGAGCGCAACATTGAGCACTTGTGCGCCCCGACAAATGCCGAGGAAGGGAAGGTCAGCATCGAGCGCCTGGCGAAGGAGCTCGTCTTCCCAGGCGTCGCGGTCGAGCCGAGGTTCGTCCGTTGTCGCGTGGGGTTCTTGGCCGTAGCGCGCCGGGTTGAAATCCTTGCCACCGGTGATAATCAGTCCGTCGAGTCCGTGGAGTACCCGGCGGGCGATTTCAGGGCTGACCGGCTGAGGCGGAAGCAAAACCGCGATGCCACCGGCTCGCGTCACGGCCTCGAAGTATGCCTTCGGAAGGAACGCTGCTGGAACATCCCAGACGCCGGTCTGTGACTGTTCGAGGTAGGTGGTCAGGCCGATAACGGGCCGATCAGAGACGCTCAAAGCCGCGCACCTTTTCCCAGTCGGTCACTGCAGAGTCGTAGGCTGCCAACTCGATCGCGGCGTTGTTGAGGTAATGGTCGACGACTTCGTCGCCAAATGCCTCGCGAGCAAACGTTGACGACGCGAAGAGTTCCGCGGCTTCCCTCAGCGTGGCCGGCACGCGAGCGACGTCGCTCGCGTACGCGTTGCCCTCGTAGGCGTCCTCGAGCTCAAGCTCGTTGTCGATGCCATAGAGACCAGCCGCGATGAGGGCACTGACTGCCAGATACTGATTGACGTCACCACCGGGTACGCGGTTCTCGACGCGCATTCCCAGACCCTGGCCAACTACGCGCAGCGCGCAGGTGCGGTTGTCCATTCCCCACGCCAGCGCTGTTGGGGCGAAGCTTCCCGGTACGTAGCGCTTATAGGAGTTGATGTTCGGCGCCGAGAAGAGGGTCAACTCCCGCATTACGGCGAGCTGGCCAGCGATGAAGTGCCGGAACATTTTTGACATGCCGTGTTCGGCATCCTTGTCGGCAAAGACCGCAGTGCCATCTGTTCCCCGCAGACTGATGTGAATGTGGCAACTGTTGCCTTCGCGCTCGTCGTACTTCGCCATGAAGGTGAGGCTCTTACCGTGGGCGTCAGCGATTTCCTTGGCGCCGTTCTTGTAGATCGAATGGTTGTCGCAGGTGTCTAGTGCGGACGCGTAGCGGAATCCGATCTCCTGCTGACCGAGGTTGCACTCGCCTTTAACGCCCTCGCAGTACATCCCGGCGCCATCCATACCGTTCCGGATGTCGCGGAGGAGCGGCTCCATTCGAGTCGATGCCAGCACGTTGTAGTCAATGTTGTAGTCGCTGGCGGTGGAGAGTGCGCGGTATCCCTTCTTCCACGCCTCCCGGTAGCTGTCATCGAAGACGATGAATTCGAGCTCCGTCGCGACAAAAGTGTCGAGGCCGCGCTCGGCGAGACGCTCGAGCTGGGCCTTAAGGATCTGACGGGGTGAAGGAGCAACAGGGGAGTCGTCGTGCCAGCGGAGATCAGCAGTGACGAGCGCGGTGCCCGGAAGCCAAGGCGCACGACGGAGAGTCGCCAGATCGGGCAGCATCACCATGTCTCCGTAGCCGCGCGACCAACTCGACATCGCATAGCCGTCGACAGTATTCATGTCGACGTCGACGGCGAGCAGATAGTTGCAGCACTCCGCTCCGTGAGAGGCGGCATCCTCGAGGAAGAGTCTCGCCGAGAGTCGCTTTCCCACCAGCCGTCCCTGCATGTCGGTGAAGGCAACAAGAACCGTGTCAATCGCGCCAGTGGCGACGTCTGCTGACAGTTCATCGAGCGTGAGGTTTCCGGAGCGGGGTGTCATGAACTTCTCCTCGTTGAGCAAGCCAAATGGTGCACTTTTCGACCATTAGATCACAGATATGTCCGAGATGTCGGAAGAAATATCCCGGCAACAGGCAAAAATTATGTTGGTTATGGGTAGTCAACAACCATTGATCGCCGTATAGTCATCGCAGGTATTCTCACAGCGTTGTGTGCCCGACCCGTCGCTGCATGCAACCAGAGCGCAAAGGAAACAGGATGTCCAAAGACACACTGAACGTCTCCGGGGTGAAGTACACCACGGCTGAGGCTGGGTATTTCGAGAAGCGCACCCTCAAACGCACTGCTGGTATTTGGGGCCTCTGGGGCCTCGCCGTAGCAGCCGTCATCTCCGGGGACTTCTCGGGCTGGAACTTCGGCATCGGCTTTGCCGGTTTCGGGGGAATGCTGATCGCTTTCGCGCTCCTCATTTTCATGTATTACGGCATGATTTTTAGCATCGGAGAGATGGCCTCGGCAATGCCGCACACGGGAGGCGCCTATTCCTTCGCCCGTGCGGCAATGGGGCCGTGGGGTGGTTTCGTCACCGGCCTTGCCGAGACGATCGAATACGTCGCCACCACCGCTGTTATCGTTTATTTCTCAGCGGGCTACGCGGACTTCATCACCAGTGAGCTGCTGGGCTTCTCGCTGCCGGCACCAGTCTGGTGGCTGATCCTGTACATCGTTTTCATTGCGCTCAACTCCGCCGGCGCTGCCATCTCCTTTAAGTTCGCGATAATTGTGGCCATCATCTCGATCGCTATCCTTCTCGTGTTCTCGGCAATGGCGGCATTCTCTGGGCTGTTCAGCTGGGACAACCTCTTCGATATCGCTCCCGATCCTGGCCAATCGTCGTTCCTGCCGCACGGTGTGATCCCGATCTTGTTCGCGCTTCCCTACGCGATGTGGTTCTTCCTCGGCATCGAGGAGCTCCCACTCGCGGCTGAAGAGGCGCACAACCCCGTTCGCGACATCCCCAAAGCAGGACTGATCGCCCGCACCACCTTGATCATCACTGGTCTGCTGGTGCTCTTCCTGAACACGGGCGTTGTCGGTGCGTCTACGATCGCAAGCTCGGGCGAGCCTCTCCTCGACGGGTTCCGCGCCATCGTCGGCGATCAGATCGCCGCCGCGCTCGCACTGTTCGCCCTGGTCGGGCTGCTCGCGTCGCTGCAGGGGATCATGTTTGCCTACGGGCGCAACATGTACTCGCTCTCGCGGGCTGGCTACTACCCGAAGTTCCTGTCGCTAACAGGTAAGCGCCAGACCCCAGCAGTTGCACTGCTCGTGGGTGCCATCATCGGATTCGTGGCGTTGGTGCTCGTGGATTCGCTCGGCGGTGCAGAAGGCGTCGCTGGCGCGATCGTCCTGAACATCGCCGTATGGGGTGCGGTAATCGCTTACGTCCTTCAGATGGTCTCGTTCCTTATCCTGCGTAAGAAGTTCCCGAACGCGAGCCGTCCGTATCGGAGCCCCTGGGGTGTTCCCGGCGCAATCATCGCTGGTGTTCTCTCGCTCGCGATTTTCTTCGGGTTCTTCATCAACGAACCGGCACGACCGGCGATCGCCGCGATCGCCGTGGTTTATATCGTCATGCTGATCATCTTCGCGCTGTATGGACGCAAGCGTCTCGTGCTCTCGCCAGAGGAGAAGTATGCGATCTCAGGTGGGCTGCACAGAGATCCGCAACAGGAAGGCTATGGCGGCGCCGTCGAAGAGGAACTCCTCGCGCTCGACGGACGCGATGAGCCCCGGAGCTAGATAGCGTGATGCTGTGTTCCCATCGACCGCATGTGCAGCGTCGATGGGAGCACAATCGCGTGGGTGTGAACCATCTGCGGTGAGTGCGATCATGGAGCTACCCCCACGATCGGAGCCTCGGATGCCTCATCCTCTTGTCACGGCGAACGAACTCGCTGCACTGCTCAACGATGCCGCCAGCGGGGGAGCACCCGTTCGGGTTCTCGATGTGCGCTGGAGTTTGGGTGGGCCGGCTGGACTCCCGCTCTATGACGCAGGCCACATTCCTGGCGCGGTGTATGTCGATCTCGACACTGAGCTCGCTCGTGATGGCGAACCGTATGAGGGGCGTCATCCTTTGCCTGCAGCTGACGCGTTTCAGGCCTCGGCGCGAGCATGGGGACTCAACGACGGCGAAACCGTCATCGTCTATGACGACTGGAATAGTCTCGCTGCGGGCCGGGCTTGGTGGCTTCTGCGTTATATGGGCGCCGAGAATGTGCGGGTGCTCGACGGTGCGCTGCCCGCGTGGACGGCGGCTGGGCATCCGCTTGCTACAGGAACTGACGAGATGGCGAACGTCACGCCGGGAACCATCACTCTGAGCGCGGGACACGAACCTGTGCTGACGGCCGATGACGCAGCATCTTTGCCTCACAGTGGTGTGTTGCTGGATGCTCGTGCCGGTGAACGCTATCGCGGTGAGACCGAACCGATCGATCCACGTGCCGGCCATATCCCTGGTGCGATCAGCGCTCCCACCTCGGGAAACCTCAACGACACTGGCCAATTTCTCGATGCCATTTCGTTGCGTGAGCACTACGAATCACTCGGTGTCAGCGTGGATCGGCCCGTCGGTGTGTATTGCGGTTCCGGCATCACAGCGGCACACGATGCGTTGGCGCTTACTGTCGCGGGCTTCCGCCCGGCACTGTTTCCGGGTTCGTGGTCGGCGTGGGTGAATCAGCCTGAGCGTTCGGTCGCGACCGGACCGAACCCGTAGCGAGTCAGAGGTAGCACGCGCTGGAGCCGACAGCCCGCTGCGACGGGTTTCGCAGTATCCGCTATTGACGCGACGCATTAAGGCCGAAAGGCCCTGACACCGCAGTGCCAGGGCCCGTCGAGAGCAATCTAGGAAATCTCATCCCGAAGTAGTTCTTCGTTGACGCTCTTACGCGTCAGCGACACGATGTAGCCGATTACGAGAACGATGAATGGTGAGAGCACAAGGAACCAGCCGAACGCGTTGAGCCCGAATGCGGTCACTGTGGGATCGACTCCGGCAGCGAGCGTGAGGTCACCGGCGAGCAGTCCAAAGCGTGACATCAGCAGGTACTCGGCGAGCACGAGGCCGATGAATGCCAAGATCGGTGCGATCATCGTGACAAATATGTTCTCGGTGCCCTTGTTCTGCAGGAAGAAGCGGATGATCGCAATACACACGAGCGCCTCGATGAGCACGATCGCTACGACCGCGAGGCCGCTGAACCAGAAGAACATGTTGGCGATCGGGTCGAGCTGGAACACGGCGAACAGGATCATCACGATTCCCGTGATAACCGACACGATCATGGATGCACGGCCAGGAGCGCCGCGACCATTTACTGTTCCTGCCGAACTGGCAATTACGCCACCGCGGCCGAGTGCAAACAAGTAGCGGCTTGCGGCGTTCTGGAATGCGAGCAGTCCCGCGAACAGGCTCGACAGCACGAGGATGCTCATGACGGTGGCGAGCCAAGGCCCGACGTAGTCGCTGGCGAGCGAGAAGAGCACGCCGGCGGGGTCTTCGAGTCCTCCAGAGCGAGCAAGCGTTTCTTCGATAACGTTCGAGGCGCCCATTCCGGTGACGAGTGCGAATGACGTGAAGGCGAAGAGCACCGTGATCACGCCAACAGCGAGGTAGGTTGCGCGCGGTACGGCACGCTTCGGGTCTTTGCTTTCTTCGCCATAAATTGCGGTGGCTTCGAATCCAATAAACGAGGCGAAGGCGAACGCGAAGGCAATTCCGGCGGAACCCGCAAGACCTCCGGCAAGAATAAGGTCAGGCGAGAACGATGCTGCCCAGTTGAGTCCCTCGGGTCCACCATCGATGAGGATGGCAACTGCGGCGATTACGAGCACCGTGAGTTCGGCGAGCATCAGCACACCGAGCAGTTTGGCGCCGACGTCTACGCGCAGCAATGACAGTGCCGTTACGGCCAGCCAAGCTAGGAGCGTCCAACCCCACCAGGGGAGCAGGCCGACTTGTCCTGCCATAACGCCGCCGAAGAATCCAAAGATGGCGAGCTGAATCGTGAGGTAGGCGAGCACCGAAACGAAGGATGCGGCGATTCCGGCATGGCGACCAAGCCCGCGACCGATATAGGCGAAGAACGCTCCCGTGTTTGTTACGCGTTGACTCATTGCGGCGTAGCCGACACTGAACAAGAGAAGGATGATGCCCGCGAATAGGTAGGCGCCGGGGGCGGCCGCTCCATTGCCGAGCACGATTGCGACGGGCACTGCGCCCGTCATTCCGACTAGAGGCGCGGCTGCTGCCACGACAAAGAAGACGATTCCGATTACACCGAGCTGCTCTTTGCGCAGGGTCCGATCGGAGTTTTCTTGGGATTTTTGGTCTAGCGCCATAGTGAAACTCCTCGTTGAGTTTTATATCAATTCGTCCGTATCCGAACGAGTTGAGTTAAACAATGGCGAAGACAGGGCGTCTTAGTCAAGTGAATACAAAAATTCATTCGGATACGAACCTTTTGGGCTAAACTCTGGCGCATGACCGAACTCAAAGGATTTCTCCCGCCGCTCACACCGCAAGGGTCGAGTTCGCTCGTACCTGAGATGCCCTGGTACTACTCGGGAACGCTACTCACCGTCGAGTATCTGACCGATCCAGCCAACGTACGTGCGATTCTCCCACCCGATATTGACCTCGCCCCAGAGCAGCCCGGTGCGGTTGCCATCGTCTGGGCTGACTGGCAGTCGTGCAGCACCGGTGGTCTCGAATTACTTGATCCCGTGCGTGCACAGTACTTAGAAGCGTTCATGGTTGTGCGCTGTTCGTACAAGGGCACGGTGTACAGCCGTTGCGTCGCCATCTGGGTGACCAAAGACTTCGCGATTGGCCGTGGTTGGTTCCAGGGTTACCCCAAGAAGCTCGGCAACATTGCTGTCACGCGGGTGTTCAACAAGGGCAAGGCAACTCCCAAGCTCGAGAACGGTGGCCAATTCGGCGCGTCCATCGCGGCCTACGATCACCGTCTCGCCTCCGCCGTCGTCACGCTGCGTGAGCCTGCCGAGAGCAACGGTTTTGTCAATGGACACAAGATGTTGCACAGTCGCTTCATGCCATCCATCAGTAAAGATGCCGGCATGTCGCTCGACCAGCTCATCACGATGGGCGGCACTGACGTGGAGATTGGTGAGACCTGGAAGGGAGATGCAGAACTGCACTTGGGCGATTCCCAGTGGGACGAACTGCACTCGATCCTTCCCGTTGAGGAGATTCTCGGGGGCTACTACCGCGAAATCGGTGTCACCTTCAATGGTGGAGACCTAGTGGAAGATCGCTCGAACGCCATCTAAATAGCCTCTGCGCATAAGAAAAGCCTCGCCAATCCACTCGGCGAGGCTTTTCATATGTTCCCAACGACCACATTGGACCGCGGTCAAGGTTTAGTAGTCGGCGAAGTACTCGTCGATCTCCCACTGGCTCACTTCGCGCGTGTTCTTGTCTGCCACAGAATCTTCGTAGCGCTTCACTTCATCGCGCTTGAGCACGCTGAAGACATCGATAACGGTGCTGCCCATAGCTTCCCGCATCACTGTGTCCGCGTCTAAGGCGTCGAGAGCAGCGGTGAGGGTCATCGGGAGGATCGGGGCGGAGTTGTCTTCGTAAGCCCAGCCTGCGACCGGTGCTGGGGCCGTAAGGCTCCGCGTGATGCCATCGAGCCCGGCAGCCAGCGTGGATGCGATCAGCAGGTAGGGGTTCGCTGCTGGGTCGCCAAGGCGCATTTCCAATCGCGTCCCGGCGCCGCGCTCAGGCGGTACGCGCAACATCGCGCTGCGGTTATCGTGGCCCCAGTTGGCGCGGTAGGGAGCGAGTGTGTCTGGCCCCAAGCGCTTGTAGGCGTTGATCGTGGGGTTCGAGAGCGCTGCGATTGCTCCGGCGTTCTCGAGGAGGCCCGCGATCATGTGGTGGGCAATATCGGAAAGGCCGTGACCGCCATCCGACATGATGTTGTTGCCCTGTTGGTCGACAACAGAGAAGTGCAGGTGGAATCCACTGCCACCCTCGTCGTCCCAGGGCTTGCCAGTGAAGAGAGCGTGCTTGCCGGTGCGAGCGACGATGTCGCGAACCGCTGTCTTGAACAAGAAGGTGCGGTCGGCGGCATCCAAGGCTTCGCTGTGCCAGAGGTTGATCTCATATTGCGAGGGGCTGAACTCGTGGTTGCCGGCGAAGACACCGATGTCCATTCCGTCGAGCATGCGCATGAGGTTGAGGAACTGACCACCAGGGTCAACGCTTTCTCCGGTCGTGTAGACGCGGCCGGTGCGGCTGAGGCTGCGGCTCCAGCCCTCTGTTTCGTCGTAGTTGGCAATGTAAAACTCGAGTTCGGGGCCCACGATCGGTGTGAGTCCGAGCGCTGTGTATTGTGCGATAACGCTCTGCAGTACCGAGCGGGGCGCGATTTCACTGACGCTGTGGTCGGGGTTGAAGGCATCTCCAATGACCATCGCAACGCCGGGCTCCCACGGCATCATTGACAGTGTGTTGGGGTCAATCTGGGTGAGGAGATCCGGGAGGCCGGAGGACATGATGTGATTGCCATCGAGCACGTCACCGCCGGTGGTAGTGACCCACACCCCCTGACAGAACATCGGAGACTTGGTGTTGTGAAGTTGGCTGACAAGAAGGTCCTTCGAGCGCGTGAGCCCGAGGACATCAGGGAAAATCAGGCGCAGAACATCGATCCCTTTGGCCTGCAAGTCTGCTTGTAGAGCTGGTATGTCGAGAGTCATTCTTCCTCCGAAAATAAATCGTTCGGCACTGAACGATTAGTGAGATACTAAGCCACATAGCCGTGTCGCTGTCCACTCCTAGCGAGAATTTACCTGAAAGGTATACAGATGAGAGCACTCTTGGTGCAGCATGATCACGTCACCGCGAGCGGGCCAGTAGGCGATCGTCTCCGCGAACGCGGTTTCGACATCGACGAAATCATGGTCGTCACCGAAGAGAACTTCGAGACCCCCAATGTGGACTTCGAGTTTCCGGATGCTTCCCAGTACGACCTCGTTATTCCGATGGGTGCCCCCTGGGGTGCCTGGGATGATGCGTGCATCGGCCGTTGGTTGGCTCCCGAACTTGAGTGGGTGCGCACAACCATCGAAGCAGACATCCCGGTGCTCGGAATTTGCTTCGGCGGTCAGCTGATTGCTCGCGCGCTCGGCGGAACTGTCGCCCGCGGAGTAAAGGCTGAGATCGGATGGACGGCAATCCACAGTGACGACACATCGCTCGTCTCTAATGGCCCCTGGTTCCAGTTTCACTACGACCAGTGGACGATGCCCGAGGGCGCCGTCGAAATCGCCCGCAACCCGATTGCCCCGCAGGCATTCACGTATGGCCGCAGCCTGGCGGTGCAGTTTCACCCCGAACTGAACACTGCCATCCTCGCAGGCTGGCTTGACCAAGGGGGCATCAACGAAGTGATCGCCGATGGTCAAAACCCCGAGGCAATGCTGGCGCAAACTCGCGCCGAAGAGGGCATCGCTGGCCAGCGCACGGCGGAACTTGTGGATGCCTTCTTGGATCGGGTAGCCAAGCTCGGCTAGTGCCTTGCGAAGCTCAATCAGCACCTCGCATGGGCCAGCGCGACGCTAGACAGCCTTCACGACCGTCAGCAAAACCACTGAATCTTCGACGGCATCCAGAGCATGAGAGGCCGCAGGGATCGGAAGAAGATCTCCAACAACTCCGGGCCACGATTGTTCGCCTGAACGCAGCATGACGCGACCGATAAGCACCTGCAGGGTTGCCTCGCCGGGGCTCGAGTGCTCCGCTAAGCCCTCGCCAGCTCGCATCGCCATGAGAGTTTGACGGAGCTGCTGATCGCGACCTCCCTGCACGGTGACGGCACTACGCCCGTTTTCGGATTCGATAGCACGCGCCAACTCTGTTTCGGCTAGGTCAACAAGAGACACTGTTGTTTTCATGCCGTCACGCCTTTCCCTTTGTTCTCACCAACGTTAGGCAAACGCGATTGCCTTGCCTAGTGAAGCGTTTCGAGGGCCGCCATCACCTGTGCGGTCTCGGTATCGGGGTTCACGAACGCGAGTCGCAGCACACTCTTGCCGCGCCATGACGTGGGAACACACAGGATCACACCATCGTGCGCAGCCTTCTTCGACCACTCCGAATACTGCTCGCCCGTCCACCCTTTTCGTTCGAACAGCAGCACCGACAGTTCTGGTTCGCGAACGAGTTCGAGAAAGTCGCTCTCGTCGATGGCGCGGGCAACTTCGCGAGCAGTTGTCACCGAACTCTCGATCGCATCCCGATACTTGTCGGTGCCGTGGGTAGCAAGACTGAACCACAGCGGTAGCCCGCGTACGCGCCGCGAAAGGTGCAGGGCGAGTTCGCTAGGGTTCCACTCGTTGCGGTCGATGGCATCCAGATAGCTGGCATGCTGCGAGTGCACCGCTCGCGCAAGCTCGGGTTCGCGGTACACGAGGGCACAACAGTCATAGGGTGCGAAGAGCCACTTGTGCGGGTCAACGATGAAGCTGTCGGCCCGTTCAATGCCGTCGAACAGGTGCCGGATGCTCGGGGCAGCGAGCCCCGCGCCGCCGTAGGCGCCATCAACGTGCATCCACACTCCGAACTCCTCGCAGACGTCGGCAATGTCCGAAAGGTCATCGACGAGACCTTCATTGGTGGTGCCGGCGGATGCCACAACGGCAAACACATTAGGTGACTGTTCAAGAATGGCCCGCAAGGCAGCACCGGTCATGTGCCCTCGGTCATCGATTGGTACATCAACCACGTCAACGTCGAGCGCTTTCGCAGCTGACTGAATCGACGAGTGCGCGTTGGTGGTGCAGGCGAGTTGCCAACCTCCCGCGGGTCTTCCACCACGGCGGGTCTTGGCGGTTTCGCGTGCAGTCATGAGCGCAGAGAGGTTTCCTGAGGTGCCCCCCGAGACGAAGGTTCCGCCGGCCGTTTCTGGCCAGTCGAGCAGTCCGATGATCCACTGGAGTGCCTGATTTTCTGCGAAGATCGCCCCGGCGCCTGACTCCCAGAGCCCACCAAAAATGTTCGCAGCGCTCGTGACGAGATCGAACGCAACCGCAGCCCGGGTGGGCGCAGCAGCGATATACGCGAGGTTCAGCGGGTCATCTTGAGCACGAGTTGCGGGCTCAAGAATTTCGTCGAAGATGCGCAAAGCTTCCGCGCCTCCGATGCCTTCCGGACGGATCGCGTCGCCAACCTCCGCCGCAAGTTCGGCTGCGGGCCGAGCTGTTGACAGGGGGTCGGTTTTGCGAACCATCCGTTTGGCGGTCCAGTCCAAGGCGAGCTGTACTACGTCAGTCTCGTCGCCCCACACCGCGTGGGGCCGACCTTGTGGGCGTACCTCGCTCATGTGCCTACTTTGCTAATTCGACGCGTACCGGGAGTCGTTTGATTCCGTTGACAAAATTACTGCGCAGACGTGCTGCTTCACTCAGTTTCGTCATTCCGGAAATCCGGGGCAACAGCGTCTCGAACATAATACGGATTTCAAGACGCGCAAGAGAGTTTCCGAGACACATGTGCGGACCACCGCGACCGAACGCCATGTGTTCGTTCGGGTTGCGAGTGACATCCATTGTGTAGGGGTTTTCGAAGACCTCGGGGTCACGGTTGCCGGCGGCAAACCACGTGACGACTTTTTGGCCTTCTTTGATGGCTTGACCGTTGATCTCGGTGTCTTTCGTGGCCGTACGACGGAAGTGATAGACGGGGCTTGCCATGCGCAAGAACTCTTCAACAGCCCACGGGATGAGCTCGGGCTTTTCTTGCAGCAGCGCCATCTGCTCAGGGTTGTCCATGAGGTAGTTCATGGTGTGCGTAATCGTGTGGCGAGTGGTCTCGTTACCGGCGACGACGAGCAGCAGGAAGTAGCTATTGAAGTCGCGCTCGTTGAGAGCTTTACCATCCATCGGCTCTTGGTTGACGAGGCGCGAAACGAGGTCGGTGCCATCTTTTCCGCGACGCTTGTTGGCCAGATCATTGCCGTATTCGAATACTTCACGTGCGGCCGGGGAGCGGAAAGGCAGGAGACGAAACTCTTCACTCTCTGCGGAGCTTGCCAGCACATCGGCGTGTTCCGGATCGTCGTTGCCGATCATCCGGTCGCCCCAGTCGATGAGCTTGTGGGTGTCCGCGTCGGGAACATCAAG
This sequence comes from Salinibacterium sp. TMP30, assembly GCF_038397785.1. Classification (NCBI taxonomy): domain Bacteria; kingdom Bacillati; phylum Actinomycetota; class Actinomycetes; order Micrococcales; family Microbacteriaceae; genus Salinibacterium; species Salinibacterium sp. TMP30. Next base: position 1,911,863 of record NZ_CP151642.1, on the reverse strand, counting down.
CATCTTGGCGAGAACGCGGATAGGGAAGTCTGCCGCTACCTGGCTGACGAACTCAAACTCCTTGTTGGCAAACGCAGCATCCAGCGTGCTCGCAGTGAGGCCGCGGAGAAAGATCTCATAACCACCGACCGCCTTGGGCGTGAATTCACCCTGCATCAGTCGTCGGAGTGCCCGGTGACGCACACCGTCCGTCTCGAGCATTGACTTGCGTACTTCGAGCTGCTCGTCATCAAGTTCTTCAATGTTGACACCGCCACGTTCGCTCGAAAACGTTTCAGTATCCCGCAGCACAGCAACGATGTCGTGATACCGAGTGAGCGACCAGAAGCCATGGTTGGGCGCTGCTTCTTCTGACCAGTGCACGGGTGCTTCTGTTCGAAGCTTGTCGAAAACGTTCCACGGTGTGCCGTTTTCGAATAGGTCTAGGTCTGCCAGGGTGACGTTCGCCGTTGAAGTCAACTCAATCCTCCGAAAGTTGTTTGTATCCAAACAATAGGGCACGTGGTCACGTTAGGGCGAGTGGTTGCCCACAAAAACTTTCTCGACGCCGGTGGTTGGATAGAGTAACCGCAGCTAAATGCGAGCGAGGGGACCTCAGTGGCCGGACCACACACACTCACCGAAACAGAGCGTCAGGTACAGGCGAGAGTTGGCGGCTTGCCGCTTGACTACTCTGCGATGGCAGTTGCGTCGAACCTTTTTCGTGCGGCAAATGCTGTGCGCAATCACTTTGAGCGCACGGTTCTGTCAGAACACAACCTGTCGTGGACGGCCTTTGTTGTGCTGTGGGTCACATGGATCTGGGAGCCCATCGAGACTCGTCAGATCGCGCTCGAGGGTGGTTTTTCGAAAGCGACCCTCACTGGCGTGCTTTCCACACTCGAACGCCGCGGCTGGCTCACCCGTGAACGTAGTGCGAGCGATGGACGCCTAGTTGTCGTCAAGCTCACGGATCGTGGCCGCGCGCTGATGATAGAACTCTTTCCGGCATTCAACATTCAAGAGCAGGCAGTGACCGGTCCCGTTGATCCCGCCAAACGTGAAGAACTGGCTGAGATGCTGCGGGTTATTACGGCTGGCGTCGAGCCGAAGAATTAGTGTTCGCCCATATTTTTTGATGGTCAGACGCTGCTAACGCTTGTTTGGCTTGGAATCACTCGCTAAGGTAAGTCATTAGTATCCGAATGACTTAACGGCGAGCAATTCGAGACGGGACCACTATGACGAACGTTCAAGTAGCCGGGGTGACCGTCGATACGCGGCACTTCATCAACGGAGAACGCGTAGCCTCCGACGAAACCTTCACGAACACATCCCCCATCGACGGCAGCAACCTCGGAGAAATTTCCCGCGGTGGCCAACCAGAAGTCGACCTTGCGGTCGCGGCAGCGCGTGCAGCGTTCCCCGCATGGGCCGCAACAAGCCCCCATGACCGTGCAGCGATCTTGCACAAGATCGCCGACCTTGTCGAAGATCGCGTCAGCGAACTTGCCAACGTTGAGACGATGGACAACGGCGCACTACTGCGCAGCCACCTGCGCGGTGTAATGCCGCGAGTGGCGCACAATTTCCGGTTCTTCGCTGACTACCTCGTGAACGACCTTGGGCATCCCGACTTCGAAACGCGCGGTCACAACAACCACGTCTCGTGGGATCCCTCGGGCGTTGCCGCGCTAATCACCCCGTGGAATGCACCCCTCATGCTTGCCACGTGGAAGATCGCCCCCGCGCTCGCCGCCGGGGACACCGTGGTGCTGAAGCCCGCAGAATGGACGCCGCTCACCGCATCGCTGTTGGCCGACATCACCGTCGAAGCAGGCTTGCCGGCAGGCGTGTTCAACGTCGTGCAAGGCTACGGCAAAGAGGCGGGTGCAGCCTTAGTGGCCCACCCCGACCTCAGTCGTATCTCGTTCACTGGCTCCGTGCCCACCGCCAAGTCGATCGCCCGTGCAGCGGCAGACAACCTGACCCCCTGCAGTTTTGAGCTTGGGGGCAAAAGCCCGTGCATTGTCATGCACGATGCCGACCTCGAGCTCGCAGCAACCCTTGCGGTGGAGCAGTACGACAACGCTGGGCAGGTATGCCTCTCGGGTACGCGCATCCTCGTTCATGAAGACATCGCGGATGCCTTTGCCGACGCTTTCACGGCCAAGGTTGCGACTTTGCGTCAGGGTGACCCTCGCGACATCGAGACCGACATTGGCCCACAGATTCACCGCGTGCACTTTGAGCGGATCAAGGGCTTCGTCGATCGTGCAAAGGAGGGCGGCGCGAATATCGTTGTTGGCGGCACCCCGAACGCCGAACTAGGCGGGCTCTACTTCGCACCGACTCTGGTGAAAAATCCCGAAGTTGGTAGTGAGATTGTCACTCAGGAGGTCTTCGGGCCGGTGCTGACGATGCAGACATTCCGCACCGATGAGGAAGTCGTGGCGATGGCCAACGGCACCGAGTTTGGCTTGGCCGCAATTCTGGTCTCGGGCAACCGCGACCACGCCGATCTCATTGCCAAGCAGCTTGTGGCAGGCACAATCTGGGTCAACTGCTTCTTTGTCCGTGACTTGCGGGCACCCTTTGGTGGCTCGAAGAAGTCGGGTGTTGGTCGCGAGGGCGGCACCTGGTCGTTTGATTTCTATGCAGATGTTAAGAACACGGTGGTTTCACCGAACGGATGGAAGGAATAGTCATGGGAGAAGTTGTTGGGGTTGGGCTGATTGCTCACGTACCCACGATCATGTTGCCTAAAGAGACCCGTATGGAGCTCAATGAGGGCAAAGACTCGACGCTCGTTGAAGGCCTCGAACGGCTCCGCAAGGATTACTTCGAGAACGACGACTACGACACTGTTGTCGTGCTCGACAGCCACTGGGCAACCACTGTGGAGTTTGTTGTTACTTCGCATGAGCGTCGTCACGGCAAGTTCACCTCGGAGGAGCTTCCGCGTGGCATGAGTGCTGTGCCTTACGACTTTAAGGGCGACCCTGAGCTTGCGAAGCTGATGGGGGAGCAGGCCGAGAAAAACGGTACTTGGATCACCCCGATTGATGACGAGTACTTGCCGATCATGTACGCCACGATCAACCTGTGGGACTACCTCGGCAAGGGACTGCCTAACAAGAAATGGGTGAGCGTCTCGATCTGCCAGACCGCAACGGACGAGGACTTCCTGCGTGCAGGCCGTGCGATTGGTGAGGCTATCGCTAAGAGTGACCGCCGCGTCATCCTGCTCGCCTCTGGCGCTCTCTCGCACACCTTCTTCAAGCTGCGCGAACTGCGCAAGCACGAGATGGCCGACCCGGCACACATCTTCTCGGATGCCGCCCGCGAGGCAGACTATGAGCGTCTTGACTGGTTCAAGGAGGGCAACCACGCGAAGGTGCTGGAGACCATGCCGGCGTTCCAGAAAGTTCGCCCCGAAGCAATGTTTGGCCATTGGCTGATTACGGCGGGTGCGATCGGTGAAGAAGCGTGCACGGCTCCCGGTGTGATGTATAGCGAGTATGAGAACTCGATCGGCACCGGCCAGGTACATGTCTGGTTCCCGAAGCCCGAAGGTGGCTTCCCCGCAGCAAAGGATGTGGTCCTCTCTCGTGACTGAGCTTCGCAGAGTACTTCTTGACGGCTACCCAACACAGGTGGTGCGCCATGGTGACACCCTCGTGGCCGGTGACGGTCGCGAGGTGGGCGTGGATGAAGCAATCCATTTGCCGCCAACCGAACCAAGCAAAATCATTGCCGTGCACTTGAACTACGCAAGCCGCACCGAAGAGTTCATGACCAAGCTGCCCGGAGCTCCGACGTACTTTCACAAGCCGGTCACCGCTCTCAACACCCACAAGGGTGATGTTGTGCGCCCCGAGGGCTGCAAGTGGTTGAACTTCGAGGGTGAAATTGTGATCGTCATTGGTCGCACGTGCCGCAACGTTTCTCCTGATGAAGCTGGCGACTACATCGCTGGTTACACCATCGGCAACGACTACGGACTGCATGACTTCCGTGACACGGATGCCGGTTCCATGCTTCGAGTGAAGGGTAGCGATACGCTCGCCCCGGTCGGTCCTGGCCTGGTTACAGACTGGGATTTCCGTGGCAAGCAGTTGCGCACCATTGTGAATGGTGAGGTGAAGCAAGACGACAACACCGACAACATGGAGTGGGATATGAACTATCTCGTTGCCGATATTGCGCGCACAATCACGCTGAGCCCTGGTGACCTGTTGTTCTCGGGAACGCCCGCGTTCTCACGTCCGGTTCAGCCCGGAGACGTCGTCGAGGTTGAAGTGGAAGGCCTCGGAAAGCTCACTAACCGCATTGTTACTGGCCCGACTCCGATCCGCACCGACGTGGGTGCACAGCCGACCCAGAGCGAAGAGGTAATGTCGACCGCAATGGGTGGCGACTGGGAGTTCCGAGGAATTCGTACTCCTTCTAAAGATCTCTACCCGTCGAAAGTTGAGGAAAAGCGATGATCAAAATCGAAGTCGACATGAACCAGTGCCAGCACTATGGCCAGTGCGTGTTTGAGGCACCCGACAACTTCAAGCTCAACGATGACGACAAGCTTGAGTATGTGGCTGAAGCGCCCGACTCTGAGCGCGACAACATTGAAGCTGCTGTTGATGTGTGCCCGATGCAGGCCATCCGAATCGTCGAATAGTGTCTGAGGTTAACCCCGCCGCACCGGTCGTTATTGTCGGTGCGGCGATGGGTGGGCTTCGCGCGGCGGAGTCTCTGCGTCGTTCGGGCTACACCGGTGCTATTCGTGTCGTGGGCGATGAGCTTCATGCGCCCTATAACCGTCCGCCCCTGTCCAAGGAAGTGTTGGCCACTGACGTGACCCACGAGGCTGTGGCGTTTCCGTCGCGAGCGGAGATGGGTGATGTTGAGTGGATGCTCGGGGTTCGGGCATCCGCGGTGGATCTCGAGGCTCGCACTCTGACTACTGACGATGGCAACGTGCACGAGTGGCGTGCCCTGGTGATTGCGACCGGTTTGCGCGCCCGTCGCTTGGATTTTGAGCCGATCGCCGGCCGTCACGTGGTTCGTTCCTTGGATGACGCGATGGCGTTGCGCGCGGAGCTCACTGACGGTGCGCGTGTGGTTGTTGTCGGTTCAGGCTTTTTGGGCTGCGAGCTGAGTGCGACCGCCAGCAAGCTGGGTTGTTCGGTGACGATTGTCACTCCGAGCGTTGAGCCAATGATTCGCCCGTTGGGGTTGCTGGTCGCTCAGGAGATGCGTCGGCGACTTAACGCTGAGGGCGTGGAGATTTTCTCTGGTGTGACTGTTGCTGCAATCAATGGTGAGACTTCGGTCGAGTCTGTTGAGTTGAGCGATGGCCGCGTGATTGAGGCTGATGTTCTGATTGAGTCTGTTGGCTCGGACTGCAATATCGAATGGCTGGAGGGCACTGGCCTCGACATGGGAGATGGTGTGCTCGCTGATAACGCGATGCGTGCCGTGACGACCGAGGGTGTCGCGCTCGATGACGTCTATGTCGTTGGCGATATTGCGCGTTTCCCGAACCCGATGTTTGATGATGTGGCTCGTCGTATTGAGCACTGGAATATCCCGACCGACACGGGCAAGCGCGCTGGCGCAGTGCTGGCTGCGTGGTTTGCCGATGACGGTTCTTTCGATGAGGTTGTTGCGAAGCCTTTCGCTCCAATGCCATCGTTTTGGTCGAACCAGTTCGAGATCAAACTGCAGGCTTATGGTCTGCTGGGTTTGGTCTCGGATGACGACATCCGCATCCTTGAGGGAGACCTCGCCGATCAAGTTGCCGTGGGCTACTACCGCGACGACCGCCTTGTGGGGGTGCTGGGAATTGGCATGAAGGCTGCGCTGCTGCCGTATCGCAAGCTGATTGCTGAGGGTGGGTCGTAGGCTGGGGTCATGACTTCCGCCTCGACCATTGCTGTTGCCCAGTTTGCGCCCGGTGCTGATCGCGATGAGAATATCGCCAAGATCACGGAGCTCGCTGGGCGGGCGGTTTCGCGGGGGGCTAATTTTGTGGTGTTCCCCGAGTATTCGGCGTACTTTACGCCCACGATGGGGGATGACTGGGTGGCGGCGGCGGAGCCGCTCGATGGCCCTTTCGTGCAGGCGTTGACGTCACTGGCGCAGCGTTTGCGCATTCATGTCGCTGCTGGCATGTTGGAGTCGAGCGACGAAATCGGTCGCTTCTCGAACACCCTGGTGGCGATTGCACCCACCGGTGCTGTGGTGGCGACTTACCGTAAGCAGCACCTCTACGATGCGTTCGGGCAGCGCGAATCGGACTGGGTCATTCCGGGGTCGATTGGTGCGCCGGAGACGTTTGCGTGGGAGGGCTTCACTGTCGGTTTGCAGACCTGTTACGACATCCGGTTCCCGGAGGTGTCACGCCGTTTGGTGGATGCCGGGGCCAACCTCATTGTGGTGCCCGCCGAGTGGGTGCGTGGCCCGCTGAAGGAGTACCACTGGCGCACTCTGCTCACGGCGCGTGCGATCGAAAACACGGTCTTCGTCGCGGCTGCGGATCATGCGCCGCCGATCGGTGTCGGCAACAGCATGGTGGTTGACCCGATGGGGGTTGAGTTGGTGACGATTGGTGAGCGCACGGATGTTGCGGTCGCCCACATTGAGCACGCGCGCCTCGATGAGGTGCGGGCTATCAATCCCGCGCTCGAGTTGCGGCGCTATGAAGTGCGCCCGCGCGAGGAGCGCTGACCGCTAGTTTCCGGCGCTCGCTCTGATTGCGCCGTTTCTACTCCTGCCGATTTCGCGGCGCGCTCCCCGCCGCGCTAGTGGCGCAGTTTCATTCCGGAGAGTTGGGCTGCTGCGCGGTCGAGCACGTCTGTCTTTTTGCAGAAGGCGAAGCGGATGAGCGTGTTGTAGTCGTCGTGGTTCTGGGGGTGCACGAACGCGGTGACGGGGATTCCGACGACTCCGGCGAGTTCGGGGAGGGTGCGGCAGAATTCGGCGGCGTCGGTCACTCCGAGTGGTGCGGCATCCGCGATGATGAAGTAGCCGGCTTGGGGTGTCGTGACGTCGAAGCCGGCGTTGCGGAGACCAGCCCCGAGGGTGTCTCGTTTGCGGGCGAGCCCGTCGGCGAGTCCCGCAAAGTAGTCGTCTGAGAGCCCGAGGCCGACAGCGATTGCAGGCTGCAGTGGTGCGCCGTTGACGTAGGTGAGGTACTGCTTGACGGCCATGATGGCTTGCAGGATGGGTTGGGGTGCGGTGATCCAGCCGATTTTCCAGCCGGTAGTGTTGAACGTTTTTCCGCCACTGGAGATGCTGATGGTGCGGTCGAAGGCACCCGGCAGGCTCGCGATGGGGATGTGTTCGTGGCCGAAGGTGATGTGTTCGTACACTTCGTCGGTGACGATGAGCGCGTCATATTTGTGCGCGAGTTCGACGATCAGTTCGAGGGTTTCGCGGTCGAGCACACTGCCGGTGGGGTTGTGGGGGCTGTTCAGGATGATCAGTCTGGTGCGTCCGCTGAAGGCAGCCCGGATGTCGTCGTGGTCAGGCTGAAAGTCGGGGTAGCGCAGCGGAATGGTTACATGGGTGGCCCGCGCGTAGTTGATCATGGCGCCGTACGCGTCATAGAAGGGTTCAAGGGTGATGACTTCGTCATCGGTGTCAGTAAGGGCGAGAATGGTGGCGGCTAGTGCTTCGGTGGCACCTGCGGTGGCAAGTACTTCGGTGTCGGGGTCGAGGTCGATTCCGTAGAAGCGTTCTTGATGTTCGGCGATCGCGTTGCGCAGCACGGGTAGGCCGTTGCCGGGTGGGTATTGGTTGATGCCGTCGCTGATGGCTTTGCGGGCGGCCTCCAGCACTTCGGGCGGGCCATCTTCATCGGGGAAGCCTTGGCCGAGGTTAATTGCCCCAGTGGCTACAGCAAGGGCAGACATTTCGGCAAAAATTGTTTGGCTGAGTTGCCCGTCGGCACCAAGCAGCATGGCACCATTGGCGGCGCGTTCCCAAGATCCGGTAACAGTCATCGTTCTGCAAGCCTAACTACTTGCTGTTCTGGTTTCTGCTTTTGTCTGTGGAAAGTTGACTACCGCATTCGCGGGCGATGTTTACGGTCGATGTATGCGGCTACCGAACCTCGTATATGTGGCGGGCGGTGCGCTCCTTCTGGCTTTGCTCAGTGGATGCGCGCCGTCCGACGCTTCACCCCCACCAGACCCCGCCGCGACTTTCGTCGCGCCCTATGCGACCGACGAAGAGGCGCTCGCCGCGGCAGAGGAGGCGTATGCGGGGTTCGTCACGATATCGAACGAAATACTCAATGAAGGCGGAGCAGACCCCGAGCGGATCGAGTCGATCACCGTAGGAGATTTTGCCAGTCGGACGCTCGATTCCTACGAGAAATTTGGGCGCGAAGGGAAAAGGAGCGTCGGCAACGCTCAGTTCGATTCGGCCGTGTTGCAACGCTACTCGGCGATAGGTGGAAATGCGAAAATCATCACAATCTACGTTTGTCACGATGTCACTGGTGTCGAGTTGGTTGATGCGGATGGAAATTCACTCGTCAAGGCCGATCGCCAAGCCAGAGTTCAGCTTGAAGTGACTTTCGACTTCGATCCGCTTGAGCAGAAGCTGCGACTTTCCGAGCGCGATGTGTGGACAGAATCGGAATGCTGAATCTCGCTGTTAGCGCCGCAAAGGCGGTGATTGGGCTATCGCTCGTTCTTGCGGTGGGCGTTCAGGCAGCTCCGCCCAATGAAGAAGATTTGCTTGCCGGAATAGATCCTGAACAAGGCGCGGTGGAGGTAGTCGGGACCATTGAAACTGACGCGACCGGTCAATCGGGTGGCTCTAGCTCGAGCGACAATTCGGCTGACGGCGTTGATTTCGACGCCGGGACCGCGGTCGAAGTCGTCGACTCGGTGGGCGAGAGCTGGTGCGACCTTCAGCGACTGCCCTGTGTCCCGCGGACGCCACCGGCCACAGAAGTAGAGACCGGCCCCGTCACAATCTCCGACATTGCGACGTTCCGACCACAGCAACCAGCGGCAGGGATGCAACCCAACCAGTGGATGATCGTCGGGCTCGACACCAACTTCTACACCAACGCATCCGCTCATGTCGTTGACGGAACACTCTTCGGTGGCACCGCCCAAGTGCGCTTCACCCCAATCGCCTACAACTGGAACTACGGCGACAACTCCAGCGCGACACTCGGAACAGCAGGCACAACCTGGGCAAAATACAAGATCGCCGAATTTGATCCCACACCAACCAGCCACGTCTACGACGAGCCAGGCAACTACACAATTACCCTGACTGTCACCTACAGCGCCGAATACCGCGTAGCCGGAACCAGCTGGCGAAACGTCATCGGCACCCTCACCATCGCCGCCCCACCACTCACCGCAACCGCAGGCCACGCCACAACAGTGCTCGTAGACAAAGACTGCAACGCCAACCCCACCGGAATCGGCTGCTAAACCGAACCCGAACGTGCCGACCCCACCACAAACCTCAACTGACAACACCCCGGCTGACTCGCGGCCAGCACGCAGCCCCCGTACAGCGCGTCTAAATAGAATGCTCAGGTTGGCGATAGAAGCTTGCACAGCCGAAAGGAGCACAACATGACTGAGGTCCCCAAAGAACCCACCCCCGAAACAACACCCGGCAAAAACACCACCCCCACCACCCCGAGCAACGACACACCAACCGCTCGCGAAACAACCCCCACCAGCGCACCAACGCCGGCACAAGACCCCGCAGCTGTCGCCACAATCCCCGCAGCCACCCCAAGCTCAAGCTTCGGCCCCGCAGCAACAACTGACACAGACACCAGCCACGCAAAAGCCGAAACAAAGAAACCCAGCATGACCCTCGGGCTCGTCGCCGGATTCGCCATCGTCGCGCTACTTGGCGGCGCCTCTGGCGCCGGAGTCACCCTCTGGGCCGTCGGCAACCAAAACACCGCCTCCATCAGCGGCACAGCAGGCCCCGCATCCATCACCGTCAACGACCCCGGCAACGCAACACTCGTCACATCAGTCGTCGCCAAAGCAGCCCCCGCCATCGTCACCATCAACGTAAGCGGACAAAACGCCGGCGGCAGCGGATCCGGCGTCATCATCAGTGCAGACGGAAACGTCATCACCAACGCACACGTCGTCACCCTCGACGGCAAAGTCGCAGACCCCAAAGTCACCGTCACCACAAACGACGGACGCCTACTCTCCGCAACCGTCGTAGGGTTCGACCCCATCTCCGACATCGCCGTAATCAACATTGACGACGCCAGCGACATGCCCTTCGTCAATATCGCAGACTCCAGCGCCCTCAACGTCGGAGACAGCACCGTAGCCATCGGCGCCCCACTCGGACTCTCCGGCACCGTAACCAGCGGAATCGTCAGCGCCCTCAACCGCAGCATCACCGTCGCATCGTCCGCACTACCCGCAGACCCCGAAACCGCACCAGACCCCAACAGCCCCGAATCCCCAGACCTCTGGAACTTCGACCTCTTCGGAGAAAACGGTCAAGGCGGCGGTCAAGGATCCGCAAACCAAGCCTCAGTAGCGCTCTCCGTAATCCAAACCGATGCCGCCATCAACCCCGGAAACTCCGGCGGCGCACTGCTCAACTCCGACGGTGAACTCATCGGAATAAACGTCGCCATCGCATCATCAGGCGGCACCGCAGGCAGCATCGGAGTCGGCTTCGCGATCCCCGCGAACTTTGCCAGTCGAGTAGCCAACGAAATCCTCGAAACAGGAACAGCCACCCACGGCCTCCTCGGAGCCTCAGTCGCCGACGTCACCGACGACCCCGCCCAGAGCAAAGCCCAAGTCGTAGGCGCAAGCATCGTCGACATCTCATCAGGCGGCGCCGCAGCAGACGCCGGACTCAAAGTCGGCGACATCGTCACCAGCTTCGACGGCCTACCCATCACCAACAAAACAGACCTCACCGCCCAAGTGCGTGCGCGCTCGGCCGGTGAAAAAACCACCATCAGCTACGTACGCGACGGCAAGGCAAACACCGTCGACGTCACGCTGGGATCGCTGAACTAACAACAACAACACCACTGCGGCGCGCACGGGCACACCAGCCCATGCGCGCCGCATACGTGTGTAAGCCCCGCAGTGTGCACCCCACACGATAAGCTCAACCGACAACCCGGTCCGACGTATTGGAACACATGGCAAAGAAGGTTCAAGCCCTCACAGGTGTGTCGTACGTAATGCCCGTACTCAACGAAGTTGAACACATCGAGGCAGCCATTGAAAGCCTCACAGCGCAAGACTACGAAGGACCCTTCGAAATCGTTCTCGCGCTCGGCCCCAGCATCGACGGAACCAACGCCGTAATCGACGAAATGGCGCGACTAGACCCACGCATTCGCCACATCATCAACGAACTCGGCTCCACCCCTGGCGGGCTCAACGCAGCAATTCGAGCATCCAGCTACCCCATCGTGGTGCGTGTAGACGCCCACTCAGTGCTGCCAACCGACTACACCCGCATCGCCGTCGAAACCCTCGAAAGCACCGGGGCAGACAACGTCGGCGGCATCATGAAAGCCGAAGGCCGCACACCGTTCGAACGGGCCGTCGCGCACGCCTACGGATCGCCAGAAGGCCTCGGCGGCACCCAACACCACACCGGCGGCAAAGCCGGCCCAGCCGACACCGCCTACCTCGGAGTCTTCCAACGACACCGCCTCGTCGCAGTTGGCCTCTTCGACGAAGACATCAAGCGCGGCCAAGACTGGGAACTCAACCGTCGACTCCGCGCCAGCGGCGGCACAGTCTGGTTCACGCCAGAGCTCCGGGTTGTTTACCGCCCACGCTCAAACCTGCGCAAACTCATCCGCCAATTCGTTGCCACCGGCATCTGGCGTGGCGAACTCTCCCGCCGCTTCGGCACAGCAAACTCCCTGCGCTACTTCGTGCCACCCCTCGCAGTGCTCGGAACACTCCTCGGACTCATCCTCGGTATCATCGGCAGCGCAACAAATGCCAACTGGCTGAACCTCGCCTACATCGCCCCAGCAATCTACGGCCTCTTCGTTCTCAGCGCCTCTGGCATTGCAGCCGCCAAAGAAGGGCTACGATCAGGCCTCTGGTACCTGATCGTGCTGCCGTGCATCCACTTCGGATGGGGCACAGGCTTCATCCTCGGATTCCTAAAACTCACCAAAAACATCACTGCGCAAACGGGAAGGTGACCGCGTGTCTACCCACACACCAGCAGACCCCTCAGCCCGCCCACAAAACATTGCGCAACTACGCGAAATAACGCAACCCCCCGAAGTGCGGATGCGAGCTAACGCCGAACACTGGACGGCTTCGCTCTACCTGCGCGACATCTCGCCCTACCTCACCTGGATACTGCTCAAAACCTCAATTAGCGCCAACGGTGTAACCGGGCTCATGATCCTCACCGGATGGCTCACCGCAGCGGCCCTCCTCATCCCCGGCTTCACCGGTGCCGCCCTCGCCCTCGTACTCGGCCAACTACAGATGCTCGTCGACTGCAGCGACGGCGAAGTTGCTCGCTGGCGCAACACGCGCTCACCGGCCGGGGTGTTCCTCGACAAAGTTGGGCACTACACAACCGAAGCGCTCATCCCCATCGCCCTCGGCATCCGGGCAGCAGGGTGGCCACTCGACTTTCCGGCAGATTTTGCCTGGACCACCGCCGGCTTTGCGCTCGCACTTCTCATCGTGCTCAACAAAGCCCTCAATGACATGGTTCACGTGGCTCGCGCCAATGCTGGGCTAGAGAAACTCAGCGACCGCAAAGGCGAAGCCGAACCGAGTCACAGCGTCGTTGCACGACTGCGTCGACTGGCCCGTTTCGTTCCCTTCCACCGCCTGTACCACTCGGTAGAGCTCACCATGATCGCCTTCGCAACAGCGATCGTGGCGCTCTTTGTTCCCGCGCTGGCCGCCGAACGCGCCGTACTTCTCATCCTGCTTCCGCTAGCAGCGCTCGCCCTGGTCGGTCACTTCGTTGCGATTATGGCATCCAAGCGCGTTCGCTCATGACCCACCACATTGGCGTAGTTTCCCTCACTCAGGGAAAGCGCCCCGACGAACTCGCTCGCGGGCTCGCCTCCCTGCAAGCACAACAGGGCGTTGAACTCGACATCATCGTCGTCGGCAACGGCTGGGAGCCCACCGGGCTTCCCGATGGCGTGCGAGGCCTTCACCTGGCCGACAACCTCGGCATTCCTGCAGGCCGCAACCGCGGTGTGGAGCACGTCACCGGTGACTGGATTTTCTTTCTCGATGACGACGCCAGCATCCCCTCACCAACCTTCCTCAACGACGCAGTTGCCAGAATGGTGGCCGACCCCACGATCGGGCTCCTGCAGCCACGCGTAGACGATGCCGAGGGCAAAGAAAACCCGCGGCGGTGGATACCCCGCATCCGTAAGGGTGACCCAAAGCATCCGAGTGACGTCTTCTCCGTGTGGGAAGGTGCAGTGCTCATGCCTCGCCCACTGTTCGACGAAATCGGTGGATGGGGCGACCCCTATTTCTATGCCCACGAAGGCATAGAGCTGGCGTGGCGAGTGTGGGGTGCAGGAAAACGCGCCTGGTATGCCGGAGATCTCGTTGCCAATCATCCGGCCATCGATCCGGCCAGGCACAGCTACTATTACCGACTCAACGCACGCAACCGCATCTGGTTGGCAAAACGCAACCTGCCCATTGTGCTTGTGCCGATCTACGTTGCCAGTTGGACCGCGATCCAAATCCTGCGATCAGCTCGCGACCCCGTCGGCATGCGCGCCTGGTGGGGTGGCTGGTTTGCTGGGTGGCGAGAAAACCCGGGAGGCCGCCGCAGCATTGGCTGGGCGACCGTGGGGCGGATGGCTCGTGCCGGCCGCCCTCCCGTGATCTAAACTCGGCGTCTCAGCAGTAGAGGCGCACCACTAGCAGCGAACCCTAGCTGCGTGGTTTGCGCGTCGGGCGGTCTTCGTAACGGCTGCCGCTGTCGCGGGTGCCGCTGTCGCGAGTGGTGCTGTCGCGTCCAACATCGTCACGCGGGCCTGAATCACGCTTGTTGTAGCCGCGCGACTCTTCACGCTCACGGTTCGCGCGGGCTCCACCTTCGAAAGAACGGTCTCGGCTCGGGTACTTGCCGTCGCCACCACGTGCTCCGCCACCGTTTGCTTTACGGTCGGGGCTGATCTCGATCAGTTTGCCGCTGATGCGGGTATCGCGCAGCTTCTCCAACACATCCTTCGACATGTCTGCAGGCAACTCGACGAGTGAGAAATCGGGGCGAATCTGGATGTGACCAAAGTCTTCCCGGCTGAGCCCACCCTCATTGGCGAGGGCTCCCACAATCTGGCGAGGCTCAACGCGTTGACGCTTGCCCACCTCAATGCGGTATGCCGTCATCGGTTTGGTCGAACGGGGGCGACGCTCTGGGCGGTCTCCACGATCTCCACCACGATCTCCGCCACGCTCAGGGCGATCGTTGCGTGAGTTGCGATCGTCACGTTCGCTGAAACGCTGGGCGCGTTCCTCCTCAGCCGACAGCAGCAGAGGAGTCTCGCCCTGAGCCACAACGGCAAGAGCGGCAGCGACATCCATTTCAGGAATGTCGTGGTGCTCGACGTAGTGCCCGATGATGTCGCGGAAGGCGGTGATACGCCCCTGCTGGTTGAGGGCCTCAGTAATTGCGTCATCAAAGCGAGTGAGACGGGTGGAGTTGACGTCTTCTACTGAAGGCAATTGCATCTGGGTGAGCGGCTGGCGGGTTGCCTTCTCAATTGCGGTGAGGAGGCGACGTTCACGCGGCGTGACGAAACTGATTGCCGAACCGCTGCGACCAGCACGACCCGTGCGGCCAATGCGGTGCACGTACGATTCGGTATCAACGGGGATGTCGAAGTTCACAACGTGACTGATGCGGTCGACGTCGAGTCCACGGGCAGCAACATCTGTTGCTACCAGAATGTCGAGCTTGCCCGACTTGAGTTGGTTGACGGTGCGCTCGCGCTGAGCCTGAGCCACATCGCCACTGATTGCCGCAGCCGAATAACCCCGTGCGCGAAGCTTTTCCGCCAAGTTTTCTGTTTCGCTCTTGGTGCGAACGAAGACGATCATTCCCTCAAAGTTTTCGACTTCGAGGATGCGCGTCAGAGCATCCACCTTCTGCGGGTAAGAGACAACGAGGTAACGCTGGCTCGTGTTTGCCGAAGTGGTGGTCTGCGATTTGACGGTGATCTCTTCAGCGTCACGCAGGTATTTCTTGGAGATGCGGCGAATCTGAGCAGGCATGGTTGCTGAGAACAGCGCCACCTGCTTGTCTTCGGGGGTATCGGCGAGGATCGTCTCGACGTCTTCGGCGAAGCCCATCTTGAGCATCTCGTCGGCTTCATCGAGCACAAGATACTTGAGCTCCGAGAGGTCAAGGGTGCCTTTGGCAAGGTGGTCCATGATGCGGCCGGGAGTACCGACAACAACGTGAACACCGCGACGCAGAGCAGAAAGCTGAACGCCGTAAGCCTGGCCGCCATAAACAGGGAGCACGTGTACGCCGCGCATGTGGGTGGCGTACTTCTCGAACGCCTCACACACCTGCAAGGCAAGTTCGCGGGTAGGGGAGAGCACGAGCGCTTGTGGCTTGCGTTGCGAAACATCGAGGCGGGACAGGATGGGCAGCGCAAACGCTGCAGTCTTACCTGTTCCGGTCTGTGCGAGGCCGACCACGTCGCGCCCCTCCAGAAGAGTAGGGATCGTGGCGGCTTGGATCGCAGAGGGCGTCTCGTAGCCAATGTCGCGGACCGCTTTCAGTACCGCATCGCTGAGCGAGAGGTCGGAGAAAGTGATCGCGGTCTCGGTGGTGTCAGACGGTGCGGTTGAATCAGAATCGGTCATTCTATCAACCGTACCTCCTCAAGCTGCGAAATCCCGCGGATTCGAGTAGTGTGCCCCCCAGAATTCCATGCGAGGCAGGGCGAGTACTATCGAAACCGCGGCCCAATCTCACGACACCGCATCAGCATCGGCTCGGTAACGGTGTGGTGGGAAGTGCGTTGCACCGGCCCTCCACCGATCTGATTGAGACCATGGCGTTACTGAAAGATTTCACAACCGCACGAAAAGTGGTGCGCACAATGCTGCGTTCGCGCCGCAATCGGCGTCGCGTCGCAAGCCTCGTGGGCCAGCATCCGCTGCCAACGCCCGGGTCAGTCAGTATCGCCGTCTACTTTGCGGACACCAAAGTCAATCTGTACCAAATCCGCCAGTGGTATGCGCCGCTTGCGGAGTTGTCGAAGCGTTTTCCCGTGAGCATCATCGCTCGGTCGCCCAGTTCAGTGTTGGCGCTGTGGGATGAGGCCCCGGTTCCCACGGTGTACTTGCGTCGGGTGTCAGAGCTTGAGCACTTTGTGTCAGAGCAGCCGCTCAAGATCGTGTTTTACGTCAATCAAAACTCCAAAAACTTTCAGATGTTCCGTTACGGTCGCATGTGGCACGTTTTCATCAACCATGGTGAGAGCGACAAAATGTACATGACCACGAACCAGTTCAAGGCCTATGACTATAGTTTTGTCGCTGGCGAAGCGGCCCTCGACCGGTTGAGCCACAAGCTCTGGGACTTTGATCTCGCGAAGCGCGCCATCCCGATCGGGCGTCCGCAAGCCGACCACTTTGCGGGAGAATTGCCGTACACGCCAGACGACCGCACTGTGGTTCTCTACGCCCCGACGTGGGAGGGCGACCGGGAGGCTGCAGCCTACGGCTCAATCGCCACCCACGGTGAGGCATTGGCGAACGCAGTTCTGGCCAGCGACAAGCACCGTCTGATCTACCGTCCGCACCCGCGAAGTGGTGTTGTCGACGACGAATACAAGCGCGCGAACACTGCGATCATTGCGGCGATTGCTGAAGCCAACGAAACGGATCCGTCAGTTCAACACATTTATGATGACGGTAATGAGCTGGGCTGGCAGTTGGTGGCGGCGGATGTTGCCATCACCGACGTTTCGGCCATGGTCTATGACCGGCTCGCGACGGGTAAACCGCTGATCGTTGCTCGACCGGTGTCGCCTCTGGCAGATATCGATGAGGCAGGCTACCTGGGATCGTGCGAGTGGTTGCGCGCTGACCAAGCTGGTGACATTCTGTCGATCGTCAGTCGTGTGCAGTTCGATGCTGAAGCGCAGGAGCGTTTGGGTTATTGGGCGGAGCGCCATTTTGGTGATACGAGCCAGGGTTCAGCGACAACGCGGTTTCATGATGCCATTGAATCGTTGATCGCGTCGTGGCACAGGCACGCACAAATTCATATCGGTGATCGCCGTGGCAGTGAAGGTGACCCTTTTGAGGATGACGACGACGAGTCACCTGCTGCCGAGTAGGTGACTTAGGGGCGTTTGCGCAACTGAGGCAGCTTAGGCAGTTGTGGCATCCGCTTGCGACCGTTGGGTGCTGTGCGTTCGCCGCGTTCCTTCGGCGGCTTCGACACTTTCGGCTTCTTCGGTTCCTTCGGTTCCTTGGGTTCCTTGGCTGTCTTGACGACGAGCACCGGCTCAAGCCACGCTGGCAGTGTGGTCGGCGCAGGCCCGAAACCTTGACGCGAGGTGCGGATGATCTGTCGCCCCAGGATGTGGTTACCGCCTCCACCAATCACGGCACCGATGCCGAAGGGCATCAAGCGTCCGACGATATTGGTGCCCTGAGCGGCAGCAAACTTTTTCAGAAAGGTGTGTTTGATGCGGTCTGCGAGCGGCCCCATAAGGGCGGTGGGTACGCCTTTGGCGAGGGTTTCGCCCCAGTAGGCGGAACGGGCACCACCGGAGCCGGTGGCTTGCGCGGCGAGCTGCTTAACAAGATCACTGCCGGCGGTGCCCAGCACCATCGTCATCACGAGGGCGCGTGCTCGGTCAGGGTCGTCGACGACAATTCCGTGGACTTCAGTAACGGACTGGGCGAAGAGCGCACTGGCTTCCAGAAAGCCGGCAGTTTCGACGCTCGACAACGCGAGCGATGCGCCGGTACCCACCGCGGGGATGGCCGCACTCGCACCTACTAGGGCACCGCCGGTCGTTACGGCTGCGAGGTAGCGGCGCTCCAAGATCGCAATGATTTCATTCGGCGTCGCGTGAGGCTTTCCTTTGCGGATGCTTCGAATGTGGGCGAGCACAACCGGTCGTTGCACGGTGAGCACACGGTCAATGCCGCGCGCAACCATGGGGTTCGACGTGCTTACTTCGCTTGATGCCATGGGGTAAACCGTACCGGAGCGCTCTGACGGCACCCCGAAAATTCGGCAGCCGTTCAGGAACCGTAATCAGCGTTGTAGCGGGCCAGTACATCGCCGATGGGGCCATCGAGCACAAGTTCACCCTTGTCGAGGTAAAGCCCGCGGCTGCAGAAGCGACGCAGGTCGCGTTCATTGTGGGAGACAAAGAACAGGGTGCGCCCGCCCATAAGGAGTTCTTCAATTCGTCGGTAACACTTCTCACGGAACGGTTTGTCGCCCACCGCAAGTACCTCATCAACCAAAATAATGGGCTCTTCGAGGCGTGAGATCACGGCGAAGGCAATACGCACCTTCATGCCGCTCGAGAGGTGTTTGTAAGGGGTATCGATGAATCGCTCGATCTCAGCAAAGCTGATGATCTCGTCGAAGCGCTCGTTGATCTCTCGCTTTGTCATTCCGTGCAGGCCAGCGGTGAGGTATACGTTGTCGCGCACGCTCAGATCCTCGACAAAGCCACCGGTAATTTCGATGAGCGGGGCAACGCCCTGACCCACCTGCACGGTTCCTTCATCGGCGAGCATCACTTCGGCGACCAGCTTCAGCAGGGTTGACTTACCCTGACCATTGCGGCCGACAACACCGATCGCTTCGCCAGCAGTGACATCGAAGCTGACGTTGCGCAACGCCCAGAATTCGTTGGCACGAGCGCGACGCTTGCGGCCCGCGAACAGATCTTTGAAGCTGCGACGTGATCGCCGATTGAGTCGAAACCGGATGCCCGCATCCCGCACCTGGATTACGGTTGTGTCGTTCACTAGATCTCCTTCAGCACAGCACGCTCGGTGCGCACGAAGACGAGGATTCCGACGGCCACCAGAATGCAGCTCATGAGTGCCCCAATGAGTACGGCATACCAGTCAAGTTGGTCGGGAAAGAATGCTGCCCGGTAGAGCGAGAAGATACCGGCGAGCGGGTTGAATGCGGCAAGACCGTCAAGCCCGAGCTTCTGCAGATCGGGGATCCCATAAATGATGGGGGAAGCGTAGAAGAGAAAACGTAGGGCAAGTTTGGTGGCCCGTTCGAGGTCACGGAAGAACACAACGAGGGGCGCAACAATGAGCCCGACGCCCACGGTGAGGATCGCCTGAAGCAGAACGCCTAGCAGGAAATATATGGCTTCCCAGTGCAGTACCGCTCCGGTGATTATCGCGAAGAAGGCGAGCACGGGCAGGCTGGCGATGAACTCGATCCCTTTCGAGAGTACGAGTCGCGCAACCCAGATGGTGCGCGGAATTTTGGTAGACCTGATCAGCTTGGCTTCACGCAGGTAGGCACGGGTGGCATCCGAAACTGCACCGTTGAACCACATCCACGGCAACAGTGCGGTGAGGAGGAACACGATGTAGGGCTGCTCGCCTACAGTGCGATCAAAGACTTGGGTAAAGACAAACCAGTAGATGCCGGCCATCACAAGAGGGTCAAGAATGGACCACACGTAGCCGAGGGCTGAGGTGGAGTACCGCACGCGCAGGTCGCGGACAGTGAGCAACCAGAGAATGCGGCGGTATCGGGTGATGGGAGACCATGCCGGTCGGCCAAGTGCTGTGTACGCCACGCCCCTATAGTAGGCGGGCGAAACCCTAACTCTGGCACAGCAGCGCTGTGAGGTGAGAGATTCTTCGGTGCGCGACGTGTGAAGCCGCAGCGGATGTGACCTAAACGAAGAGGTTTGCCCGCTCAAGGTCTTCAGCGAAGTCGACCTCGATCGCGTAGAGATCAGAAATGTCGATGGGCTCGATGAGTAGGCGATCTTCGTCGATGGCGAGCTCAATGCCGCGCTCGAAGTAGTCCTGGTCGCCAACCCTCTTGAGGTGGCGGACCAGCGTCGCCTTTGCGTCGCGCGAGATGTAGTTGATGCCAACCGCTTCGCCGAGGCCGCCCTTGACGGTCTTCGAGAGTTCCTTGATGAAACCTTCTGCGTCGGTTGTGTACTTGACTTCTTCGTCAGAAACCTTGGCGGTGTTGACGCTGACGAATGACTGGTCGCGCGCAACCATCAGTGCTGCGCGCTCAAGTGCGGTCGGGTCGAAGACGACATCGCCGTTCATCCAGAGCACTCCACCGGGAGTGGATGCCTGCAGTGCCCGCATCAGGCTCTTGGAGGTATTGGTCTGGTCGTACTGCTCGTTGTAAACGAACGATGCTTCAGGGAAAGCTTCGATGATGTGTTCAAGCTTGTAGCCAACAACGATCGTGACCTTTACGTTGTTGCCGAATGCGTGGTGGATGTTGTCAAACTGCTGCTTCATGATCGTGCGGCCATCGTTGAGCTCAGTAAGCGGCTTCGGAAGCGAACGGCCCAAACGACTGCCCATGCCGGCAGCTAGAATTACGACCTGTGTAGTCATGGTGGTCTCCTCAGTGGTTCTGGGATCCGGGGACGAGATTGTGTAGTTAATCTGCTGTTCACCCGGGATTGGTAAAATCGACACACCTTTGTGCGATAGTCAGGCTAGCTGTGCTTGCCGAGAACTCCATAGATATTTCGGGGTTGTTGTGTATTTGTGATACTCGCTCATGCTCCCGGCATCTGATTGGTAGGTTTGGACAGTGGAAAATGCCCAGACACCCGACGAGGGCAAGAAGACTGTTAAAACGCCGGTAACGAAGCCCGCAACGAGCACCCGCAAGCCCGCCGCTGCACGCGGTGCTCAAGCAAAGCCGGGCGACGCGAAGCCAGCATCCTCTGCTCCTCGCAAGGTGGCAGCCAAGAAACCCACCGCCCCCGCAACGCCGGTGGCAAAGAGCACCGTCCCGCGGTCCGCAGCGGCAAACAGTGCACGTTCGAGGGCAACCGGCGCGAAGCCAACGTCGGCCAAGCCATCGTCGGCCAAGCCAACGACTCCGAGGACGACAGCTACTCGGGTCGCGGCCAAAAAGCGGGCAACGACCACACAGACAGCGAATGCAGAGGCGGCGACGCCGGAGTCTGAGCCAGCCGCAATCGTGGCAGATGCAGCTGAAGCTAAGAGCCCTGAACTTCAGACACCAGAACTTCAGACACCCGCACTTCAGACACCCGAACGTCAGGCACCTGAATCGGAGAGCCCGGAACCCATCGAGAAGCCGGATGGCGCGCTCGCAGGCCTCGCTCGCTTACGCGCTCTTGCCTCACAGTTCGCCGCATCAGCTCCCGCCGTAGAGCTCGACTCTGGACCGAAGAGTGTTGAGAACCCGGTAAAGCACGATGCTGAGGTGGTCGCAGAAACAGCTCCCGACTCAGAGCGTCACGAGGCTAGGGGGATCGATGCGGAGCCCACAGAGGACTCATCGGCCCACACCGCCGCGCTTGTCGATTCCACACCCCGTGCAGCGCCGAAGCGGAAGCCCAAGGACAAGACACCGGTCGCGCCGGAGCCGCAGCCGCAGCGCGAGCGTGAGAGCGCTGGTGTGGTTGCAGTGCAGTCGACGGTCTCTCACGCTCGTGAGGCGACATCCACCGATATTGTTTTGAAAGTTCGCGGGCTTTCGAAGGGCTTTGGCGACACGGTTGCGGTCAATGACATCGACTTGAACGTTCGTGCCGGAGTCTTCTACGGCATCGTCGGCCCCAACGGTGCCGGAAAAACGACCACCCTGTCAATGATTACCGGGCTCTTGCGACCCGATTCCGGAACCGCCACCATCAATGGCATTGACGTGTGGGATTCGCCCGAGATCGCTAAACGCTCCATCGGTGTGCTGCCCGATCGCCTGCGCATCTTCGACCGCCTCACCGGTTCGCAACTCCTCTACTATTCGGGCGTGCTTCGCGGGCTCAAAGCGGCTGAAGTGAGAAAGCGCTCGGCAGATTTGGCGACAGCGTTCGGACTCGACGACGTGATGGGTCGCCTCGTCAGCGACTACTCCTCTGGCATGCTCAAGAAGGTGGCGCTCGCCGCTGCAATGATCCATTCGCCACGACTGTTGGTTCTTGACGAACCCTTCGAATCGGTCGACCCCGTCTCGGCTACCACGGTTACCCGCATCCTGAAGCAATATGTGGATGCCGGTGGAACAGTGTTGCTCTCCAGCCACCGCATGGAGCTGGTACAGCGAGTCTGCAGCCATGTTGCCGTGATCGTCGAAGGCAGCCTGCTCGCCGATGGAACAATTGATGACGTTCGAAACGGGATGTCGCTCGAAGACCGCTTTGTGCAGTTGACGGGCAAGAACTCCAGCGGGGGAGGGCTTGAGTGGTTGAACAGTTTCTCCGACTGAAACTGACCCTCCTCGCGAACACGTTCCGTCGAGGGCCACTCGTGGCATCAAGCATGGCCTTGGTGTTGCTCTACAGCCTTGTCCTCGCGGTCATCGCGATCATTGCGGTCGCGAATCTGCGCGACACCACACCGGAAATCGCTGGCAGCACTCTCGTAGTTTTCGGCTCAATGGTGCTGATTGGATTCCTCTTCATGCCCCTCGGGTGGAATGCGGATGACGCACTCGACCCACGCAGATTCTCCTACCTGCCGCTCACTCGGCTCCGCCTCGCGCTGCTGTTACTACTTGCCGGCGCCATCAGCATTCCCACGCTCATGCTTGTCGGCCTTGCGGTAGCTCAGATTGTCGCCTGGTCGGGAGCCGCAACATCCGCCATCGTCGCGGTGCTATCTGGCCTCATCGTGATCGCCACCGCAGTTATTGGTTCACGGCTCGCAAGCCTGATTGCTGCACGGTACTTGAGCACTCGCCGACTGCGCGAAAGTTTCGGCTTCGTTGCCATCGCGCTCGTTATCGCATTACTGCCGATCGCCGTGCTCTTGGCACTTTCTGACTACCAGTCGCAAGTGCTTCCCGTACTTCGGAGAAGTGCGGCGGTGCTCGAATGGACGCCGCTGGGAGTCGCATTCAGTGCACCGGCCGCTAGCGCTGCCGGCAGTGCGAGTGAAGCCGCAGCCAAGCTCGCGATTGCTTTCGGATTCCTCGTCGTGCTTGCCGCCATCTGGTACGCCATGCTCGGCTTCGTGCTCTCCCGGCCCGAGCGCAGCGCTGTCGAAACCTACCGCTCCGGTTTGGGGTGGTTCCGCCTGATGCCGTCCACACCACTCGGCGCAATTGCGGCCCGCAGTCTCAGCTATTGGGCACGCGACGCCCGCTACTTCGTCGCCTTAGCGGCGATCCCGATCATCCCCATCGGAATGGTCGCAGCACTCCTCGTTGGGGGAATCGGTGCCGGCATAATTGCGTGGATTCCTGTTCCCGTCATGTGCCTGTTCCTCGGCTGGAGCGCGCACAATGACGTCGCACACGACAACACCGCACTCTGGACCCATGTCTCCGCCCACACGCACGGCGCCGATGATCGTTGGGGTCGAATCGTTCCCGGTCTCCTTGTCGGAATCCCTCTCGGGATCGTCGGCAGCATCATCACCGTCATCATCGTGGGCAACTCTGAGGCATTGCCCGGTTTGATCGGGCTCAGCCTGTGCTTGCTCTTTGCGGGATTAGGAGTGTCGAGCATCAGTTCGGCAGCATTCCCCTACGCTGCGCCGCTGCCAGGCCACGGAGCGTTTATTCAGCCTCAGTCACTGATTTCCAACGCGGCAACTGTGCAGTCATTCACGTTCGCGCTGTCGCTATTATTTGCAGCGCCCGTGCTTGCCGTCGTGTTCTTCAACCCTTTCGAGGCGCTAGACCCGAACTGGGCTGCGTTCCTCGTTGGGGTGCCTCTCGGTTTGATAGTGCTGGTCATCGGTGTGTACTGGGGCGGACGCATCATGGTCCGTCGCGGTCCAGAATTGCTTGCCCTGTCAACCCAGAACTAAACCGGCCAACGCGAAGTAGAATTGACGTATGGCTGACACCGATCACACTGGCGGCGGAACTGACACTCTCGACCGCGAACTTGAAGAACTGCTCAATCAGGAGCAGGTTGAAGAGGGCGACCACGAACGTTTCTCTCACTACGCGCCGAAGAACAAAATTATGGAATCGGCGCTCTCCGGAAAACCAATCCGTGCTCTGTGCGGAAAACTGTGGACGCCAGGTCGCGATCCCGAGAAGTTTCCCGTCTGCCCCACGTGCAAAGAAGTTTATGAGAAGCTCAAGGGCTAGCGCCTAGTACTAGCGCCTAGTAGTAGACGGTCGGTACGACGGGTTCACCGCGCGACAGCCGGAACGCATTCTGCGGCAGCTCTGCCAAAGCCTGCTCTCGGTGGTCGCGTGCGGCGCACGTTCCGTCATGACCAAGCCAGCGGGCATCCGCAGTTCCCTTTGTCATGAGGTCGACGATGAGATCGCGGCCCTCAACATCGGGCCGACCTTCGGAGGTCTGGTAGATCAGCTCGGTCACGGCACGACCACCCTCAAGTGTTCTTACCGCTGCCTTGTGCCCGCCGACGGTGGCCTTTGCCGTCGACTTCTTCGCAACCGACACCCATTCACCGGCATCGTTGTGGTGGGCCACGAGTTTGTAGACCATGCCCGCAGCCGGATGACCGGAACCGGTCACTACTGAGGTTCCGACACCGTAAGAGTCAACGGGGGCAGATCGCAGCGCTGCGATGGCGTACTCATCGAGATCGTTGGTAACAGTGATGCGGGTGTTGGTTGCCCCGAGCGAATCCAGCTGCGCGCGAACCGCCGCGACCTGAGCGGCAAGGTCGCCAGAGTCGATGCGCACCGCACCGAGTTCAGTGCCGGCAACCTTCACTGCAAGATCGACAGCTTTCTCTACGTCATAGGTGTCGACGAGCAGTGTCGTCGAGGGCCCGAAGGCGTCAACTTGCGCCTGAAACGCTTCTTCTTCTGAATCGTGCAGCAGAGTGAACGAGTGAGCAGCGGTGCCCATCGTTGGCACCCCCCAACTGCGGCCGGCTTCGAGGTTGCTGGTTGCGCTGAAGCCAGCAATATAGGCGGCGCGGGCGGATGCCACAGCAGAACGTTCTCCGGTGCGACGTGATCCCATCTCAGCGATGGGCCGTGCGTCGGCAGCAGACACCATGCGCGCAGCAGCGGAGGCGACAGCCGAGTCATAGTTCAGCACACTCAGCGCAAGGGTTTCGAGCAGCACAGCCTCGGCGAACGATCCCTCCACGATGAGCACGGGGGAACCGGGGAAGTAGGCGTCACCTTCGCGGTAGCCGGTGATATTGCCGGTGAAGCGGTAGTTGGCGAGCCAATCGATGGTGTTCGGGTGAACTATCTTGTTCTGCTGCAAAAAGGAGAGTTCGTCGTCGCCGAAACGGAACTGTTCAACCAGTTCAAGCAACCGCCCGGTGCCGGCAACAACGCCATAGCGGCGGCTGTCGGGAAGCCGGCGGGCAAACGCCTCAAACACGCAGGGGCGTTCATGGCGGCCACTGCCGATGGCGGCGTCGAGCATGGTGAGCTCGTATTGGTCAGTTAGTAGAGCTGTACTCACCTGATCAGCGTACGCGACAGACCCTGAAGGCGGTCAGGGTCTCCCTGCGCATCCACCACTACGATTGATGGCGTGACTGATGCACCCATTGGCGTTTTCGACTCCGGAGTCGGCGGCCTCACCGTCGCCCGCGCCATCATCGACCAATTGCCTCACGAGTCGATCGTTTATGTTGGCGATACCCTCCACTCGCCCTATGGACCCAAACCGATTGCGGATGTTCGGCGCTATGCCCTCGAAGTGATGGATCGTCTCGTCGACGATGGCGTCAAACTGCTCGTCATTGCGTGCAACACTGCCTCCGCAGCGATGCTGCGGGATGCCCGTGAGCGTTACACCGAGGCGTACGGTATCGAAGTGGTTGAAGTGATCCAGCCCGCTACGAGGGCGGCAGTGAGCCAGACCCGCAATCGTCGCGTCGGAGTGATCGGCACCGAGGGCACCATCAAGTCGCGTGCCTATGTGGATGCCTTCGCCGCAGCATCCGATATCGAATTGTTCACCCAGGCGTGCCCACGATTCGTTGAATTTGTGGAGGCCGGCATCACGACCGGGCCCGAAGTTCTTGCGGTCGCGGAAGAGTATTTGGCACCACTGAAGGCCGCCGAGATTGACACGCTTGTGCTCGGCTGCACCCACTACCCGCACATTTCTGCGGCGATTCAGTATGTGATGGGCCGCGACGTTACGCTCGTCTCCAGCGCTGAAGCAACCGCCTACGACGTCTACAGCACTTTGGTGGCACACAACCTGTTGCGCGATTCGACCGAACCGGCCGAACATACCTTCGAGGCCACAGGCCCAGACAAGGAAGGCTTCACGCGTTTGGCTTCCCGATTCATGGGGCCCAACATTGTGCGAGTTGAAACCTTCGAGACTGGTGCAATTAGCTTGCCGACGCTGCCCAGCTAGCCAGAAGTTCTATTAGCCAGATACCCCCTAGCCAACTATCCCGCTCGCCAGAATTCACCGATAGAGAGAAGAGACATGACACGTCACGATGGTCGCGAAAACAACGAACTGCGCAAGGTCACGATTGAGCGCGGTTGGAGCGACCAGGCAGAAGGGTCAGCCCTCATTTCCTTCGGTAAGACGAAGGTACTGTGCACGGCATCCTTCACCAATGGCGTGCCGCGCTGGATGACTGGCAAAGGCAAAGGCTGGGTCACGGCCGAGTACTCGATGCTGCCGCGCAGCACGAACAGCCGCATGGACCGCGAAGCCGTCAAGGGTAAGGTCGGCGGGCGCACCCACGAGATCTCGCGCCTCATCGGCCGCAGCCTCCGTGCCGTTGTCGACATGAAAGCTCTCGGCGAGAACACCATCGTCATCGACTGTGACGTGCTCCAGGCCGACGGAGGAACCCGCACGGCGGCCATCACCGGCGCTTACGTTGCGCTCGCGGACGCCATCGAGTGGGGTCGCGAAAAGAAATTCATCGGCAAGAACTCCAAAGCCCTGTTCGACTCACTCGCCGCCGTGAGCGTCGGAATCATCGATGGTGAGCCCATGCTCGACCTCGCCTACGTCGAAGACGTGCGTGCCGAAACCGATATGAATGTTGTTGTCACCGGGCGCGGCCTCTTCGTAGAAGTTCAGGGAACCGCCGAAGGTGCACCATTCGACCGCCGCGAACTCGACTCCCTTCTCGACCTCGCCCTTGAGGGGGCAGTTGACCTCACCTCGATGCAGGTCGCATCGCTTGCTGAAGGTGCCGCAGGATCCGACGCAAAATAATGCACGTCGTCCTCGCCACCCACAATGCCCACAAAGTTCTTGAGCTGCGCCGCATCTTGGGCCCAGCCCTCGACGGTATCGAACTCGTCGCCTACGACGGACCTGAGCCCGTAGAGGACGGCGACACTTTTGAGGCGAATGCACTGATCAAGGCGCGGGCAGCAGCCATCCATAGTGGGTTGCCTGCGCTTGCCGACGACTCTGGAATTTGCGTTGATGCGCTGGGTGGTGCCCCCGGCATCCATTCGGCTCGCTATGCGGGCACCCGCAATGACAGCGACAACGTTGAGCTGCTACTGACGAACCTTGAGGGTGTGGATGATCGTGCTGCGCAGTTTGCGTGTGCTGCGGCGTTCGTGGTGCCCGTCGATGGTGCCGCTGCTGCAGGCGCTGATAGCAACGTTGAGCGTCACGAGTTCGTTGAGCTCGCGCTGTGGCCAGGTCGTGTTGCGACCGAACGTAGCGGTGCCCACGGTTTTGGTTATGACCCCATTTTTTGGCCAGATGGTGGAAGCATCACGTCGGCGGAGATGACATCGGAACAAAAAGACGCTCTTAGCCATCGTGCGCAAGCGTTCACCGCGATCATGCCCATTGTGCGCGCGCGATTGCTCGGCGACACGAAGTAGGCGCTTGTCGTTCTCGTGCAGGAGAACAACAACGTAGGGTTGAGGCGTGTCTGAACATGATGATCCCCACGCAGTAAATCTTGAACTCCCTATCGCGGCCCGCATTGCGGCAGCGAGCGAACGACATGGCGAAGCCGTCATTGTCGAGCGCGCGGTCTCTCTCATTGAGGGCAACAACGAGGGCAAAGAGTTCCTATTGATCGTCGGAGGCGAACACGCTCAGGGCATCCTCGACGGTGCGCCCGTGTTGTACTGGCCCGAACTGTGGGGAACCCGCGCACTGCTGCACGCCTGGGATGACAGTGCTGCGGATGCCGTACGCGCGGCACTCAGCAATCAGGCGTGGCGTGTGCGAGAGATGGCAACCCGTGTTGTTGCTACTCGTCGACTCGACGCTCGCGAACAGCTTGTGGCGCTCCTCACGGATGAAACTCCGCGTGTTCGTGCGGCAGCAGCGCGTGCCCTTGGCACCGTCGGAACCTCAGAAGAGATCGAAGCGATGTCGTCCCTTGTCAAAGACGAAGACATTGAGGTGCGTCGCGGCGCCCAGCAGGGCATGGACGCAATCCGCAAGCGTGAAGCCAAATAGCTAGCGGACCGCAACATCCATAGGAACTCCGCCTAGTCGTCGAGCTTCTGATCGAAGTCCTTGGGGTGAAGTGCAAGCTTTTCTGCTTCATCGTCATCGAGTGCAGCGGCGCGACCGGCGTCACGTGCCTTCTTCGCTTTGTACGACGAGCGAAAGTAGTGGTAGGCAGTCGGTAGCACCGAGATGGTGACGGCGGCGAGCAGGATGATGTCGATGTAGTTGACGATGAAGTCACGCAGCGGCGGAATGTAGCCGAGCAGGAATCCGGCGTAGGTGAGGCCGGAACCCCAGATGAGTGCGCCGATGGCGTTGTAAAGGGAGTATTTGCGGTAGTCCATATGGCCGACGCCTGCTGCTACCGGTGCGAAGGTTCGCACGACGGGAACGAAGCGGGCCAAGATTACTGCGAGACCGCCGAAGCGGCCGAAGAAGGCATTGGTGCGTTTAACGTTCTCGACGCTAAACAACCCGGTCTCTTTTCGTTCGAAAACTTTCGGGCCCAATTTGTGCCCAATCAGGTAGCCGACCTCGCCACCCAAGAATGCTGCAACGCTGATGGCCAAACACACCCACCAAATATCAAAGCCGATGACGCCAGTGAACGTCAGCACGCCGGTGATAATGAGCAGCGTATCGCCGGGCAAGAGGAAGCCAACGAGCAGTCCTGTCTCGGCGAACACAATGAACGCGACCCCGAGCAGCGCAAACGCTCCGAAGCCCTCGATGAGGTTGTTGGGGTCAAGCCAGGGAATCAGAGCGGTGCCTACCAAAGGGATCTCCAGAATCGTCGGCTAGGTGCGCGTAGTCGGCGACGTTAGCAATGAACTAGGAGATACAGTATCGCGTGTTGTCGGGTCGCCGCTGTGGGGATTACCCCCGGATTCCTCAACTGTTTGTAGTCGGCACACACTGCACCACGCTTACCGTGCGCCTTGGTCTCCGTTTCGACCTCTGTGGAGTGCGCGGAGGCGCGGTAACTGCAGGCCTTTACTTCTCGTGCGCTGCTGGACGGTCCAGGTGAGTCGGGGCAAAGAGCTCGAGCTTTGTTTCGACGAGCACTAGCTGAGGGCCGCCAGCAGCTAGTCCCTCGGCTACCGCCGCCGGCGCATCTTCGATGGACACTTTCCGCGCTGAGATTCCGAAGGACTTCGCGAGTGCCACGTAGTCAGGGCGAGTGAGCTCGGTTGCGGTCGCCGCTCCGAACTCGGCGACCATGTACTCTCGCAGGATTCCGTAGCCGCCGTCGTCGATGATGAGCCAGGTGACATCTAGGTTGTGCTGCGCGAGTGTGGCGAGCTCCGCGATGCCATACAACGAGCCGCCGTCACCGCTCACGGCGAGCTTCGAACTCCCGCCGTCGGTGTGGGCGGCAAGCGCGGATCCGATTGCTGCGGGAAGCCCGTAGCCGAGACCGCCTGAGCCCTGTGCCGAAGCAGAAATCCCCTGCTGAGGGTTCCACGCCGACCAAGCCCAGTAGGCGAGAACAGTCATGTCCCAGAACGTGTCCGTGTGCGCAGGTACAGCAGCACGAAGTTCGGCAATCAACTTCATTTCCTTCTCAAGCGGCTGAGCTGCGAGGCGCGCCGCCACCTTGTCTCGGACTTCTGCGGCACGCGCGGCGCTTAAAGCGAACTTTTCCTCGCTAGCGTCGCCTTCCGGCAGGGCAGCGAGGATACCGCTCAGTGCATCGCGTGCGTCTGCGTGAATTCCCATACCTCGGTAATTGGCTGTTAGCTGCCCCAGGTCGGCATCGATGTGGATGACTGTTCCTCGTGGGTCAAGCGTGAAGTAGTTGCTTGATAGTTCGCCGAGACCGCTGCCGACCACCAAGAGCACGTCGGCGTCCTCCAAAAACTCGGTCGTATGCAAGTCTTCTGCCCACGATTGCAGGCTGAGCGGGTGCTCCCAGGGGAACACCTCCTTGCCGCCGAATGTCGTTGCGACCGGAGCGGCAAGTCTTTCGGCAAGTTGGAGCAACTCAGTCGTGGCCGCGGCGGCACGAACACCACCACCGGCGTAGATAACGGGCCGTGCGGCCGAGGCAAGGATCTCGGCTGCGCGCTCGATAAGTGGTTGCGAAATGCGGGGAGTTTTGCCGTGAACCAGCATCGGAGTGGGAACGGGGAATAGATCCTCGTCGATGCGTTCGAGCAGCACATCTTGCGGCAATTCCAAGAGCACCGGTCCGGCTGGGGCGTCAAGGGCGTGTTGCCAGGCCTCGATTACGGCTGGCACGATCTGGGAGACATGCCGAACAGTGAACGTGTCTTTCACGACACCCTTGAATGATGCAGCCTGGTCCGGCAACTCGTGGAGGTATCCGTGTCGTCCGCCACCAAGGCCGCGGACCGGGATTTGGGCGGCGACCGCAAGAACAGGAATCGACGAGGCTGCTGCTTCTTGAAGGGCGGCGAGCGAGGTCAGCGCGCCGGGGCCAGCAGACAAGAACAGCGGAGCTACGGTGCCGGTTGCGCGTGCGAGGCCGTCAGCCATGAATCCGGCGTTGTTCTCGACGCGTGAACTCAGGTAGTGCAGATCGCTTCGGCGGATAGCGTCGAAGAGTCCCAGTGCATGTTGGCCGGGCAATCCGACCACATGTCGCCCACCGAGCGCCTGAATTGTCTCGAGGACAAGGTCGCCACCGATGCGCTCATTTTTTCCCGTCGCGCTCTGGGCATTGTCGTCGGATGAGTTCGTTGGATTCATGATGTATCTCAGTTTTCGTTGACTGCGGCCCAGAGGTGTGCGGAGGGCAGTTGTTAGAGGGGAGGTGTGGCGGTGGCCGGGCGGCCAACAACGCAGGCTGTCGGTGAACCACTCGAATACCACTCAGTGATGTAGCTGGCAGGGTCGGTCTCGTAGTGCCTTAGTGCCTCATCTGAGAGGAAGGCTGCGTGGGGGGTCACCACAGCGCGCGGATGGTTGCGGAGCCGATGATCAGCCGCGGGCGGTTCGCCATCCAGCACGTCGAAGCCAACGCTCGCGAGTTTTTCGCTGTCGAGAGCCCGGATGCAGGCGTCGAGGTCGACTAGTTCACCGCGGGAAACATTGATGAGCACGGCATTGTCACGCATGCTGGTGATTTCATCGGCACCGATGAGGTCGCGCGTGTCCGCAGTGAGCGGAAGGTGAAGCGATACCACATCCGATTCGGTGATTACTGTTTCGAGGCTTGCAGGCTCGGCGACACCGTCAGTTGGGGCACGGAACGGATCGAAAGCAATGACGCGACCGAACAGCGGCGCCGCTATCCGGGCAAACTCTGCGCCGATCCTTCCGTAGCCAATGAGGCCGAGAGTGAGACTGCTGATGCGACGCGGAACCACGGCGAGGTCGTCTGTCCAGCCGCCATTTCTTACTGTCTGCACCATCGCGGGGTACTCCCGCAATGCAACAAGCGTGAGCATGAGTGCGTGCGCGGCAACCTCTTCGGTAGCAGCATGACCAACATTGGTCACCCAGATTCCGCGCGCTGTCGCATGTGTGACATCGATCATGTCGGTGCCATTGCTCGTTGCAGCGATGATTCCGAGTTGCGGCAACTGGTCGATCATCTGAGCACTGATGTCTGAAAAGCCCACGACGATGCCGATCGCGTGACGCTGTGATTCATCGATCTGCCCCGAAGAATCGACTCGCATCAGCTCGGAAGTGATTCCGTGGTTGTGGAGTAGTTGTTTAGCAGGTGCGGGATCAAGATCGGTGAAGTCTGAAAAGAGCACCAGGGGAGTGGTCGCAGACACAGGAATCCTTTCATTCGGGCCGTCGAGCGGCCAAAAGTTCTCGAAGTTGAGCGTGGCGGAGTGGCGAACTACAGCACTTTGGACAAGAACGACCGAGTACGTTCGTGCTGCGGATTGCTGATCACGTCTTCTGGTCGTCCTTGCTCCACTACTTGTCCCGCATGCAAGAACGCGACTTGATCGCAGACCTCGCGCGCGAAACCGATCTCATGTGTCACAACGATCATGGTCATTCCGCTGTCTGCGAGACCGCGCATGACGTCGAGAACTTCGCCGACAAGCTCGGGGTCGAGTGCACTCGTCGGCTCATCGAACAGCATGATCTCAGGATCCATGGCAAGAGCGCGGGCGATAGCGACACGCTGTTGTTGTCCGCCGGAGAGCTGCATGGGGTAGTGAGCGTGATGGGAGGAGAGCCCAACTCGTTCGAGCAGTTCACGTGCGCGCTCAATCGCCTGTTTGCGCGGCCGGCCGAGAACCTTCATCGGCGCCTCGATGATGTTCTCAAGTACGGTCATATGCGCAAAGAGATTGAACTGCTGAAAAACCATGCCGGTGCGAATACGCTGCCGCGTGATCTCCGCCTCCGTCATATCGTGCAGTTTGCCGTTCTTCTCTTTGTAGCCGACTAGCTCGCCATCGATCCAAATGCGGCCACCATCGATCTTCTCTAGGCTGTTGATGCACCGCAGAAAGGTTGACTTTCCGCTGCCACTCGCACCGAGCAAAGACACGACGCTGCCACGAGGCACTTCCATGTCAATGCCCTTGAGAACCTCGTTGTGGCCGAAAGACTTATGGATGTTCTTTGCGACCACCATCGGCACGTCGGAGTTCGTTTGAGGCGAAAACTCATTGCTCATTCTTTGCTCTTTTCCTGCACCGTTTGCAATAGCTCGGTATTAGATACGCGGCCGGGGCGCAGATTTTTTGCTAGTCGCTTTCCCACCCTTGGGCTGCTAGTGCTGAAGCCTCGGTCGAAGCGCTTCTCAAGTTGCATCTGGAGAATGGTGAAAATTGTTGTCATCACCAAGTACCAAATTGTTGCCACGATCAGCATCTCGAACACGTAGAAGTTCTTCGCGCTAATCGCTTGTGCTCGATTCAGGAGATCAGGCACGGCGATGACGCTGACCAGCGAGGTCATTTTCAGCATGGTGATGAGGTTGTTTCCGATGGGGGGAATGATGACGCGCATGGCTTGCGGAAGTACGATGCGCCACGTCACGTGACGCTGCCGCATGCCCAGCGCTGCAGCAGCTTCGATCTGACCCTTGTTCACTGATTGGATGCCGCCCCGCACGATCTCGGCCATATAGGCACCCTCGTTGAGGCCTAGTCCAAGAATCGCTGCGCCAAAGGCAGTGATGATCACGTTGGTATCGATTGAGAAATCCGCGATGCCGATTCGTGGAAAGAACAGTGCCAGGTTGAACCACAGTAAGAGCTGCACAAGCAATGGTGTTCCGCGGAACAACCAGATGTACCCTGCCGACACCGCTTGCATTACTCGGTTCTTAGACAGTCGTGCAATGGCAAGTAGCACACCAAGGGTGAGACCGATCAGCATCGCAATTGCGGTAAGCAGCAGTGTCGTGCCGAGGCCGCGCAGAATGGTTTCACCGGTAAGATTCTCGAAAACGATCGCCCACCTGATGTTGTCGTTCGTGACGATAGACCAGATCAATGCTCCGAGGGCGAGAACCAGTAAGGCGCCAGCGATTGCCTGACCAGGATGGCGTACGGGCACAGAGTGGATGGCGCCAGTTCCGTGCGCGGCTTTCTCTAGGTCTTCTATCCGAGAGTTGCGGGTACTCATCGCGGGCTACGGGATCTCGTTGATTTCTGCTTGTGTAATAGCGCCTACGGCAAGGTCGTTCGCGTCGAGAACCTCTTCATAAACCCCGGAGTCAATGAGGTCATTTATGGCAGCCTGCACAGCATCGCGCAATTGTGTGTCGTCCTTGCGGAATACTTCGCCGAGCAGTGATGGCCCGAACGAGGGATCGCTGATGGCAGTGAAGATATTGCCATTGCCGAAGTTCGCAGCGCTGTACGCCGCGACAGGGTACTGAGAGAGGCTGGCATCGGCCCGTCCCGACTGGAGCTGCTGCAGTGCATCCGCGTCAGAGGTAAATGCAGTGACCGTCATCTGGTTGTCGGAGCAGAGGTCGTCATTCATAGCTTCGAGAAGCGAAAGTTGATGTGATGCGTCGAGCACTGCGACGTTGAGCCCGCAAAGATCGTCTCGTGTTGTGATCCCCTTGGGGTTATCGGCGGGGACAGTGATGCCCTGAGGTGTGTTGAAGTACGTGACGAAGTCATACTTCTCAACCCGATCCGCGTTGATCGTCAAGGCAGCGCTCACAATGTCGAGGCGCTTTGCGTCAAGGGCCGGCAGGAGTCCATCAAACGCCATATTCTCGAGCTTGATCTCCACTCCGAGCACATCGCCCACCGCGTGAAGGAGGTCGGGGTCAAGGCCGATGATGGTGGCGTCGTCGTCTGCGAAAGACTCGTAGGGCGGGTAGTACGCCTCGGTGCCGACGGTGATCACGCCAGACTCCATGATGCGTTCTGGCAGCATCGCTTGAATGTCGGTGTTCAGGGCTGCCGTGGGTCGGTCACTTGCCGGAACGTCTTGGCTCCCCACTTCGGTAGCTGAACATCCGGTGAGGAATAGTGCTGCTGCGGCGACCGCGGCGACCGCGGTCAGCGTTGAGGGGCGTGGCTTCATGGACATTGGGTTCTCCTCGTCGTTGAGTGAAATGCGTCAAGTTCAGGCCGTGGCCCGCCCACGACTGTACCGCATTGATCACCAAAAATTAAACTAAGCGTCTGATTTTGCATAAATTGAAGACCAAATTGACTCTAGGCCCTGAAATACTGAATTAGAGGCACCCAAAATACGCCCTCCACCGATGGTTGAGCCAATAGCGAACGATGACTAGTGCGCGTCGAGACCGACGATCAGGTTCTGCTCGTGGCGGTCGATGTGTTCGGTGATCAAACGTTGCGCTTCCCAGCCATCACGGTGCATGAGCGCATCGCGGATAGCGCGGTGCTCAGCGACGATAGTTGTGACATCACGTTGAAGAGCGACATCCGTCTCCTGAGCAATAGTGATCACTCGCACCACTTGTTGCGCGATCGAAGAATAGAACTCGCTGAATCGGGGGCTCTCAAGAAGCGCGATCACGGTTCCATGGAAAGCGGCGTCTGCCTTTGCGAGTTCAACCGACGTGAACCCGTGTTCTGAAGCCGTTTCCATGGCGTTACAGGCATCATCGATGCGTTCGAGCAGCGTTGAGCTTACGGTTGAGACGCAACGCGCAGCCTCCGACTCAAGAAGACGGCGAACTCGGTAAAGGTCTCGAACATCCTGGCGTTCATACTTTCGTACCGACGCACCCTGATTGTGCCGATGAGTTACGAGACCATCAGCGGTAAGTGCTAACAGCGCTTCGCGGATAGTTCTTCGAGAGACACCGAAGCGCGCAGCAAGGCTAACCTCGCGCAGTGGTGAGCCCTGGCTGAACGAGTCGTTAAGGATTTCCTCGCGAATCGCATCAGCAATGACCGAAGCTGAGCGATTCGAGTTGATTTCGACCGACATTCCACCCCTCGGTGCTCGTGAGCGACGATTCGCGCCCGTGGGCTAACGTACTCGATCTGCGCTGCGCTGCGTTTTGTGCGGAAGGCGGGACTTGAACCCGCACGCTCGAAAGCACAGGAACCTAAATCCTGCGTGTATACCAATTTCACCACTCCCGCTGGCCGAATAATCTTAGCGCGAGAAGCAGGCAACAGGTTGCACTTAAGGCATCACTTCGTTTTTGCTGTGCACACCCTTTGATTCGCTGCGGATGCCCTTACTTTTGGGGCTAGAGGGTGTAATTTATGAAGTGTCTTCCCTATGGAGACGATGTCCGCGATCGCGCCTTCCCAGAGCCAATTGAGCCACAGCTTGCGCGTCGCACGAAGCAAGGAGAGCGACATTACCGTTCACGAGCTCCAATCGAGCCTTTTCACTCTCGACTCGGCTACGGCCGAAGCGATTCGTACTGCTGCTGAGCGCATTACTGCTCACCCCAACGAAAACCCGGATGACTTCGGTCGACAGGCGCTCGCGGCAGCGTTTAGTTTGCCTGAAGAGGTCCGTGCCGCTGTTCTGAATTTCGCTGAGGTCGGTTCTGAGGCCGGAATTATGGTTGTGCGTGGTCTGTATGTCGATGAAGACCTCACAGATACCCCGCTCAACAACAAGAGCGGTCTCGGTGCCGGCACCGTGTTCGCCAAGGAAATGGGTATGCTGGCTCACCTGCTCGGGAGCATGGTTGCTTACGAAGCTGAGGGAAACGGCCACCTCATCCAAGACATGGTCCCCAACCCGAAGCTTGCCGTGACTCAGCAGTCGCAGGGTTCGAAGGTTGAGCTTGAAGCTCACACCGAGCAGTGCTTCTCGGTATTCAAGCCTGACTACGTCATTCTCGGCGCGCTTCGTGGCGATGAGAACGCCAAGACGTATGCGTTCTCGGGTCGCAAGCTCGTGCAGCACATGTCTGCTGAAGACGTCGCCAAGCTGCGCCAGCCACTATGGGCCACCACGATCGATGAGTCGTTCCAGCCGTACATTCCGCGCCCGGATGACGTCCGTGGTCCGTTCCCGATCCTGACCGGTCCAGAAGATGACCCGTACATTCTTGTTGATCAGGACCTCATGCACGGCATCACCGCTGAAGCGCAGCGTCTGCTCGGCAAGGTTGTTGAAACCTACATCGAGCACCGCGATGCCCACGTTTTGCAGCCGGGTGACCTGCTCATGCTCGACAATCTGCGCGCCATGCACGGTCGCTCAATGTACACCCCGCGCTTTGATGGCAAAGACCGTTTCATTGCGCGTGGTTTCGTTGTGCGCGACCGCCGCAAGCTCTGGCCACAGCTGCTCGACGACCGTCGCACCCTCGCAGCGGTTCACAGCTAAAGCGACTCGGCCCCCACGGGCCGGTTAGTGTGTCACGACGCGGGTCGTCTGCTCAGGCAGGCGGCCCGCGTTCGTGCGTCGGGGAAGTAGTGCGAGCCAGACGATCGTCACGAGGCATAACTGGCCAAGGATCGACAGCGCGGGGCCAGAAATGGCCGCGTCTCCACCGGAAATCGCAAAAGTGTCAGCAAGAGACATTCCCATATTGAATCCGGCGACCCAGTGAAATGCGAGAGTGAGTCCAACGACGGTCAACCCGGCTGTTGCTAGGGTGCGTGCCGACATCCTGGCTCCGATCTGGGGAACGAGGCAGGCGACACCGAAAGCGACAGCGGTGAATGTCCAGAATGCTGCCCATAGCCAAATGAGTATCGCTGAGGGGGACTCGCCTGCTGCGGCCATCTGGCCATAGATTGCGTCGAGGTCGAGCCCAGGCATCGCGGCAATCGGGTTCCACACCACGATGTGGAGGGTGCCCACGGCAACCGTTGCAAGCGTAACCGCGACAGTGCCGAGGCCGATGGCCAGTCGAGTAGCCATACGCGCAAGAACTCGATCTCGTACGGGGGGATTGCTTCCGGCAGCGATCACCAGCACCACCGGAGTTGCCAACACTGCCATGGCAAACACAAGGAAAGGTATGACCATGAGCGCTCCGATCGTGAGCACGGCGGCGATCATCAGCCAGAGCACGAGTGACGACGGTCGTAGACCTGACGTGGACATGGCGGCGGAGTCGGATCGACGCGACCCGGCGCGCTGAGTCAGGAGAGCACGAACTGTAGCGAGCAGTCCCAGTACCACAAAGATGATGGCGGCGAGCTTCACCGTGAGTCCCGCTGCGCCCAGGAGCGCCGTGCCCAGACTGGTCGTTGCGCTCTGAACTCCGTAACCTCCCCAAAAGACCAGGCCCGTGCCGAGGATGCCGGCGCTGATGAAGGCAGCCACTGCCCATCGTGCACGGCGAGCAGCCGCGGCGTGCAGAGTGATTCCGCTGACTTCTGGGGCATCCCGGTCAATCGTGACTGCGGTAGCGGCGGCTCCCCACACGATCGATGCCTCAGACATGTTGAGTTCGTCGACTCCATCAAGATCGGCGAGCCATTCTTCCCTGTAACGCGCGCGAGCTGCCGTGGGTATCGTGCAGGCGATTGCCCCGACCGCGCGCTGAGCGAGATTCACGCGGTGGCCTCGAACGCCTGAACGGCAGAAAACGCATGAGCGGATGAGTTGTTACCGGTAGGGGACCGCTGCGCTGTGAGGAGTGTCGATGCTGCCGCAGTGCCATCCGATGTCAGTTCGTAGAGTCGGCGGCGAGGGCCCGTTCTCTCGGGATCATCTTCCCATTCTGAGGTGACCCAGCCGAGGCGTTCGAGGCGTTCGAGAATCGGGTAGACACTTCCCGCTGGCCGCCTGGTGCTCTTGACAACCCGCAACCCCCAGAGCGGCTGAGGCGCTGCGGTGAGTGCTCCGAGCACATCGAGAGTGGCGGCGGTTACGCGAGAGAGGGGTTCCATTCCCCTAATCTAGCTATATAGAGATAGAAGTCAAGTCAATCGGATCACGGGTTAGTTGGCGCAGAGGCTCTGCCAACGGCCGCTACCTGCTGTGACGCCCACGCAGTCGCGCAAAAAAGCCACGAGGTGCTGGTGTGGGTGTCGGTGCGCCGATCTCATCGTCGCTAGCTCCCGGAAGCACACGCAAGATGTTCATGAGACTGAGCGCAGCAACGAGAGCGTGTGCCGAACGAGGTTCGGTTTCGGCGATTGCGGCGAGTTCCTTCGCCGATAGCGGTGCGTGGCTCAGGATCGATGTCATCCGCAGCTGGTCGGCGTCGTGCGGCAGGTTAGTGATGTTAGGCCAGCGGCGCAGACGGTAGCGCGCACCGTCGGTGAGCCAGGGCGCAGGAGAGTGTGCGTAGCCGTTGAGGCCGATCATCCACAACAGTGCACTCAGGTCTTGGCCTGCGCCGGTTGGCATGATCACGGCGTCGCGAATATGGCTGCGGATGCAGATGCTCGCGGGACTAGGTGGGAAGTCTGTAATTTCAGCCTTCCACCAGTAGGAACGCTCGAACACGTCAATGATGAGCATGGGAAAACTGGATGAGGTGATGGCCAACACGGTCGGCTGCTTGTTGCTTGACGCAATCTTGATGGCCTCGGCAACCTGCGCCCATTCAGAGGCGGCAATAGTGAGATCACTGTCGTCGTCGATGCTGCTGCGGTATCCGGCCGTAGGGTCACTCAGGTGCGCAGATTCGACCGCATCCTCGGGCAACGGCGCTTCAAGTTGGCGCAGCGAACTGGCGACAGCGGTCTCGGGGGGAGTGGGTACATTCGTTGGCGGCGTCTCGGGCTCGGCGCTAGCGTTCAGCGTGCCGTAGCGCGCTTCCTCAGCAGGATCAGCAAAATCAACGAGTTGGTGCACAAGCGGAGCGCGCGCCCCAGAGATCTGATCGGTCCACGTGTGATTGTCCCACCATCGTAGTTGGGGCAGGCCAAGCGGGTCGGGGTACCAGCCGGCGGGAATGTTGGTTGAGTAGGTAGTCATCTTCACGCCTCCTGCGTGAATTGGTGTGCGGTGCCGAGGGTGCACCGCGGTGATGCTTGCGGGTAAAAATCCTCGATTCAGAGGACGGCCTGCGGGTTAGGCAATTGGTCGTTCGCTGTTCGTATTTCCTGGTGATGCTTCGGGTTTTCGGGTGATGCGGGTATTCGGGCGTTCGGGTGATGCGGGTTTTTCGGGTGATGCGGGTAAAAATGTGGGACCTTAGCGGGCGGAGAGAAAAACGTTGAGCCGTCGTGCGGTTCGGCGTGCGGCAGAAAGTGATTTGCCGATTGTCTCGTTGTCGGTGAAGAGGGCAGCGAGTACTAGTGGGTGGCCTTCAACTCGTACCTGTACGACGTGGCCCTGTTCGGCCGCGACGATCACAAACTCGTTGTCTCCGAGTTTGAGCTCCCGTGCAACAGCATCGGCGAGGGCCTGAGTCGAACTGGCCATGCTCGCGAATCGATTGCTGTCGAGTTCGCTACCGTCAACACTGACCACGCTGAAGCCGTCTTCGGTGAGGATGGTCGCGTAGCTCAGTGAGGGAGCAAGGTCTTTGAGGCCGCTGAGAGCGAGTTCTCCGCGGGAGATGTACTTCTTGTTGAGGTGGGTTGCGATAGTCATCGTGCC
Source organism: Salinibacterium sp. TMP30 (assembly GCF_038397785.1). Taxonomy (NCBI): domain Bacteria; kingdom Bacillati; phylum Actinomycetota; class Actinomycetes; order Micrococcales; family Microbacteriaceae; genus Salinibacterium; species Salinibacterium sp. TMP30. The sequence continues at coordinate 1,871,410 of NZ_CP151642.1, read as the reverse complement.
CCCCCTGATGTCAGCCCAGGGTTGGCGGCGACGGCCTGCTTAAGCTCAACATTCGCAACCAGGGTCATAAGGAGTACGGTCATGTCGGCGTTGGAGCGGGCATCCACCGTGAATACGGGGATCAGAACGTCAGGCATTTCGTCAGCCAGAGCATTCGCGTATTCCTCGATCAGCGACTCGGGAACCAGATCGGCACGAGTGAGACCGATGACGATTCCGCCGCGCTCATAGAGGGCGTAGAACTCTTTGACGTAGTCGATTGCGATCTCGACAGGGTTTTCGGCATCCGCGTTCACTAAGAGCAGTACGCCCTCAGCCCGTTCGGCAAGGATCGACCACATGAAGTCGAAACGTCGTTGGCCGGGGATGCCATAGAGACGAACTTTTTCGGCATCATTAACACTGATCTCGCCATAGTCGAGAGCAACAGTCGTGGTCGCCTTGTCGGCTGCGGCGCGGTCGCTGTTCGCAGCCTCCGTGCTGACAACTTCAATCTCGCTGAGGGCACGGATGGCGGTCGTCTTACCCGCGCCCATCGGCCCTGCGAACAGGATCACGTGTTCTGACATCTGATACCTCCCCCCAGGAGTTGTGCCTATGCTTCTATCTCACTGAAGCATGCAAGCCCCCGTTGCAGGGTAATAGCCCCCCGTTTGGGTGTCGGTCATAATCGCCCGTATAAACACTATGCAGAACGTTCTGTCTGTCCCCCCAAAACGTGTGGTGGTTGTGGACCACTTAGCGATTCTTGGACCAATTTTTCCGGCGTCCAGCGGTGATTTGGCCCCCAACGATTGCGGTCATCGCGAGCACGAAACCGACACTCTGGACCGCACCGAACGTTTGCCCGAGAACGATCGCTCCGAGTGCTGCCGCTGCCAGCGGCGATACCAACCCCAAGACGGCGACTGAACCAATCGGGAGTATTCGGATGCCGCGAAACCACAGCGTGTAGGCAACGAGGCCGCCCACAATTCCGAGCCACGCATAACCGAGTAGCGCTGGGCCGCCGATGGCAGACGGAATGCCTTCAGCAAGGAGAGCGATCGGCAGCAAAAACAGTCCACCAGCGGTGAGAAGCCAGCCCGCATATCCTACAGCGGAAACCTGAGGCGGTTTTCCCCAGCGCTTGGCGAGCACTACGCCGAGAGCCATCGAAGAGGTTCCGGCGAGGTGGTAGGCGGCGATGAAGAGCAGTGGAAAGAACGCGCCAATGTTGAGCACGCCGAGGACTGCGGACTTCCACCAGCATGCCCCGCTCGGCAGCTGTCGGGCGATGGCGAGAGCGATAAGGCCGGCGGGGAGTGCGCGAACAAGCGACGCGAACAGCGGATGCCCGGCAGGCAGTAGTTCGGTAGTCACAATGTAGGTTGTGCCCCAGGTCAGCGGTGCCAGTCCGGTGAGCAGCGTGTCGCGGAGTTGTCTCATTTTCCCTCAATGTACAATGTTAAATAGTTTAATGTTAAACAATCTAGAGTGTTGTACGGTAAACGTCAAACAATTGACCGTTGAGAGGTGTCATGACTGACAGTGTCGACCGCATCATGGCCCAGTGGGGTGCCGTGCGCCCCGAACTCGATGTCTCGGCGATGGGCATCCTCGGGAGACTCTCGCGAGTAACCCGACTGCTCGAGCGAGCCCAGCTCGATGTCTTCGAAGGGCACGGCCTGCAGGCGGGGGAGTTCGATATCCTCGCGACACTACTGAGGTCGGATGCCGGCGCGCGGGGACTCACCGCTGGTGCCTTAGCCAGCAGCTCAATGGTTACTTCGGGCGCCATCACCAACCGGCTTGACCGTCTGGTCGCCAAAGAACTCATCTCGCGCGAGGTCGATCCCGAGAATCGTCGAACCGTGAGAGTCGCGCTCACCGACGCGGGCCTCGAGGTAGTGAATCGCGCGCTGCTCGCTCACGTCGAGAACGAAGAAAGACTGCTCGCATCGCTCGGGCTCGCGCAACGCGGTGAACTTGAAGCGTTACTCCGTCAGCTGCTGAGCGCTCGCGAATCGGCTGAATAGTCGTCTTGTGGTCGGGTGACGAGTCAGAAGCTTTAGGGTTGCTTCATGAGTTCTGACTACCGCGACAGTGGCCTCGTTTTTGCGCCCAACTTCATTGTGGGCTCGGCGACGGCCGCCTATCAGGTGGAGGGTGCCGCGCGTGATGGTGGCCGCAGCGAGTCGATTTGGGACACCTTCAGTCACACCCCGGGCAAAACCTGGAATGGTGACACCGGCGATGTCGCTGACGATCATTATTACCGCTTCGAGTCTGACCTCGATCTCATGGCCCAGCTTGGCCTCGATGCCTACCGCTTCTCGATTTCTTGGCCGCGCCTTCAGCCCGGTGGCCAAGGTGAGGTAAACCCGGAGGGGGTGTCGTTCTACTCGCGCCTCGTTGACGGTTTGTTGAGCCGCGGCATCCGCCCCATCGCCACCCTGTATCACTGGGATTTGCCTCAAGAGCTTGAGGATGCGGGTGGTTGGCCTGTGCGCGACACTGCGCTGCGGTTCGCAGACTACGCCGAACTTGCTGCCACTGCGCTTGGCGACCGCGTACACACGTGGACGACCCTCAACGAACCCTGGTGTTCGGCGTATCTCGGCTACGGTTCGGGCGCGCATGCTCCTGGCCGCACCGACGGTGCCGATGCGCTCGCCGCTGTGCACCACCTCAATCTGGCGCACGGCTTGGCGGTTCCGCGACTGCGGGAGGCGGCGAGCAATGACCCTGAAGTGTCGGCCACACTCAATTTCCACGTCATTCGGGGTGATGACGCTGAAGCGAAGCGCCGAATTGACGCACTCGCCAATCGTGCCTTCACAAGCCCGATGCTATTGGGTCGCTACGACGATGACCTCATCGCTGACACGAGTGATGTGACGGATTGGTCATTCGTTCGCGAGGACGATCTGGCGAGCATCCACCAGCCCCTCGACTTCCTGGGGGTCAACTACTACTCCACGGTCACAGTGAAAATGTGGGATGGCCTAACGGTGCGCAAAAACAACGATGGGCACAAAGACATGGGCGGATCACCGTGGCCCGGCAGCCGTGACGTCGAGTTCCTCGAGCAGCCCGGCCCTTACACGGCGATGGACTGGAACATCGCACCCGACGGTCTCGAAGAGTTGCTGGTCGACCTGCACGAACGCTTCCCCGAACTGCCGCTAATGATCACCGAAAATGGTGCTGCGTTCGAAGACGACGTGACGGATGGTCGGGTGCACGATCCGGAGCGGGTTGACTATCTCAACCGGCACTTCACCGCAGCACACCGTGCTATCGAGCGGGGAGTCGATCTGCGTGGCTACCTTGTGTGGTCGCTGCTCGACAACTTTGAGTGGGGCTTTGGATATTCGAAGCGCTTCGGCATTGTGCGCGTCGACTACGACACCCAAGAACGCATTGTGAAAGACAGCGGGCTGTGGGTTTCTGAAGTCGCGAAAACGAAGGTGACGCCCCCGCTTAATTGACGTGGGCGATACTGAGTCAGGAGACGCTCAGGCAGCGTGCCGCCGACTGATTCAGTCCGTTGCTGCCTCGTCCGCGAGCGTCGACCGCCGAATGTGCGAGCGGGCGTGTTCGATCGCGGGCTCGAGTTCGGCAAACAGATGGTTGGGATGTCGAAGCGAGCTGATCACTCCTAGCCGTTTCAGCACATCCAGATGTTCGGGGCGGATGCCCTTGATGATGACGGTTACGCCGCGTTTCTCGAGGGCGGTGATGAGTTCGGTGAGGGTGTGAGCACCGGTGGCGTCTATGAGGTGTAGTTGTGAGAGGCGCACGATCACCACTTCGATGCCCTCGTGGTCGTTGATGCGGTCGATGAGTCGTTCTGCTGCACCAAAGAATAGTGAGCCGTCGATGCGGAACAGAGCGATGCGTTCGTCGCCGGGTTCGGGGGAGCCGGGTAGTTCTTCACGGTGAACGCCGCTGGCCTTGCTGAGAGCTCGGAGGGCGAAGAACGCGGCGGCGGCGATGCCGATGCCAACAGCGATGATGAGGTCAAAGCTGACCGTGATCACCCCGGTGATGACAAACACGGCGGCTTCGGATCGTCCGGTGCGCAGCATTTGCTTGATCAGGGTGGGGGACACCATGCGGGCGGCGGTGGCCATCAGAACGCCCGAGAGTGCAGCCAACGGGATGACCGCGACGACTTGCGCGGCGAGATAGACGACGATGAGCAGCGCGAGAGCGTGCACGACCGCTGAGAGGCGCGTTCGACCGCCAGAGCGCACATTCACGGCGGTGCGGGCAATGGCACCGGTGGCCGGCATCCCCCCAAAGAAGCTGGACGCAATGGATGCCAGGCCCTGACCCACGAGTTCGCGATCGGCGTTGTAGGGCCCGGTGTCAGACATGCTGGAGGCGACCCGGGCGGAGAGGAGCGATTCGATTGACGCGAGCGCGGCGACGGCGAAGGCTGGACCGATCAGGGTTGTGAGGTCAAAGCTGAACGAGGGCACGGTGGGTGCGGGCAACGAGGCGGGAAGTTCACCGATCGTCGCCAGTGGCAGCGAGAGTGCTTGCGCGACAATCGTCGCGATCGCGATGGCGATGAAAGAGGCGGGGAGGCGTCCGCTGATGCGCGAGAGCAGCAACATGATGGCGATTACGGCGGCGACGACCCCGAGTGGCAGCAGGGCAGCAGGCCACTGCGCGGCGGTGATAAAGGCGCCCGCGGCGAATATTGCGTTGGTGGGGTGCTCGGTGCCTTCGGTTCCCAGAGCGGAGGGCAGTTGCTGCAGGAAAATGATGATGCCAATGCCAACGGTGAAGCCTTCGATGACAGGCCAGGGGATGTAGCTGACGGTGCGGCCGAGTCTCAGCACGCCGGCGATGACGACGATGATGCCCGCGAGCACGGTAACAATCGCGACAGCTTCGATGCCTTGACTGGCAACGATGGGGGCAAGAACCACGACCATGGCGCCGGTGGGGCCCGAGACTTGCACGTTGGATCCGCCGAAGACGGCGGCGACGATTCCGGCGACGATGGCGGTGATCAGGCCTGCTTCGGCACCCGTGCCGGAACTGACTCCGAAGGCGAGGGCGAGCGGCAGCGCGACGATGCCGACGGTGATGCCGGCCAGCACATCGCCGCGCCAACTTGTGCGAAGTCCGCGGTAGTCCTGCCGACTGGGAAGCAGCGACCTCAGTGACCGCAGCGACTTCAGTGACTTCTTTGACGCGTTCATCGGGCGTCGGGGATCACGGGCAGGGACTCGACTGACGCCAGTTGGGCGTGCTGCTCGGTGAGAATCTCGCCGAGAAGTACGCGGGCAACGCGCAGCAGTTCGGCAATCTGCGGGAGTGCGAGTCGGTAGTACACGACGCTCGCACGCCGTTCGGAGACGACGAGCCCATAGCGCCGCAGTACTGAGAGGTGCTGCGAGAGGTGGGATGCTTCAAGTCCTGTTTCGGCGAGCATGTCTGACACCGATGCTTCGTCATTGCTCGACAAAATTTCGAGCACGCGGATGCGGTGCGGATGCGCGAGCCCTTTGAAGAGATTCGCCTTGATCTCATAGAGCGGCCTGCGCTCATCGAGAACGACCATTGCGGTGCTCCTAACCACTCACTTGGTGACTTGATAAAACCATCATACCAGCACTAGGGGGTCTGGCGAGCCGCCCCCGACAACGGATCCTGTGGACAACGGGCGAACGGTTGGGCGCCCACTCACCACAATGTGAGCATGTCTAACGCCGTGGTGACCATTGCTGATCAGGTTCGCCAGCGGGTTCGCCGCGATGGCGTCGACCTTTCGCGAGACAGCGAACTTGCGTCTCGCTATGTTCGGGATGAGGTGCGGCGCTATAGCGAGCGGGCGCTCGGTGGTTCGGTGCCGCTGCTCGCAGATGAAGCGCAAGCAGCCCGCGAGGTGGTTGCCGCGCTGACCGGGTACGGTCCGCTCCAACCGTTCTTTGACGATGACACCGTTGAGGAACTCTGGATCAACGGACCCGAGCACGTTTTTGTTGCCCGCAACGGTGTGCCTGAGTTCACGGGCATCCGCCTCACTGATTCCCAAGTGCGTGATCTGGTGGAGCGGATGCTGCAAACTTCCGGTCGTCGCGTAGATCTGAGCTCTCCATTCGTTGATGCCTCCTTGCCCGATGGTTCGCGACTGCATGTGGTGATTCCGGATGTCACCCGCAAGCACTGGGCGGTGAACGTTCGCAAATTCAGTCAGCGCATTCGCGACCTCGATCGTCTCGTCGAACTCGGCAGCCTCACCCAGCATGCCGCCGACTACTTACGATTGTGTGTGCTGTCTGGCCAGAACATTGTGGTGTCTGGCGCAACCCAAAGTGGCAAAACCACGATGCTCAACGCCTTGCTCGCTGCGGGCAGACCCAATGAGCGGGTGGTCACCGTTGAGGAGACGTTCGAGCTGAGTGTACCCAGCCACGACAGCGTCGGCATGCAGTGTCGCCAACCCAGCCTTGAGGGCACGGGCGAGATCAGCTTGCGCAGACTGATTAAGGAGGCACTGCGGATGCGCCCCGACAGGCTCGTGGTCGGCGAAGTGCGCGACGCCGAATCGCTCGACCTGCTGATCGCCCTTAACAGTGGACTTCCCGGGATGTCGAGCATCCACGCCAACAGTGCACGCGAAGCGCTGGTGAAGCTCTGCACCCTGCCCCTGCTCGCCGGCCGCAATATCGATTCAGCCTTTGTGGTGCCCACAGTTGCGAGTTCAGTGGATGTTGTCGTGCACTGTGAGCTGACGGCTAACGGCACGAGGCGGGTCGTCGAGATCGCGTCACTCAGCGGGGAGGTCAGTGATGGGGCTGTCGAGAGTTCGGCTCTTTTCCGAACAGTGCAGGGCACCCTCATCCAGACCGGCGTCGTTCCTGCGCGACTCTCCAAGTTCCGTGCTGCCGGAGTCGACCCGGTTTCGCTGCTGTTGACGGCTGTCGCATGAGTCTTCTGTTGGGCATCGCGCTCGCGGTGGGAACAGTGCTGATCGCTGCGACATTCCTGTGGCCGGAACGACGCGAACGACGCGTGCGAGGTCGATCTGCCTGGTCTCTGCGGCTGCGGGAACGACTCGTGCAGGCGGGGTTGCCGACAACAAGTCCCATGGTTGTCGTGTTGGTCGCACTCGTTCTCGCTATCGCTGTCGGGGCACTCACCTTCGTTCTTACTTCGGTTCTTGCGGTCGTGGTGTGTGCGGCGGCGACCGCGCTCCTGGCTCCGATGCTCGCGATCAGCTGGCGTGCGCGAGTGCGCCGTCGCGCGACCCGGGTTGTGTGGCCAGACGTGGTTGACCAGCTGGTGTCGGCCGTGCGCTCGGGGCTCGCCCTTCCCGACAGCCTCATGACTCTCGCTCATACTGGTCCCGCAGTAACCCGCAGTGCGTTTGTGGCCTTTTCCCAGCGGTATCGCGCGACGGGCAACTTCTCGATTTCGGTAGACGAACTGAAGGTAGCGCTAGCCGATCCCGTCGCCGACCGCATCCTTGAAACTCTGCGGATGTCGAGGGAGGTCGGCGGCAGTGAACTCACAAACATCCTGCGCAGCCTCAGCATCTACCTCCGCCAAGAGGCGGCGATTCGTTCAGAAATCGAGGCTCGCCAGTCGTGGGTCATGAACGCGGCTCGCCTGGGTTTGGCGGCTCCGTGGGTGGTGCTGTTCTTGCTCACTACACGGCCTGAGGCAGCACTTGCGTACAACTCAACCGGCGGTATCGCGCTCATCGTTGCCGGCCTTGCGCTTTCCGTTATTGCGTATCGGATCATGGCGGGTATTGGCCGCTTTCCTGAGCAGCCGAGGTGGTTTGCATGAGCGACTCTCTTGCGTGGGCAGTCGTTGCGGGAATTGCCGGTGGGCTGGGGTTGTGGTCGATTCTTAGTCTCATTCCACGGCTGAGTCGGCCCACTCTTGCCAACCGTGTTGCACCCTACGTGATCGACGTTTCGGCGGGAGCCCGCGAGCATGTTGCACCGCGTTCGGTCGGGCCGCTTCCTGTGCTCGGGGTGCTGTTCGTGCCGGCCGCACAATGGTTGCGCAGCACCTTGGCGTCGGTTGCTGGTGGCGGAGACCAGATTGCACGTCGGTTGCGCCAGGCTGGGTCTGAGATGGGTGTTGAAGCGTATCGCTCGCAGCAACTGCTCGCGATGCTGGGGGGCGCGATGCTCGGGGTTGTGTTCGACGTCACAATCGCGAACGCGCAACAGGTTCCCCTCATTGCACAGCTGGTGCTCGCGATAGTCGGCGGCGTGCTGGGCATTACGGCCCGCGACTACCTTTTGCAGCGCTCGGCAAAGGGCCGAATCCGACGACTCACGGCAGAGCTTCCCGTCGTGCTCGAGTTCTTGGCCCTGAGCCTGTCTGCCGGCGAAGGAATCTTGGATGCGGTGCGCCGGATTTCACAGGTCAGTGGCGGCGAGCTTTCTCGAGAACTCGCTCGCGTAGTCGCAGCCGTAAACACGGGGCTCCCGTTCGGAGAAACCCTCGGCGTGCTGTCGCGCGAGCTCGAGCTGCCGCCCTTTGCGCGCTGTGTTGATCAAATCTTGGGCGCACTCGACCGGGGCTCACCGCTGTCGGAGGTGTTGCAGGCCCAGGCTCAGGATGCTCGTGAAGAGTCCAAGCGCGAACTGCTCGAACTCGCAGGCAAAAAAGAAGTGGCGATGCTCTTCCCGCTGGTGTTCCTTATCTTGCCGATCACGATCGCTTTCGCGATCTTCCCCGGAATCTTCGTACTGCAGGTCGGGTTCTAGAGTGCGGCTCCGGTCCTAGACTGGTCGAGGCCTGCGGCGTCGCAGGTAGCACGCACAACGACAAGGATTCCTTTGTTTCCCACCACGTTCCCGGCCCCGATCGTTCCCGCCGCGGATTCCGTGCCGGCACTGCGCTGGGGCATTCTCGCTCCGGGAGGAATCGCCGCGACCTTCGCCGAAGCAGTGCAAGCCCACACAAACCAAAAACTCGTCGCCGTGGCATCCCGCAGCCTTGACCGCGCCCAAAACTTCGCCAGAACGTGGGGCATCGCCGACGCTTACAGCGACTATGCCGAACTCCTTGCTAGCCCCGACATCGACGTCGTCTACATCGCCGCCCAGCAACACGTTCACCGCGACCTCGCACTGCAGGCTGTCGCCGCAGGCAAACACATCCTCGTAGAGAAGCCCTTCGCCATGAACGGTGCCGAAGCCCGTGAGATCGTCGCTGCCGCACGTGCTGCGGGTACTTTCGCAATGGAAGCAATGTGGACACGCTACCTTCCGCAAACCTCCGTGATAGCCCAGCTACTTGCCGACGGTGTTCTTGGCGACATCAAGCTCGTCACTGCCGACCACGGTCAAAATATGCCCGTCGGTCACCGCGTGCGTGCACTCGACAGCGGGGGAGGTGCCCTGCTTGATCTCGGCATCTACCCCATCGCGTTTGCCTCACAAATTCTGGGCACACCCACGGCCATCCACAATGTTGGCTCGCTCATCGACACCGGCGTTGACGCTCAATCGCTACTGACGTGCAGCTATGCCAGTGGAGCCCAGGCGCAGCTCAACACGAGCCTGCGCGTTCGCACACCCACTACGGCATCGATCGCCGGTGAGAATGCACTGCTCCAGATTGGCGGGCCATTTTTCACTCCCAGCGGTTTCACCCTCTCGAAGCCAAGTTTCGACGGAGAGTCGATTCACTGGGCCGACGAGTCTGGCATTGTCGGCCATCGCGGGCTCAGCTATCAGGCCACAGCACTCGCTGGTTACGTCGACCAAAGCTTGACTGAGTCGCCTATCCACTCGCTGGCTGAGACGATCGCCATCCTTGACACCATCGATAGTGCTCGCTGGCAACTGGGATACCGCTTCGAGTCAGAGAAGTAGGTGGCAGAGAACTGCTCGGTTGAGCCTATCCGCACCGAAAACCCAGTCCACCGTGCAGAGGTTGGGCATAAAGCTTCCTGTCTGCACCGAACGGTCGTACTCTAAAGAGCGTCGTACTCAGGCGATCGGAGACGCAATGACCGCAGAATCGACCCTCCCTTCAGAACCCGGAGCGCCGGAGAGACCTAAAGCAACACGCTTATTGGCACCCTGGGTGTTCTGGCCAGCCGCCGGTCTGGTCATTGCGATTACGGCGTTCTCGATGATCGCGCCAACGATGGCCAATACTGTGTTCGACACTCTGCAGTCAAGCGTCGTCAACTCGTTCAGTTGGTACTACGTGTTGATTGCTGCGTTCTTTGTCGCGTTCGCGCTGTGGCTTGGTTTCAGCCGTTTCGGTGACATCAAGCTAGGCAAGGATGATGACAAGCCCGAGTTCTCGATGATCTCGTGGATCTCCTTCCTTTTCGCTGCCGGCATGGGCATCGGCCTCGTCTTCTACGGGGTTGCCGAGCCGCTCAGTCACTTTGCGAACCCTCGCCCAGGCGTCACGGGTAACGAGATTGAACTTGCGCAGCAGGCGATGAGCCAAACGTTCCTGCACTGGGGCGTGCACGCGTGGGCTATTTACGTGGTTGTCGGGCTCGCACTCGCCTACGCAATCCATCGTCGCGGTCGACCCATTTCCATCCGCTGGACGCTCGAGCCGCTGCTCGGCAAGCGGGTTCATGGCGGCTGGGGCAACCTCATCGACGTCATAGCTCTCGTCGGTACCGTTTTCGGTGTTGCCACATCGCTCGGCCTCGGCGTTCTTCAGATCTCCGCTGGCCTCGAAAAGAACGGTGTCGCCGAGTCAAACCTCACCACTCAGATTGTGGTAATCGTCGTTATCGTTGCGTTCACCATCCTGTCTCTCGTTTCGGGTATCGGCCGCGGCATGAAATGGCTCTCCACAACCAACCTCTTGCTCGCTGCGGTGCTCCTGGTGTTTCTGCTGATTGTTGGTCCGACAGCGTTCCTATTCCGCGAGTTCGTGCAGTCGATGGGTAACTACCTGCAGAACTTCATCGGTCTCAGCTTCACTGTCAGCGCCTATGCTGGCGACGCGGGCGAGCAGTGGCAGGCCAGCTGGACCACCTTCTACTGGGGCTGGTGGATGTCGTGGGCACCGTTCGTCGGTGTGTTCATTGCGCGTGTTTCCAAGGGCCGTACTGTGCGCGAGTTTGTCGGCGGCGTGATGCTTGTCCCCACGGTTCTCACGTTCCTCTGGTTCAGTGTGCTCGGCGGAAACGCCATCTACCGGGAGCTTTATGGCCAGGGTGGCCTCATTGCCGCAGACGGATCAGTGGATGCTGATTCTGCTCTGTTTGATCTGCTTGCCGATTTGCCGGCAGGCACCGCTCTCACGTTCGGGGCCATCTTGCTGATCGGTATCTTCTTTGTCACCTCCGCAGATTCGGGGGCGCTCGTGATGTCGATGATCGCCACCGGTGGCTCAGCAGAGCCCCCCAAGCGCATCCGCATCTTCTTCGCGCTACTGGCCTCGTTCTTGGCTATCGCACTGCTGGTGACGGGCGGGCTGCAGACGCTGCAAACCGCAGCGATTCTCTCCGCCTTGCCTTTTAGTGTGGTGATGCTCATGATGTGCGCGGCCACAGTGACGGCGTTCAGCCGCGAGCGACGCGCTTATGACCGAGCGCGACGTGCTCAGTTCGTCGATCAGATCGGTGACTTTTATGGGCTCGAAGTCGAGGAGCCACTTCTTCGCGAACCCGTCCACCCGCTTCGCGCCGCACTTGACCGTCTACGAAAGAAGGCCGCGCAAACTGGCGGGGGAATCTCGCAGGGCACAGAAGACGCGATCCTTGCCGACACCAAATTGCCCTCGCCCGACAATATTGCGCAGGCTGACGCAATCGTTGAAGACGAGGTGGAGAGGTTGCAGTCAGAGCAGGAGACTAAGGGCAAGCGAGACTCATCGAAGGATTAGTCATTACTGGGCGGATGCCGCGCCTCGGGGCACCTGATCTCGCTGGCTGTGGAAAAGCTGCACGCACGTTTGTGAACCGCTCGATGATTGCAGAGTGAAATCATCTCAATTGACTCTGAAGAGCGGGCTTACCCGAGGCACCCGAACGCTTAGCTCAGAGCGAGGAGACGTGCCGGGCTGGGTGCTGATTACGTTGATGACGGCGGGCCTCGTGATCATTATCTGGGGTCTCGCAGGACCAGCACTCAGCTCGGTTTTTGAGCAGGCGATTGATCGCGTCACAGGTTTCTAGTGCGCACGCCTCGTCGTGCTGACCGGTCTGCGTTGGGCCTTCGGCAATTCGCTCACCGGAGTTCTCGCTCGATGGGTGTGCGACTTCGCGCAGACGAGTCCGGTTCCGCCGTCGTCGAGTTCGTGCTTGTCTCTGCACTACTGACGGTCCTCACACTCAGCGTCATCCAGTTGGGGCTAGCACTCCACATCCGAAACACAGTGTTGGACGCAGCGGCAGAAGGCGCCCGCTTCGCTTCCCTTGCTGACACCTCGTTGAGCGATGGCGCCACCCGCACCCGTGATCTCATCTCGACCGCGCTTTCGCCGGGGTACGCCGCTGATGTGTCGGCGAGCGCGACGAGCCATCTTGGGCATCCTTCGGTCATCGTCACCGTTCGCACGCCCCTGCCACTGTTGGGGCTGATCGGAATCGAGGACGGTTTGGAGGTGTCTGCGCATGCGCCGATCGAGCAGGTTCGCTAGCGCCTCGGCCGCGAAAAATATCGCCACGCATCTTCGTTGCCGACTGCGGGAGCAGCAGGGATCATCGTCCCTCGAATTCATCACGGTCGGCATGGTCATGCTGATCCCGCTCGTGTATCTCGTGCTCACAATGTCAGTAATCCAAGGTGGTGCTTTGGCGGCCGAAGGCGCTGCGCGGCAAGCTGCCCGGGTATTTGTGCAGGCGGAAACCGTAGCCGAAGCAGAAGACTCGGCCGGGCAGGCAATCGAGTTCGCTCTCAACAACTACGGCATAGATGCCTCGGATTCCTCCGTAGTGATCGCCTGTACTCCCGATCCGGCCAACTGTCTCACCCGTCGCGGGTACGTCACCGTGAGTGTTGCCGTGGTCGTCAACTTGCCTCTTGCACCTCCGGTGCTCACCGGAAACTTCCCCCTGCAGATTCCTCTCGATGCCACCGTGACCCAACAGGTGTCACAGTTCAGGGGTTCCCGATGAAGCAGAAAACGTCCACTGATCCGACCACGCCGAGAGAACCCAGCGACCAGCGCGACCGCAGCCTCGCTCTCTGCGACGAGCAAGGGTCCGCTCTCCTGCTCACGATCTTCTACGCGTTCCTTTCACTCGTGCTCATCTTTTTGGTGGTGGCCGCTACTTCGCTCTACCTTGAACGCAAACGTCTCTTTACCCTCGCGGATGGCGCCGCCCTCGTAGGTGCCGAGTCGTACGATCTCGATGACGTCGAATTGACTACCAGTGGGTACCGGCCACAGCTCACTGCAGTCAAAGTCGCCTTATCTGTCGCCGACTATGTCGCGGCGAGTCAGGGCGATGGATTTATCGACCTCCAGATAGTAGAGGCCACTACTACCGATGCGGCAAGCTCCACCGTGTCTCTTTCCTCGTATTGGAAACCACCGTTCGTGTCGCTACTGGTGCCTGAGGGTATCCGTATCGACGTGACAGCGACGGCGCGATCCGTATTCTCCTAGCTGGGCCGCGCAGAGAAGGGTGGCAATCTAACTGACCCGAACCGGGATCACGCCCGCACCCAGTCCGCGCCCTAGCTGCATACAGCAAACATTCGTGCAGCAAACAGGGAGCTTCAGTTCGTAGCGTGGTCTCTGCACGTCAGCTAAGTGCGCAACCCACGCAAAAGGAGACAGCCATGAAACGAATCGTTATCGTCGGCGGCCACGGCAAGATTGCTCTGAGCCTCGCGGAGCTACTCAGTGGAAGGGGACACCACGTGCACTCCCTGATTCGCAACTCTGACCAAGAAGCCGACATCAGCGCCACCGGCGCAATGCCTGTCCTCGCGGATATCGAAGCGCTCAGCGCCGAAGAGCTATCCGAAATCTTCACAGGGAACGACACCATTGTGTTCGCTGCCGGTGCCGGTGGGGCAAGCATGGAGAGAACCTACGCCGTCGACCGCGACGCTGCAATTCGCACAATGGATGCCGCAGCTCACGCAGGCGTCGACCGCTACATCATGCTGTCCTACAAGGGAGCCAGCCTCGACCATGGTGTACCAGAAGACAACGATTTCTTCGCCTACGCCGAATCAAAGGCCGCAGCCGACGACCACCTCCGCAAAGGCCCGCTGCACTACACAATCGTGGGCCCGGGCCCACTGTCGAGCGAACGAGCATCCGGGATGATCGATGTTGGTGACGCAGCAACCGCGGAGCAGGCATCCCGCGACAATGTGGCCCAGGTTCTCGCCGAAGTCATCGACAGCGATAACACGATAGGTCACACCATCGAGTTCATGGATGGTTCGACGCCGATCGCGGACGCGGTCGCCGCTATTGCTTAGCGTGAGGGATAAATAGAGAACCAATGCCGAGCCCGATGAGGGCAACGCCGCCGACCGCTGACAGGTTGGTGATGCGGTGGGGTGAGCTTGCGAACCAATCGCGGGCAAACCCTGCCGCCAACGCCCAGGAAGTATCTGTGACCACTGCTATGGCCATGAAGATCATGCCCAGCGCCAGCAACTGAAGTTGCACACTCGCGGCGCCGAAACTCACGAATTGTGGCAAGACGGCAACGAAAAACACGGTCGCTTTGGGATTCGTGATTCCGACAATGAAGCCTTGGCCAAAGATCCGCCACCGTGAGCGCGTTTTCGGCACGCCAGCATCCGCTGTGGCATGCGCATTGCGCTGGCGAATTGCCTGCACGCCCAAGTAGATGAGGTAGGCGGCACCCAAGTACTTCACTACGGTGAATGCGATCACGGATTGCGCGATGATGGTTCCGACACCGAACGCGACACCAAACACGAGCACTACACCGCCGGTGGCGTTGCCAAGGGAACTGATAATCCCACCCAGCTTGCCTAGTGACAGCGACCGGCCGATGAGAAATAGCACACTGGGCCCGGGGATCAGGATGATCGGCAGCGCGACGAGCACGAACGCGATTACGTTGGTCGTGGGGATCATTTCTGCGGTTTCTGAATGTAGCGAGGCACGTATCGCACCATAACGCCGGCGCCGATGAGGCCGAGCACACCCACAGCTCCTGCTGCGAGTGAGAGCGAAGCCACTGCGGTGATCCCGGCAATCATCAGGGGCGATGCGGCTTGGCCTACGCCGCCGGTGAATCGCCAAGCGCCGAGGAATGGTGCCGGATTGCTTGGGGGAGCAAGGTCTGCGCCGAGTGTCATCAGGATGCCGCTGCCGAGTCCGTTTGCGAGCGCGAGGAACATCGCCGCGAAGATAAACCAGGCGATATTGGCGCTCACATCGTGGGTCAGCGAGAGCACGATGTGGCCCATTCCGAGACCGACCAAGGACGGCACTGCTGTCCACAGCCTCCCGAAGCGGTCCATGATCTGACCTCCGGTATAGAACAGGGCAAAGTCGACGGCGCCCGCAATGCCAATGATGATGGCGGTGTTGGCATCTGCCAGACTGATGCTGACGGCCCATAGCGGCAAGATGACTTGCCTGCTTGCGCGCATAGCGCCGATGGTTGCGGCGCCAAGACCGAGCCGTGAAAGCACCGCCCGGTTGCGGCGAATCGTCGCAAAAAGGCGGTCAGACTGTTGAGAGACGAGCGCTTCGCCGTCCCGCAGTGTGCGATCGTTTACGCGCGAGGTGTGCACAGCACCGAAGGTGGTTGCGGGATCAGGCAGAAGTAGCAGCACGAGCGCGGCTGCCACACACGCGACAACGTGAATCCAGAAGGCCATAATCGCGGCACCGGTCAAGTGGATGATGACCGCCGAGATGAACGGGCCGATGAACGTGCCGAGTCGAAAGGTTCCGCCCAGAGTGGAGAGAGCTCGGGCGCGATAGGCGGTGGGCACAAAGCTTGTGAGGAAGGCGTGACGGGCGAGCGCAAAGACGGCAGTCGCGAGACCGATGAGCAGAACACCGAATCCGAGGGCAACGGGGTTCGGGGCGAGAATGCAGATCACTACTCCGACGATCGAGAGTGCACTTGCGCCGATCATGGCTGGGCGTTCGCCGATGCGGGAGACAAGCCATCCACTCGGAATGTTGCCGAAAAGTTCACCGATGGTCAGCAGTGCCGCGACGAGCCCAGCGATCGCCAGTGTTGCGCCAAGATTGTCTGCCGCGATGGGAATCAACGGGATAATCGCGCCTTCACCAATGGAGAACAGCAGCGTCGGCAAGAGAACGGGCAGCCCGATCGAGCGCCAGCTAAAGGAGTGTTCTGTTGTGCTCATCGTCGTCCATCGTATGTCGTGACCGCACGCATCTACGGCAACGCAGGCCCGCAGAATGCGCACACCCAACAGTGCGGTCTGAGCTTCGCGGGTAGTCTGGTGGATGACATGGATGAACTGGACTTTTCTGACGACATCGCAGCCCTGCGCTCCACTTTTGCCGACATTCGACAGGTGGTCGACACCGATCGACTCACCGCCGAGATTGCCGAGCTGAGCGAACTGGCGGGCGCCCCTGATCTGTGGGACGACACCGATAAGGCTCAAAAGGTCACAAGCGACCTCAGCCATCGTCAGGCAGAGCTCGCCAAGATCACTTCAATTTCGCACAGGCTCGATGACCTTGAAATTATGGTTCAGTTGGCGAACGAAGAGAGTGACGCCCAGGCGGCAGCGGAGGCTCGAACCGAGCTCGCCCGGATCACCAAGATGTTGGGCGACCTCGAGGTTCAGACCCTCCTCAATGGTGAGTTTGATCAAAGACCCGCCGTCATCACCATCCGCGCCGGAGCGGGTGGCGTGGATGCCGCCGATTTTGCCGAAATGCTCTTGCGCATGTACCTCCGCTACGCGGAACAGCACTCCTACCCAACTCGGGTTCTTGACACGAGCTACGCCGAGGAGGCGGGTATCAAGTCGGCGACTTTCGAGGTCGATGCACCCTTCGCGTTCGGGACTCTCAGCGTTGAAGCTGGCACCCACCGTTTGGTGCGCATGAGCCCCTTCAACTCTGCAGGCAAACGCCAGACCAGTTTCGCGGCGGTCGAAGTTGTTCCTCTCATTGAGACGACGGATGTTGTCGAAGTTCCCGAAAACGACATCCGGGTCGATGTCTTCCGCTCTTCCGGTCCCGGTGGTCAGTCGGTGAACACTACCGACTCGGCCGTTCGCATTACTCACTTGCCGACAGGCATCGTGGTGAGCTGTCAGAACGAGAAGAGCCAGATCCAGAACCGTGCTGCTGCGATGCGCGTGCTTCAATCTCGCTTATTGTTGTTGCAGCGCGAGCAGGAAGCAGCAACGAAGAAGGAGATCGCGGGCGTGATCACCGCGAGTTGGGGTGACCAAATGCGCAGCTACGTGTTGGCTCCCTACCAAATGGTGAAAGACTTGCGCACCGAATTTGAGGTAAACAATCCCTCGAACGTGTTCGACGGTGACCTTGACGGTTTCATCTCGGCCGGCATTAAGTGGCGCAAGCGCACCATCGAGTGACCCGGCAGCGCTGATCCAGCGGCGCCGATGGCGCAGCCGTGTGATCTGACTTGGCCACCCTGTGAGTCTCGACGCGCGGTGCGTCGTTGCCACGTTCCGAAGCGTGCGTACTTAGGCTGACTTCAAATGATTCGTTTTGATGCTGTTTCGAAGTCTTATCCGGGCACCACTAGACCGGCACTGAACTCGGTTGATCTTGAGATCCTTAAGGGCGAGTTCGTCTTCCTGGTGGGCGCTTCTGGTTCGGGAAAGTCAAGCTTTTTGCGGTTGATCCTTAAAGAGGAGAACCCGACTAAGGGGTCGATTTACGTGCTGGGTCAGCACCTGAACACTCTGTCGAGCCGCAAGGTACCGTATTTCCGCCGCAATCTCGGCGTGGTTTTTCAGGACTTCCGTCTGCTGCCGAATAAGACTGTCTTCGACAATGTGGCGTTCAGCCTGCAGGTGATTGGCAAGAGCCGTGGGTACATCCAGGAGGCGGTTCCGGATGCTCTCAAGATGGTGGGCCTTGCCGGCAAGTCGAGTCGTTTTCCCCATGAACTTTCCGGTGGTGAGCAGCAGCGCGTAGCTATTGCGCGTGCCGTGGTGAACAAACCAGCGATCATGCTTGCGGATGAGCCAACAGGAAACCTTGACCCTGCCACCTCTGCGGGCATTATGACTTTGCTCGAACGGATCAACCTGGGCGGCACCACGGTTCTTATGGCTACCCACGATGCGGGAATTGTGGATCAGATGAAGCGTCGCGTCATTGAGCTCATTGGTGGCCAGATTGTGCGCGATGAGCGTCAGGGTGGCTACCAAACGCAGACGGTTCCGACTCAGGAGCGGATCCCGCATCCGGCCGCCAGCAGACCCGGTGGCCCAGTGCCGACCGGTGCTGCGCAGCCTTCACGCGGCGAGGGGCTCGACGCATGAGGCTCGGGTTGATTCTTGGCGAGGTGGGAAGTGGGCTGCGCCGCAACCTCTCGATGGTGGTCTCTGTCGTTCTGGTGACGTTCATTTCGCTCACTTTCGTGGGGGCCTCGATTTTGCTACAGATGCAGATTGGGCAAATGAAGGGGTACTGGTATGACCGTGCGCAGGTAGCGGTCTACATGTGTACCGATATCGACACGACGGGCAATTGCACTCTCGCAGAAGCGACTGAAGACCAGATTGATGCGGTTCAGCAACAACTGGATTCGGCAACGCTCGCGCCGTACATCAATGGGGTTCAGTTCGAGACTCACGCGCAGGCGTACGCGAACTTCACCGAGCAGTTCGCCGACACCACCTTCGCTGGCATCATCACTCCAGAGACGTTGAACGAGAGCTTCCGGGTTAACCTTGTCGATCCGGAGCAGGCTGACGTTCTGATCGAGAGCCTGTCTGGGCTAGCGGGCGTGGAGAGTGTGCAAGATCAGCGTGCCTATCTTGAACCGATCTTTTCGATCTTGAACGCCGCAAGTTTCACGGCCATTGGGGTTGCGGGGCTCATGTTGGTGGCCGCAGTCTTGCTCATTGCCACGACCATCCGTCTTAGCGCTTTCTCCCGTCGTCGAGAGCTGGGCATCATGCGACTGGTCGGTGCGTCGAACCGATTTATTCAAACGCCGTTCATCCTCGAGGGAGTGTTTGCTTCCCTCATTGGTTCTGTGTTGGCCGGGGGAGCGATTGTTGCGATTGTTCAGTTCTTCGTGCGGGGCTATTTGGCATCGACTTTGCCGCTCAACACCAGCCTGCTGGGAATGGATGACGCACTGCTCGTTGTACCTATCCTGATCGTGTCGGGTGCGGGTCTCGCCGCGATTTCTGCAGGTGTCGCGATTAGCCGATATTTGAAGGTGTAGGCCGCGCGCCCCTCTCGCGCTAAACTGGTCTGCTGCACTGTCGGCATCCGCCGTAGCATTGCTGCATCAACCGTATTTGAGAGAGAAGTGAATCATGCCCAAGGAAGGTGACCGGAAGGTTGTTGCAAGCAACCGTAAGGCGCGCCATGACTACAGCATCGAAGACACCTTTGAGGCTGGTCTTGTGCTGTCGGGCACTGAGGTCAAATCTCTGCGGTTGGGCCGTGCGAGTTTGATCGATGGCTACGGCTACATCGACGACCATGCAGAAGCTTGGTTAGATGCCGTGCACATTCCTGAGTTCTTTCAGGGTTCGTGGAACAACCACCCTCCGCGTCGTAAGCGCAAGATGCTGCTGCATAAAGAGCAAATCTTGAAGATTCACAACAAGATCAAACAGGGCGGGTACACGCTCGTTCCACTGTCGATCTATTTCTTGGATGGTCGAGCCAAGGTTGAGCTCGCGGTCGCTAAGGGTAAGCGTGAGTATGACAAGCGTCAGACCCTGCGTGAGCGCCAAGACAAACGTGAGTCGGATCGTGCGATAGCCGCGCGCAAGAACATGGGGGAGTAGCCGAGCCCAGCTCGCGCACGCCCCTGTTTTGGCTCGCGCTGGACCACACTTAGTGGCGAGGGAGTGTCCTTAGATTGCGCCGAGTTCTTTAATCTTTGCTGTGAGCTCTTTGTCGCTGGGCTCCACCTGGAATGTTCCGTCGGTGAAGTGCACAACAGGGATGTTGAGGCGTCCGCTGATGGCGTGTGCACGGTCGGCTGCGGTGGGATCTTTCTCGACGTCTACTTTGGTCCACTCGATGTTGATCGAGTCGAGGAGTGCTTCGGAGCGACGGCAGTCGCGGCACCAATCTGCACCGTACATCGTGATCTTGGTGGGCAGTGCTTCAGTTGTTTCGCTCATCCTTCGAATCTACTGTGGCGTCGCTGTATGAAAGCCCAAGTTCGCTGGCAGCGTGTACGTGATCCGGGGCTGGCTAGTAGCCCGGATCTGAACTATGATTGAGGGCTGCCTGTTCTTTAAGCAGATTTGATAACTCCACAGCGCGACAACGACCTTCACAGGGGGATGATCGGTTTCGACATTGCCTGCAAAACGATGAGAAGCGGGTCGAGAATGCAGCCTTATCTCGTTAACGATGACTGCAAACTATAAGTGCCAATTCAAAGCGCACTGACTTCGCCCTCGCTGCCTAAGCGAGCGCACTAAAGAAGTCCGTCAGATCGGGAATGCTCTCTACCCGGATCCTGGCGCAATTTAGAGAGATTGCTGCGTAGTTACGCCTGAGGGCTACGTGGGACTTGCACTCTGGCTGGGCTTGTTGACCTAGGTGCTTGTGGCAAAGGTCAGAGCCGAGTAGAACGTCTGCACAAGCTACACCCGTAGAAGGCATGGAATTACAGCAGTGGACGGGGGTTCAATTCCCCCCATCTCCACCATCGGTCGTTGTCGCGTTGTGAGTTCTCGCTGCCTGCACTCACCGGACCAGCAAGGTTGTTGGATTGAGGGCACTGCATCGCCGGTCTCGCCAGGCCTATTTTTGTGCTGCCCGGGCGGAGAACAGATCACGCTATCTCGCTTGTGGTTTATACCCCCTGGGGTATAAAGTGCGAACATCGGCATCTTCATAGGAGAGAGATAGAGGCCCGGCATGGCACGAGTAGTCGTTATGGGAGCTGGAGTCGCGGGGCACACAGCGGCGCTGCACCTAAAGCGGAAGCTGGGTAAAGCGCACGATGTCGTGGTGGTTAGCCCGAATTCGAAGTGGAACTGGATTCCCTCAAATATTTGGGTAGGCGTTGACCGCATGGCGGCGAGCAAGGTTGTATTCCCTCTAGAACCGGTTTATCGCAAGAAGAACATCGAGTTCCACCAAGCCAAAGCCACCACAATCTTGCCTGACGGCGATGCCAACGACTCAACGCCGCAGATTGAGATTGAATACACTGCCGCCGGTGCCGCCGGTCGCACTGCTCGAATTTCTTACGACTACCTCATCAATGCCACTGGCCCCGCACTGAACTTTGCTGCCACGCCGGGCCTCGGCCCAGAAGACGGCCATACAGTCTCAGTGTGCACTCCAGAGCACGCGGTTGAAGCTGCCCGCGAATTGACTGCGAGCATCGCTCGGCTTAACAAGGGTGAGAAGCTCACTTTTGTGATCGGCACAGGGCACGGTACTTGCACGTGTGAAGGTGCTGCGTTCGAATATGTACTGAATGTTGAACACGAGCTACGCCGACACGGAGTTCGAGACAACGCCGACATCGTATTTTTCACGAACGAGATGGAACTCGGTGACTTCGGCGTTGGTGGCATGATCATCAAAAACAAAGGTTCCTTCATGAGCGGCGGAGCCCTCGCTGGCACGCTTTTCGCCGAACGGGGTATTCGGGCAATTCTTGGTGCAGCGGCAACCAACATCAGTGCCGACACCATCGAATACGTGCAGGTTGACGGATCGCCACAGAGCCTGCATTTTGATTTCTCAATGCTATTGCCGCCGTTTCGCGGGGTACCTTTTGCGGTTCTTGATCGCGGCGGCCGTGACATCACTGCAACGGTATTTGCCCCGAGCGGTTTCATGAAAGTCGACGCCGACTACACGGCAAAGCCCTACGAGGAGTGGAAGGCCGCAGACTGGCCGAAGACTTACCAATCTCCGGCCTACTCGAATATGTTTGCCGCAGGGATAGCTTTCGCGCCTCCGCACGCCATCTCGAAGCCTCACAAGACTCCCGATGGAGTCGTGATTGCGCCGGCCCCACCCCGTACGGGACAGCCCTCCGGGGCTATCGCTAAGGCCGTGGCATTCTCAATCGTCGACATGATCCGCACCAACAACCCAACGCCGACACACGGCGCGCCCATGAGTCATCTTGCCGCTGCTTGCGTGGCCTCAGCTGGCACCGGAGCTTTCGAAGGATCTGCGGTAGCGATGGTGATGTCGCCAATCATTCCGGACTGGACTCGATATCCGGAAACCGGCCGCAATATCAAAGAGACCACCGCAGAAATTGGGCTGGGTGGGCACTGGGCAAAACGCATTTTGCACAGCGCGTTTATGTACAAGATGCATGGATACCCGTTCTGGTGGGTTGTGCCCGAGTAGCCCATAAACGAAAGATCACACTATGAAAACCGATGTTGTTGTCAACCATGAGCCATGGGTGGCGAGTGAACGAGAAAGACGCGCCCGCCACAATGTCTTCATTCAGGCGTGGCGTTTCGCGCGCATGTCTTTCGTGATGTTCTTACTGGGACATCGAAAACACGACGCCTAACTTTAGTCTCGGGAGCCGTCGATGTCATTCCGCTCGGCGCCCGTCGACGGCGTGACAGTGAAGGTAACTGGTTCGGTGAACCCCTTCGCTGCGAAGGCGTCCCTAACGGCGGATTCAACGTCGGGTACACGAGCGTGGGGGACAAGAGCGATCGCTGCTCCGCCGAATCCTCCGCCCGTCATGCGAGCGCCGATTGCGCCGTGTGCTCGGGCAGTCTCCACAGCAAGATCGAGTTCCGGGATGGATATCTCGAAGTCGTCTCGCAATGAAACGTGGGATGCGTCTAGTAGGGCACCGATGGCGAGTGGTCCATCTTCGTTCAGAGTTCGAACCGTGTCCAGTACGCGCTGATTCTCGGTGACGACGTGGCGGATGCGGCGGAACGTCACGTCATCGAGCAGTTCGCGTGCGCGGTCGAGATCGGAAACACTCACGTCACGCAACGACGAAACTCCCATCGCGGAAGCTCCGGCTTCGCACGACGCACGCCGCTCTGCGTAGCCGCCTGTTGCATGCGAGTGCGATACGCGCGTGTCCATCACGAGGATGCTCAGCTCTGCGTGAGCCAGTCCGAGTGGAATAACCGTGACGTCGAGCGAGCGGCAGTCCAAGAACACGGCCGAATCTGTCGCGCCGAGCAGGGATGCGGACTGATCCATGATTCCGGTGGGCGCACCGACGACGTCGTTTTCGGCGAGCTGCCCAGCCTTCGCCAGTTGTTCGCGTGAGAATCCGAGGCTCCAGAGGTCGTTGAGAGCCAGAGCCACTGAGCTCTCGATTGCTGCTGACGATGACAGGCCTGCCCCGACAGGTACGGTCGAATCGATGATGATGTCGGCGCCCGGGAGAGTGGTCAGATCTGCGCCGTGCTGTCCGAGTGCCCACGCAACGCCGAGCGGATACGCACTCCATCCCACGATCTCTCCCGCGGAACGCGCAGCGTCGAGCCCAGACAGCGGAAGCTCAACCGAGGTGTTGTCGAATGTGCTGGTGACTCGAATCACGCCGTCGGCGCGGAGCCCGACAGCGGCTCGTGTTCGGCGATCGATGGCGAACGGAAGCACGAAGCCTTCGTTGTAGTCAGTATGCTCGCCGATGAGGTTGACGCGGCCTGGTGCCGACCACACGCCATCCGGCTTGCTACCGGTAAGGCTCATGAAGCGTTCGCTTAGCTGGTGCAGGGTGTCGCTCATGCTCGTTCAATTGCCTTTCGGATGTTTTCGGCGGCGGCTTCGGGTGTAACGTCGCCGATCCACGCGCCCATCGCCGATTCAGATCCGGCGAGGTACTTCAGTTTGTCTGCGGCACGTCGAGGCGACGTCAGTTGGAGGTGGAGCCGGTATGTTTCGCGCGCGCGGTTCACGGGAGCCTGATGCCAGGCAGCGATGTATGGCGTGGGGGAGTCGTAGATCGCATCGATGCCGCGAAGCAGCGTCAAATAGAGCGAGGCGAGTTCGTCACGCTCCTCATCTGAGGTGGCCGCGAAGTCGGGGATCTGACGATGGGGCAACATGTGCACTTCGATGGGCCAGCGAGCGGCGAACGGCACAAAGGCGGTCCAGTGTTCTCCGCTCAGCACAACGCGGTCTCCTGCGCGTTCGAAGTCAAGGATGCGCTGGAACATGTCGGGGCTGGTGCGCTCGATCGAATCGAGTGTCCGCTGCGTTTTGGGGGTGATGTATGGATAGGAGTAGATCTGTCCATGGGGGTGGTGCAGAGTCACGCCGATGGCTTCTCCGCGGTTTTCAAACGGGAACACCTGTTGCACGCCGTCCAACGCGGAGAGCGCTTCAGTCCGGTTGGCCCACGCTTCGATTACGGTGCGAGCGCGACTGACAGTCTGGGTGCCGAACGATCCTTCGTGATCGGGGCTGAAGCACACGACCTCACAGCGACCAATTGAGCTGCGGATGCGGCCGAGGCCGAGATTTGCGAGATCGTCGAGACCGGTCGGGCTGTTGTCACTCCCGGCTAGCGCAGGCCCGAACGACGGCGAACGGTTTTCGAAGACTGCGACGTCGTACAGTGCAGGAACTTCAGAGGGATTCTGGGGAGTTTGCGGTGCGAGCGGGTCTTGATCGGCGGGTGGGAGGAAGACCCGGTTCTGGCGGGCGGCCGCGATCGACACCCATTCCCCCGTCATGATGTCTTGTCTCATGCTCGCCGTGGCTGGCCGAGGGTCAAGAACCCTACTGTCAACGGAACGTTTGTCACCGAGTGTTGTGTCGGCGTCGTCGAAGTAAATTAGCTCTCGACCATCCGCGAGCGTGGTGGAGTGCTTAGTGATCTTTGCGGTCATTCTGCAATTCCTTTTCCCGCGCTACCCTTGTGGGCGCTGATTTTACCGGCGCTGTCTTTTTCTGCATAGAGTCGTGCCTCCCACGCGCTGCGAACCATTTCTTCTGCGGTGTGACGCATCTTCCAGTCGAGATCGCGCGCCGCGAGATCGCCGTTGGCGACGATCCGGGGCGGGTCACCGGCACGGCGGTCCGCTAGCTCTGGCGTGAAGGCGATTTCGGTCACCTT
Source organism: Salinibacterium sp. TMP30 (assembly GCF_038397785.1). Lineage (NCBI taxonomy): Bacteria > Bacillati > Actinomycetota > Actinomycetes > Micrococcales > Microbacteriaceae > Salinibacterium > Salinibacterium sp. TMP30. The sequence continues at coordinate 1,846,263 of NZ_CP151642.1, read as the reverse complement.
CGCAACGGTCGTCATGATCTCGGCCACAGATAGCCCGTCTCCGCTGCCGAGGTTGTAGGCGGGCTCGATCGCGTCGTGCGATTCAAGACGGCGGGCCGCTGCAACGTGGGCGGCGGCAATGTCCGCGACGTGCACGTAGTCGCGCACATTGGTGCCGTCGGCAGTGGGGTAGTCGGTTCCGTTGATCCGCGGCGTCTGTCCGGCGACGAGCGCTTCGAACACGAGCGGGAAGAGGTTGTGCGGGCTGGTGTCAAAGACGGCGGGATCGCCGGAGCCAACGACGTTGAAGTAGCGCAGCGAGGTATGGCGCAGGCCGGTGGCTACGGCTTGATTGCGCAGTAACCATTCGCCGATCAGCTTTGATTCTCCATATGGTGACAACGGTTCTTTCGCAGTGTTCTCGGTGACGAGGTCCACATTGGGGGTTCCGTAGACTGCTGCGCTCGAGGAGAACACAACCTGGTCGATCGTGCACTCCTGCATAGCCTCAAGCAGACAAATTGTGGCGGTGACATTCTGCGTGTACGTGTGGAGCGGACGCTGGACTGAGACACCCGCGTACTTGAAGCCGGCGACGTGAATGACGCCGGTGACTCCGTGAGTGGTCATCGCATGGATGAGCGCTTCTTTGTCGAGGATGTCTGCGTGCACGAAGGGCACACCCTCGGGCACAAAGCGCTCGAATCCGCTCGAAAGGTCATCGATGATGACGGCGTCCATCTGAGCATCAATTAGCGCACGGACTACATGCGCACCTATATAGCCGGCACCGCCGGTTACCATCCAAGTCATTGCAGTTCCTCGTGTCCGGGCAGCGGTATAGCGTCGATTGAAGCTTCTCAGTCTGTGACCACTTTGAATTGTATGACTATTATTTTATCGCGTCCAACCTGCGCAACTAGGCGCCAAGCGCTGGTTGCGTCCGACTCAGCGTCGTCAGTTTTCATGGTGTCAGTGTCAGCGTCAGTGTCGGTTGCTTAGGTGCGAACGAGTCGAAGTTCGCGGATGCCCGGATCGAAGTCCATCGCTCGAACTGTGCCGTCGTACATGAAGCGGTTTCTGGCATAGAAGGAGCGCGCCCGGGGGTTCTGCTCGAGCACCCACACGCTTGCAGCGGCTCCGCCGAGCGCGGAGTCGATGAGTGCCTGGCCTGCGCCGGTGCCGTGCGCTTCCGTCAGCACGTAGATCATCGCGAGCTCTTTGCTGGGCAGAGCGGCTTCGTCGCGATTGTGTTGAGCGTGGGCAATTCCGATGATGCGGGAGTTAATCTCTGCAACGACCGTAGTGGTGTTGCTGTCGGTCAGTAGCTCGTTCCACATCGTCTCGCGCCGAAGCCGTGATTCTTCGCTCCACGCTTGTTCTGGAAACAGTCCGGTGTAGGTCTCTTTCCACGACTGAGTGTGCACGGCCGCGAGTTCTTCGGCATCGTCGAGGCGCGCTGCGCGGGTAGTGAAACTGGGCATAGAGCTATCTTCTCGCAGCTCGACCTATTCGGCTGTCGTGGTGGCACCGTAATGAAGCATTCTCATTCGGTCTCCGATCGCGTACTCTCCTGTCTTTTGGTGGGTGTTGGGGTGCGACACGCCCGGGATGGGGGAGGGTTTGGTGGGTGGGGGATTGTGCACGTAAAGTTCTTTCTTGTCACCCCAAAGGTGCGGATAACCCGGGCAGTTCTGCTGCTAGGTTTCCGGCCTCAAGTGGGGGCCAGCATCCTCTAAATCTGTTATAGTTTTAGTCCGGTCGGGTAGCGGAATTCCTCTTGTGAGTTTCGGTGTCGGGCCTTTGGATGACATCCCGCTTCATGCGTGTGTTGGTCTGTTGTTGTGTGCCGTGTGGTTCACGGTGGCGGATTTGACAAGTATGGTGAAGCTGGTAAGTTAGACAGGTTGCCTTCTGCAGTTTTGCGGGGGGCGCTTACACAGGTTTTGTTGCCCTGGGGTGAAGCCGTTTTCGGTGGAGGTCAGGAGCGTCCGATCCTTGAGAACTCAACAGCGTGCACAATGTCAAATGCCAAAAACCCGACTGTGCTTTTTGTGATCAACCTATTTCGGGTTGGTTGTGAGGGTGCAGCGGATTCCTTTGGAAAAGATATAAACAACAAAGCAAGTCAGTATTGATTTGTTCTGTCAGTTTCAAACTTGCAAGGTTCTGACCTATTCCGGTCAGTCTTTGCACAAGATGTGCTTCTGCAGGCTTTGGTCTGTGGTTGCTATCAAACATTTATGGAGAGTTTGATCCTGGCTCAGGATGAACGCTGGCGGCGTGCTTAACACATGCAAGTCGAACGATGAAGCTGGAGCTTGCTCTGGTGGATTAGTGGCGAACGGGTGAGTAACACGTGAGTAACCTGCCCTTGACTCTGGAATAAGCGTTGGAAACGACGTCTAATACTGGATACGAGCTTCAGCCGCATGGCTAGGAGTTGGAAAGAATTTCGGTCAAGGATGGACTCGCGGCCTATCAGGTAGTTGGTGAGGTAATAGCTCACCAAGCCTACGACGGGTAGCCGGCCTGAGAGGGTGACCGGCCACACTGGAACTGAGACACGGTCCAGACTCCTACGGGAGGCAGCAGTGGGGAATATTGCACAATGGGCGAAAGCCTGATGCAGCAACGCCGCGTGAGGGACGACGGCCTTCGGGTTGTAAACCTCTTTTAGTAGGGAAGAAGCGAAAGTGACGGTACCTGCAGAAAAAGCACCGGCTAACTACGTGCCAGCAGCCGCGGTAATACGTAGGGTGCAAGCGTTATCCGGAATTATTGGGCGTAAAGAGCTCGTAGGCGGTTTGTCGCGTCTGCTGTGAAAACTGGAGGCTCAACCTCCAGCCTGCAGTGGGTACGGGCAGACTAGAGTGCGGTAGGGGAGATTGGAATTCCTGGTGTAGCGGTGGAATGCGCAGATATCAGGAGGAACACCGATGGCGAAGGCAGATCTCTGGGCCGTAACTGACGCTGAGGAGCGAAAGCATGGGGAGCGAACAGGATTAGATACCCTGGTAGTCCATGCCGTAAACGTTGGGAACTAGATGTAGGGACCATTCCACGGTTTCTGTGTCGCAGCTAACGCATTAAGTTCCCCGCCTGGGGAGTACGGCCGCAAGGCTAAAACTCAAAGGAATTGACGGGGGCCCGCACAAGCGGCGGAGCATGCGGATTAATTCGATGCAACGCGAAGAACCTTACCAAGACTTGACATATACGAGAACGGGCTAGAAATAGTTCACTCTTTGGACACTCGTAAACAGGTGGTGCATGGTTGTCGTCAGCTCGTGTCGTGAGATGTTGGGTTAAGTCCCGCAACGAGCGCAACCCTCGTTCTTTGTTGCCAGCACGTAATGGTGGGAACTCAAAGGAGACTGCCGGGGTCAACTCGGAGGAAGGTGGGGATGACGTCAAATCATCATGCCCCTTATGTCTTGGGCTTCACGCATGCTACAATGGCCGATACAAAGGGCTGCAATACCGCAAGGTGGAGCGAATCCCAAAAAGTCGGTCTCAGTTCGGATTGAGGTCTGCAACTCGACCTCATGAAGTCGGAGTCGCTAGTAATCGCAGATCAGCAACGCTGCGGTGAATACGTTCCCGGGCCTTGTACACACCGCCCGTCAAGTCATGAAAGTCGGTAACACCCGAAGCCAGTGGCCTAACCCGCAAGGGGAGGAGCTGTCGAAGGTGGGATTGGTGATTAGGACTAAGTCGTAACAAGGTAGCCGTACCGGAAGGTGCGGCTGGATCACCTCCTTTCTAAGGAGCATGTGCAAGCCGTGGGGGAGCGTTCCTGTTTACAGTTCGCGAGTCCATGGAGTTACTTGCCAAGTCGTACCATCCTGTTCGGGATGGACGGCGCTCATGGGTGGAACATTGACATTGTGATCAGAGGATCTGTTTTCTCTTCAGTACACCAACGTTGTTGGTAGGAACGAGGGGAGATGGTGGTGCTGGTCTGTGCACGTTGTTGGGTCCTGAGGGACCGGGCCCGGATTGAAAGATTCGGTTTCGTACCTTAGGACTTGAGACACTCGAAAGGGTGTCTGGGTCTGATGGATCCTGGTGTCATCTCCGACGTGTCGGGGGTGGTGGAGGATACCGCCCGTATTTTGAGAACTACACAGTGGACGCGAGCATCTTAGATTCGACCGAAAGGTCGGATCACATAAATAACAATAACTTTTCGCAACTTCGGTTGTGGGAGTTCATTGGTCAATCTCAACACTTTGGTGTTGCGATCGATTCTTATACTCATGTGATAATCAATTTTCTAAGAGCAAACGGTGGATGCCTTGGCATCTGGAGCCGAAGAAGGACGTATAAATCTGCGATAAGCCTCGGGGAGCTGATAATAGAGCTGTGATCCGAGGATTTCCGAATGGGGAAACCCCGCTGGGCGTTGTAAGACGACTCAGTGACTCCCGCCTGAATATATAGGGCGGGTAGAGGGAACGTGGGGAAGTGAAACATCTCAGTACCCACAGGAAGAGAAAACAACCGTGATTCCGTTAGTAGTGGCGAGCGAAACCGGAAGAGGCCAAACCGATCATGTGTGATAGCCGGCAGGCGTTGCATGGTCGGGGTAGTGGGACTTTTTGGCTGTTACTGCCGTACAGCAAGAATTACAACGATATATAGACGAAGTGGATTGAAAGCCACGCCATAGCGGGTGCCAGCCCCGTAGTCGAAATGTGTCAATGGTTCGAAGAGTATCCCAAGTAGCACGGGGCCCGAGAAATCCCGTGTGAATCTGTCAGGACCACCTGATAAGCCTAAATACTTCCAGATGACCGATAGCGGACAAGTACCGTGAGGGAAAGGTGAAAAGTACCCCGGGAGGGGAGTGAAATAGTACCTGAAACCGTTTGCTTACAAACCGTTGGAGCCTCCTTAGTAGGGGTGACAGCGTGCCTTTTGAAGAATGAGCCTGCGAGTTAGTGATCAGTGGCGAGGTTAACCCGTGTGGGGCAGCCGTAGCGAAAGCGAGTCTTAATAGGGCGTTTTAGTCGCTGGTTCTAGACCCGAAGCGAAGTGATCTATCCATGGCCAGGTTGAAGCGCGTGTAAGAGCGCGTGGAGGACCGAACCCACTTCAGTTGAAAATGGAGGGGATGAGCTGTGGATAGGGGTGAAAGGCCAATCAAACTTCGTGATAGCTGGTTCTCTCCGAAATGCATTTAGGTGCAGCGTTGCGTGTTTCTTGCCGGAGGTAGAGCTACTGGATAGCTGATGGGCCCTAAAAGGTTACTGACGTTAGCCAAACTCCGAATGCCGGTAAGTGAGAGCGCAGCAGTGAGACGGTGGGGGATAAGCTTCATCGTCGAGAGGGTAACAGCCCAGACTACCAACTAAGGTCCCCAAGCGTGTGCTAAGTGGGAAAGGATGTGGAGTTGCACAGACAACCAGGAGGTTGGCTTAGAAGCAGCCACCCTTGAAAGAGTGCGTAATAGCTCACTGGTCAAGTGATTCCGCGCCGACAATGTAACGGGGCTCAAGCACACCACCGAAGTTGTAGATTTCGTATTTTAGGTAAGCCTTCGTGGTTCAGCCGTACGGAGTGGTAGGAGAGCGTCGTGTGGCGAGTGAAGCGGCGGTGTAAACCAGCCGTGGACGCCACACGAGTGAGAATGCAGGCATGAGTAGCGAAAGACGGGCGAGAAACCCGTCCTCCGAATGATCAAGGGTTCCAGGGCCAGGCTAATCCGCCCTGGGTAAGTCGGGACCTAAGGCGAGGCCGACAGGCGTAGTCGATGGACAACGGGTTGATATTCCCGTACTGACGAAGAACCGCCCAAACTAATCCAGTAATGCTAAGTATCTGAATCCCCTAGACCGATCCCTTCGGGGTGAGGCGTGGGGCCTAGCGTACGACCCTATTCTGGTGCGGTTAGCGTATTAACAGGTGTGACGCAGGAAGGTAGCTGAGCCGGGCGATGGTTGTCCCGGTCTAAGGATGTAGGGCGAACGATAGGCAAATCCGTCGTTCATTAAGCCTGAGACCCGATGGGTAGTCGTCAAGACGAAATCAGTGATCCTATGCTGCCAAGAAAAGCATCGACGCGAGGTTCAAGTTACCCGTACCCCAAACCGACTCAGGTGATCAGGTAGAGAATACCAAGGAGATCGAGAGAATCGTGGTTAAGGAACTCGGCAAAATGCCCCCGTAACTTCGGGAGAAGGGGGGCCTAAGGCGTGAACGGACTTGCTCCGGGAGCGCTGCAGGGCCGCAGAGACCAGTGGGAAGCGACTGTTTACTAAAAACACAGGTCCGTGCTAAGTCGCAAGACGATGTATACGGACTGACGCCTGCCCGGTGCTGGAAGGTTAAGAGGAACGGTTAGCTGTAAGGCGAAGCTGTGAATTTAAGCCCCAGTAAACGGCGGTGGTAACTATAACCATCCTAAGGTAGCGAAATTCCTTGTCGGGTAAGTTCCGACCTGCACGAATGGCGTAACGACTTCCCAGCTGTCTCAACCGCGAACTCGGCGAAATTGCACTACGAGTAAAGATGCTCGTTACGCGCAGAAGGACGGAAAGACCCCGTGACCTTTACTATAGCTTTGTATTGGTGTTCGGTTTGGCCTGTGTAGGATAGGTGGGAGACTGTGAAGCTTGGACGCTAGTTCAGGTGGAGTCATTGTTGAAATACCACTCTGGTCAAATTGGATATCTAACTTCGAACCGTGATCCGGTTCAGGGACAGTGCATGGTGGGTAGTTTAACTGGGGCGGTTGCCTCCCAAAAAGTAACGGAGGCGCCCAAAGGTTCCCTCAACCTGGTTGGTAATCAGGTGTCGAGTGTAAGTGCACAAGGGAGCTTGACTGTGAGACTGACAAGTCGAGCAGGGACGAAAGTCGGGACTAGTGATCCGGCAGTGGCTTGTGGAAGCGCTGTCGCTCAACGGATAAAAGGTACCTCGGGGATAACAGGCTGATCTTGCCCAAGAGTCCATATCGACGGCATGGTTTGGCACCTCGATGTCGGCTCGTCGCATCCTGGGGCTGGAGTAGGTCCCAAGGGTTGGGCTGTTCGCCCATTAAAGCGGTACGCGAGCTGGGTTTAGAACGTCGTGAGACAGTTCGGTCCCTATCCTCTGCGCGCGCAGGAAATTTGAGAAGATCTATCCCTAGTACGAGAGGACCGGGATGGACGAACCTCTGGTGTGTCAGTTGTTCCGCCAGGAGCACCGCTGATTAGCTACGTTCGGAATGGATAACCGCTGAAAGCATCTAAGCGGGAAGCCAGCTTCAAGATGAGATTTCCATGGCTTAGGCCGAGAGACTCGCAGCTAGACTACTGCGTTGATAGGCTGGATGTGGAAGCAGGGACTAACGACCTGTGAAGCTGACCAGTACTAATAAGTCGATAAATTGATAACACCCCACCTCACTGGAAGTCTTAGGACTTCGACTGGTGAATGAGAAGAATTCTCGCGTCCACTTTGTGGTTCCCGATTTACGGTCGGGAACTGCGCCCAGCTAACACAGCCAGGCACCCATCCTCACGATGAGTGTCCGGGTATGTTTCTGGCCCAGACTGATACATAAATCAATAGTGTTTCGGCGGCCATAGCGAGAGGGAAACGCCCGGTTACATTCCGAACCCGGAAGCTAAGACTCTCTGCGCCGATGGTACTGCAAGGGGGACCTTGTGGGAGAGTAGGACACCGCCGGACTTCAATTGTGAAATAGCCACACCCAGTGCTGAAGAGTACTGAGTGTGGTTATTTTGCGTTAACCAACGGGAACCGTTCGTCCGCCCCGGTGCGCCAGAGAAACTAGGGGGTAGGAGGCGGTGCATCCACCCACTCGATCCCGGCGGGCTCGAGCATCCGCGCACCGGCAGTAACGCCCGCAACCAGCGCAGCCAGCGCCCGCTCTCCGTTCAGCGCAGTAGTAAGCGTCATCACCGCTACGTCGTCGTACTCAGTGCCGCGAACTACGACGCCACGCTGCCTGAGCTCCGCTTCTATGCGACCCGCATCAGCGTGGGGTAGTGGCAGACGAAAGAGCTGCCGGCGCTGACGCAGAACTAGGCCCGGCGCGACGGTGGCTTGCTCGACAGCGGCGGTTGTGGCATCCGAGTAGGCGCGAACGAGTCCGCCCGCGCCCAGAAGTGTGCCACCAAAGTAGCGCGTCACAACGGCAACACAATCAATGAGATGTCGACCGTTCAGCACATCGAGGATAGGGCGGCCCGCAGTGCCCGACGGTTCGCCATCATCATGGGAACGTCGAACCTGATCCGGCTGGGTGCCGGAACCGAGTACAAAAGCAGAACAGTGGTGTCGAGCATCGCCGTGTCGCTGGCGTGCGGACTCGATTACGTCGCGGGCATCATGCTCCGACTCGACCCGCACGAGTCGACCGATAAAGCGCGAGCGTCTGATGTCAATTTCGGCCTCAGCCCAAGCACCCACACCTCCGCCTAGTGTAAATTCGAGCACCCGCTCATTGTCTCGCAGCGAGATGATCGCGCGGGCGGCGTAGGCTGAGAACATCATGGAGCTGTTTGCCGCAATCGTCCTCTTTCTCAGTGCGCTCTTCAACGTTGTGGCATGGCCACGATTCTTCAAGCGCGTAAGCGCAGACCCACGAGCCCGTGACACCGCGGGTAAACCGACCGCGTTCTACCGCGTGCACGCGATTCTGCTGGCGATCGCGCTGCTGCTCGCGGCGGCATCCGCAATTGCTGGCACGCTGCTACTTCTCAGCTAGAGACCTCTGGGCGAACGAGACGTACGTCCACTTCACAGACGAGCAGATGTCTGCGCAGCATTGCTATGCGTTTTTCAGCAACGTCGCCCATGATAGGAAGCATGAGTTTTGCGCTCCCTCCGCTCCGAAATCCGCACCGAACGATTGGTGATCGCACCTTCGACTTTGATCGTCAGGTTGCCGTCATGGCCATCGTTAATCGCACGCCAGACTCCTTTTATGACAGTGGCGCAAATTTCGCGTTGGAGGATGCCGTGGCCGCGGCACTACGTGCTGTCGCGCAGGGTGCGGATTGGGTCGACATCGGAGGAGTGCCCTTCGCCCCAGGAGAACCCTTGAGCGTAGACGACGAAGCTGCGCGCGTGGTCCCGGTGGTGCGTGCTCTACGCGAAAAGTCCGACGTGGTGATTTCGGTAGATACATTTCATGCGGAAGTAGCTCGTCGAAGCATCGAGGCGGGCGCGACCGTCATCAATGACACAACAGGGCTGAGTGACCCCGACCTCGCTGCGCTCGTTGCGGAGAGCGAAGCCTCCCTTGTGCTTGTTCACTCGCGAGCCCAACCGCGCACCCAGTTCGCTCGCCCTCAATATAACGATGTCGCCGCCGAAGTGCGGGATTTTCTTGCGGCAAAAGTGGAGGTAGCGCGTGCTGCAGGGATCCCCGACGATCGATTGTTTGTCGATCCCGGGCACGATCTCAATAAGAACACCCTGCACAGTCTTGAGCTCACACGGCGGCTCGATGTCATCGCCGCTTTGGGGCTGCCTACGCTAGTTGCGCTCTCGAATAAGGACTTCATCGGAGAGGTGCTCGACAAACCCAAGTCCCAGCGGCTGGAAGGCTCGCTCGCGGCTGCTGTGGCCTGTGTGCTGAATGGCGCCCGGGTGGTCCGAGTACATGAAGTGGCAGAGAGCGTGGCGGCAGTGCGCATGGTTGAGGCCATCTTGAGGTTGCGTGAGCCCGCAATTCTGAAGCACAACATGTCAGATGCCAACGAAAGGTAGTTCCCCATGGTAAACGCATCCGAGATCCACACGCTGATGGCGGGCGCTTCTCTCACAGACGAACAGCTGCTAGCCAGCTACTCTGTGGCGGATCGTTCGGTGCCCTGGTTGCGCGCCAACTTCATTTCCAGCATTGATGGTGCAGCAACTCACGAGGGAACATCGGGAGGACTCGGCACAGACGCCGATGGCCGTGTTTTCGCGCTGTTGCGCAGGCTCGCGGATGTGATTGTTGTTGGTGCTGGCACGGTGCGCCAAGAGGGTTACCGAAATCTCGCTCTCGACGACGAGGCTGTGGCGTGGCGAACAGCCAATGGTCTGTCTGCGCAGCCACCATTCGCTGTCGTGAGTGCGTCACTGCGACTGGAACCGAACGACCTCGCCAGTTACGCGACGCGGCCCTTCATCATCACTACTGAAAGTGCCTCGGAGCAGGCTCGCGCGCGGGTGGAGAAGGTGGCCGAGATAATAATTGCCGGCGATACCTCCGTCGACACCGTCGAGTTGAAACACGCGCTGGCCGAGCGAGGGTATCCGCAGCTTCACAGCGAAGGTGGGCCGACCCTGTTCGCAACGATGATCGCTGAGGGAGTCGTCGACGAGCTCTGTTTGACCCTTAGCCCTCGGTTAGAAGGTGGTTCAGCGCGACGGATCGTGGATGCTGCCGAAGCGACGCCGCAAGACATGGCACTTGCGCAGGCTCTCAGCGGTGCTGATGGAACGCTCCTGTTGCGGTATGTCCGAGCAGCTCGTTAGCACTCCACGACGTTGACGGCGAGCCCGCCCATTGACGTTTCTTTGTAGCGTGAGCTCATGTCTTTACCGGTTTCGGCCATCGTGATGATGACTTCATCAAGGGAAACCCGGTGAGTTCCATCACCCCACAGCGCCATTTTCGCCGCATTGATTGCTTTGGCCGCAGCGATCGCGTTCCGTTCGATGCACGGAATCTGCACGAGACCCCCGATCGGATCGCACGTGAGGCCGAGATTGTGCTCCATCGCGATTTCTGCTGCGTTCTCTACCTGCTCGGGTGTTCCGCCTAAGATTTCGGCTAGCCCGGCCGCAGCCATTGACGATGCTGAACCGACCTCACCCTGGCATCCGACCTCGGCTCCAGAGATCGACGCCATGCGCTTATAGAGCACTCCGACAGCGGCACTGGCGAGCAAGAAACGCACTGTGGCGTCATCCCTCGTTGCCTGATCGGCATCCTTCATCCCGGGCGCATAGTGCGTTGCGTAGAAAAGGACGGCGGGGATGATGCCAGCAGCGCCGTTGGTCGGCGCTGTGACGACGCGGCCACCCGACGCATTCTCCTCGTTGACTGCGAGAGCAACCAGATTCACCCACTCCTGCCAGAAGGCTGGATCACGGTCGGGATCTTCGCGGCGCAAGCGTGCGTGCCAGTCGGGTGCGCGCCGACGCACATTGAGGGTCCCGGGAAGATTGCCAGTGCGCTCGAGACTGCTGTTCTTGCATTCGTCCATGACATCGCGGATATGCAGGAGACCAGCGGTCACTTCATCCTTCGTGCGACGCGCGAGTTCGTTGCGCAGCATCACGCCGCTGAAGCTGAGGCCCTCGGCTCGGCAGTGAGCAAGCAACTGTGCGGCAGTGCGGAACGGTAGGGGATCGGCGGCTGTGGCGGCGTCGGTGGACGAGCTGCCGTCACGGTTGTCACCCTCCCGGTAGATGAATCCGCCACCGATCGAGAAGTACGTTGCCTCGAGCACAGCGCCACCGTCGGCATCGTATGCCGCGAAACGCATGCCATTCGGATGCCCGTCAAGCACCGTGAGCGGATGCAGCGCAATCGCGCCCTCGGTGAACGGAACTTGCCGGCTACCAGCAAGCTGAAGCATCCCTGAGCTCTCGATGCGCTCAAGGATCGTTTCCATCTCCGCGGGAAGAACCTGGTCGGGAAGCTTTCCCTCCAACCCGATGAGCACAGCACTCATGGTGCCGTGACCTGCGCCCGTAGCGGCAAGAGAGCCATAGAGTCGCACGCTGAGCGAGGCGACAGAATCGAGCATCCGGTGTTCGGCAAGATCTGCAGCGAATGATGCAGCCGCGCGCATCGGGCCGACCGTGTGAGAGCTGGAGGGGCCGATGCCGACGGTGAACAGGTCGAAGCTGCTGAGCGGCACCTCTTCTAGGGAGGGCGTCGGTACTTCAGTTCTGGGCGTCAGGTTGCGTACTGGCACGGTGACTCCATTTCTTCACCACACATCGTCGTGCGGGCGTCGTTGAGTCCTCTCCGCTCTGTATTGGGCCTGAGAGTTTCCGCACGCTTGTGGCGTTGCGTTGCCCCGTCGGCGAGTCGGACAGGGCCGACTACTTTTCAGAGTTGCCTAGCCACTGCGGTACTGGTGCCTGAGAGATTCCCGGAGAGGGTTTGCTCCTACGGCGCCAACCAACGATCGGAAGGGCTCTCCCGCAGCGGTATGACGGCTGTTCACTTGTGCCCTCAGCATACACTTTCGGTCGCGAACCACGGCGGACTAGTGGGCGGATGCTGAGGGGGAGTTGAGCGGATGTGCAGGCAGGGTAAGCGCGAGCGTTCGCGCTGCTAATCCTCAGGATCTGTGGGATCGAGCGGCTCGTGGTGGTCGGCATTCGTGACGCCGCGACGCCAGTACCCGTCGGCCGTCACCTGCTGCTTAGGCAGACCCAGCTCACGGCGAAGGTAGCGACGCAGGGGAACTAGGGTTGTAGCCTCCCCGGCGAGGAAGACAAAGGTCGATTCGCCGATCTCGCCGAGTGCCCGCAGTGCAGCATCCAGCTGACCGAGTCCGTCGCGGCGGTAGAACCACTCCGCCGACATGCGTGCCTTGTGCTCGTCGCTGAAGTAGCTTTCAACACTCTCGTCGGACACATCGAACAGTGCGGTGACGTGCACTGAGGTGGGGAGCATATCGATCCACCGTGAGCTGGCGGGAAGTGCGGTTTCATCGGCGACCAGAATCACGTGGGTTGCGCCGGAAGGCAGCAGGCGTGAACCGCGTGGGCCAGCAATAACCAGCGAATCGCCGACAGCTGCTCTGCCAGCCCAGGCGGATGCGGGGCCGTCATCACCGTGAACAACAAAATCAATGTCGAGTTCGTGGTGGCCATCGGCACTGCGGAAACCGAGGGGGGTGTAGTCACGAGAAATGACGACACGACCCTTGGGCTTGCTGATGCCGGATTCGGTCATGACAGGAGCAGCGATTTCGCCGGTAGCAGGATCGGGAAAAAAGGCCTTGACGTGGTCGGCGGGCCCACTGCTGACAAACCCCTCGAGCTCATCACCGCTCAGAGTGATCCGCGCGATATTCGGTGTGGGGTGACTCACCGCGCTCACACTGACATGTCGGACGACGAGAGGGTGTTTGATGGTGTCGCGTTCAATAGTCATAGGCATTTGGCGGTGGCGCCAGCTCATTTCACTCGAAAAGTTAGGCTTGCCTAATAACTCTAACGGGCGGATGTCGCCACGGCTACACGCTGACGCCCGTGATGCTTGTCGAGATCGAAATCTCGCCCTCCAAGGTTCGATGCACAGGGCATTTATCGGCGATCACGAGAAGCGCTTCACGCTGTTGATCACTGAGATCTCCGTCGAAAGTGAGCTCCCGAGAAATGTGCTCAACCATGCCCTCGGTGGAGGTGCAGTGGCTGCACTCGGCGGCGTCGATTCGTTCGCGAGTCAGCCGCACACTTACGCCCTTTAGGGGAATTTTCTTGCGGTCGGCATACATCCTGATTGTGATCGAGGTGCAGCTGCCGAGCCCCGCGAGAACGAAATCGTAGGGTGCGGGGCCATGGTTATCGCTGTGCGGAGCCGGTTCATCGGAGATGAACTCATGCCCCGAAGCGAACACCCGTTGCTCGTATCGGGCGGGGCCGCTCTCCGTTACGACGACCAGCGTGCCGTCGCTCGTAAGTGAAGCGCCCGTCGTCGCCCTCGTCCTTGTCGTCGCTGTTGTTGCCGTTGCTAGTGTCTGGGCTGAGTTTTTAGCCGGCACCTCGTCTGGTGTCTCGTCTGGTGTCTCGACTGGTGTCTCGACTTGTTTCTCGACGGGGGTGCCGTCGAACGCATACCGCGCAGCCCAAGCAGCAATGATGCTCGCGGCGAAGGCAGCATCATCACGATTACTCAAGAGGTGGTCTGCTCCGTCTAGCGCAACAAAGGATTTGGGATGCCTGGCGGCGTCGAAGATCTCGCGGGCGTTGTCGATGCCGACCGTCTGATCGACAGGGGAGTGGACGACGAGAAGTGCGGCATCCAAATCTCTCAGCCGAGCGGCTTGTGGTTGAGCAGCGATGTCTTTGAGCAGCTGCTGACGAATCCGGAACTCTTGCCCACCCAGCTGCACCGTCGCTTCACCCGTGTTCGCGATCTCGTCGCTGGCACCCGCAAAGAGGTTCGCGACGTGTGCTGGGTCGCTGGGGCTGCCGATCGTGACGACTGCTTGTGCGGAGGGAACACGGTGGGCGGCAGCAACGACAGCGGCACCGCCGAGCGAATGCCCGATAAGCAAGGTGGGGGAACGATAGTTGTCGCGCAAGAACTCTGTCGCGGCAACGACATCGTCAATGTTCGAGCTGAAGTTTGTGTTGGCGAAATCACCATCTGATCCCCCAAGACCGGTGAAGTCGAATCGCAATACCGCTATCCCATAATCAACCAGTGCTTTGGAGATGCGGGATGCGGCGAAGGAATCCTTTGAGCACGTGAAGCAGTGGGCAAATAGCGCGAACGCGGCAGGCGTACCCTCGGGCAGCTCAAGCTGCGCCGCAAGCGTGTGATTTTCTGAACCCGCAAATTCGATCTTCATCGTGGCTACCACCCTGTATCCGAAGCACGCCCAGTGTTTCTCGTGCGGCAAAAATGTTCTATTTGGCCACTCCCGCGAGCGATCCAATAATGTCCTCTCCGTCAGGGCTATAGGCGATGCAGAGGATCTCGCGATCGCCATCTGCCCAACTTTGCTCAGTGGGGTAGTACCAGGAGAAGTCGTACATTGAGTCTGAGACATAAGCGCCAACGAACGACTCGAACTCGGTGTAGCAATCGTTGTCAGCCTGAGCTTCGATTGCGGCACCCCCGGGGAAGTCTCCTTCGGGCAAATAGGACGCAGCGTAGATCTCGCCCTGATGAGGCTCGGCGCAGTCGATTACCGTGGTCTCAGAAACTTCACCTTCGGCGGGGCTGGCAGCTTCACAATCGCCAACGGTGAGACTGAAAACATCTTGAGTGGTGCCAGGCCCAGGGTCTACTGCATCCGAAATGCCGTTTGTCACTTGATTGAGGATGCTGCAGCCACTGAGGGCTACCGTTGCCACGGCCACCGTTGAGACCGCAAGCGTCCGGCGCCAGATTTTCTCTGTCGTCATGGAAGAAGGTCACTTTCGTGTCGAGGTGTCACGCTTCGTACGGTGCAAGCTTAGTGAATTTGAGAAAATTACCGGCGGCAGCGGCGGGACAACGCTAATGCGAGCGCAAGAAACTCAGAACCTCGTCGTGAAGGGTGCCGTTAGTCGCGAGAGCACTACCGTGCCACGGGCCGGGCTCACCACTAACTGACGTGAACTTTCCGCCAGCTTCGAGGACGATCGGAATTAATGCGGCGATATCGTAGGGCTGCAGATCAAACTCGCCCACGACATCCAGAGAGCCTTCGGCAAGCAACATGTAGGCCCACATGTCGCCAATCGCCCGTGACCGCCACGTTGCACGAGTGAGCGCAACGACCGCATCAAGTCGACCAGCGCCGTCCCAGCCAGACAAGCTGTTGTAGCTGATGGATGCGGCATCAAGGGAAGCAACCTTGCTCACCGAAAGCTGTTCGGGTTCACCGCCGTGTGCCTGAGCGAACGCACCGTGACCGGTTGCCGCCCACCAGCGCTTGCCGAGCGCAGGCGAGCTCACGACTCCCACCTGGGGAACGCCATCAATCACGAGCGAAATGAGTGTGCCCCAGATAGGTACACCGCGGAGAAAGTTGGAGGTGCCGTCGATAGGGTCGATAATCCACTGGCGATTCGAGTCGCCAGCCTCGCCATACTCTTCGCCGAAAATCGAGTCGCCCGGACGCGCACCAGCAATGCCGGCACGGATGCTTCGCTCGACAGCCTTGTCCGCATCCGTCACGGGGGTGCGGTCTGGCTTGGTTGTCACTTCAAGATCGAGCGCGGTGAAACGATCAAGCGAGATGAGGTCTGCATCTCCCGCCAGCGCGAGAGCAAGAGAAAGGTCGTCAGCCAGAGAGTATTCGGTCACACCTACACGCTAGTGGAACCCAGCGTGGTGATGAGCCGCTGAAACGAATCCAATCGCAGCCGACCAACATCCCCGAGCGCCCCAGCCGCTACTGCTTCGGAGATCGCGCAGTCGGGAGCATCCGGAAGGTGGGTGCAGCCGCGCGGACACTCCTCGGCAAGCACTGCCAAATCAGTGAACGACGACAAGATTTTGCTGGGATCGATGTGGCCAAGACCAAATGATCGAACTCCGGGAGTATCCACAACCCAGCCAGAACCGACCCTGTACGAGATCGTCGACGATGATGTGTGGCGTCCGCGACCGGTAACCGCGTTAACGTGGCCCACTGCGCGATTCGCATCCGGAACTAGGGCATTGACAAGTGTCGACTTTCCGACACCCGAATGGCCAACCGCTACCGTGGTGTGCCCTTCCAAAACTGCGCGAAGCTCATCGAGCGGCACCTCATCTGACCGGCTCGCAATGACCCGAAATTCGAGCCCGGTAAAGTTTTCGAGGAACGGGCCGGGATCGGCCAGGTCGGTTTTAGTGATGCACAGGATGGGATCAATTCCGGCATCGTACGCCGCAACCAAATAGCGGTCGACAAGTCGCGGTCGTGGCTCAGGGTCGGCAGCGGCAACAACAATCAGCATCTGGTCGGCGTTGGCGACGATGATGCGTTCCACGGCATCCGTGTCGTCGGCACTACGGCGGAGGAGCGTTGCGCGCTCGCGGATGCGAACGATGCGCGCGAGAGTTCCTTCAGTTCCGCTTGTGTCACCGACGAGGTCGACCCAGTCTCCGGTGACGACCGACACTTTGCCCTGCTGGTTGCGCCCGAGTTCGCGTGCACGTGCGGCGATAATCTGTCGCTCGTCTGCAGTTCCTTCATCGACCCACACCCCGTATCGGCCGCGGTCGACGCTGAAGACTCGACCCTCGATGGCGTCTGCGTGCTCGGGGCGAATTTTGCTGCGTGGCTTGTTGGCTTTGGGATTCGGACGCATGCGCACCGAACTCTCGTCGTACTCGCTATATTTGCGGTCGTCGTCTTCGTCGTCTGGACTAAGCCAACTCATTGTTACAGCAGCCCGAGAGTGGTGGTGGTCAGCGGGGCATCACCAACGAGCGTCGCCCACAGCGCTGGGAACTGGGGGAGAGTCTTGGCTGTCGCATCGATGCCTTCGATCTCTATGCCGTCAACGGCGAGGCCAATGATTGCACCGGCGGTAGACATCCGGTGATCCTCGTAGCTGTGCCACACCCCGCCGTGGAGTGTCCGGGGCTCAATGTGCAGGCCGTCGTCGAGTTCAGTCACGGCTCCACCGAGTGCATTGATTTCTGCGCTGAGCGCGGCAAGACGGTCGGTTTCGTGTCCGCGGAGATGACCGATGCCGGTGATAGTGCTCGGGGACGATGCCAGTGCTGCCAAAGCAACGATCGCTGGTGCGAGTTCGCCGCCGGTGCTCAGATCGAGTTCGATTCCGGGATAGCTGTCGCCGCCGATCACGCCCGCGCCGCCATCAATCGTGAGCGCACCATCGGCTCGCGTGGCCGTTGCACCAAACAGGGGCAAGAGCTGTTCGAGGTCTGCGCCCACTTGAGTTGTGGATGCTGGCCACCCCTCAATGGTGACGGTTCCGCCAGCGACAACAGCGGCCGCCAAGAACGGGGCAGCGTTCGAGAGGTCGGGCTCAAGGGAAACATCGATCGCACGAATCGGACCAGCGGGCACAATCCACACGCCAGGCTCAGGGCTCTCGACGATGACACCACGCGCAGCCAAGCACGCAATTGTCATCTCGATGTGGGGCATGCTCGGCAATTTCTCGCCGGTGTGACGCAGAGTGAGGCCGTTATCAAAACGGGCTGCAGCCAAGAGCAAGCCTGAAACAAACTGACTCGACGCCGAAGCATCGATACTGATCTCTCCACCCGCGACTGAACCCATGCCGTAGAGGCTGAAAGGGAGCGTTCCGCGACCATCGTCGGAAACATCCACCCCAAGGGCACGGAGCGAGTCAATGGTCGTGCGCATCGGTCGACGGCGTGCCGCATCATCCCCATCGAACGCAATCGGCCCAAGAGCGAGAGCAGCCACGGGAGGCAAGAACCGCATCACTGTTCCGGCGAGGCCGCAATCGATCGAACTGCCACCCTCGAGCTCGGCTGGGGTGACCGCAAGGTCAGGGCCAAAAACGTTGCCCGTGGGGATCTCGTCGATTGCCACGCCGAGAGCGCGCAATGCCTGGATCATGAGTGCGCTGTCTCGCGAGTGCAGGGGGGCATGCAGGCGGGACGGGCCGTCTGCCAGAGCTGCCAAAACGAGCTCACGGTTAGTCAAGCTCTTGCTGCCAGGAAGGCTCAACGATGCCGACAGGGCGTGAGTCACCGTCGGTGCGGGCCAATTTCCGGGCACCATAGTCTCGGGCACCGAGTCGTCATCGTACGGGCTGAACTCTGGGTTGGAATACTTGGATACGAACATTAGTTACTAAGAGTATCGGCGTTTGAGACAGCACGGAGGAGGCACCAGCATGACTGCACTACTGAGCACTCAGCCGGATGCCGTGATCAGCGAACTAGAATTGTTGCTGATGACTACCGACAGAGTTGAGCACAGCGCCACTGACGCCGCCGCAGATGACAAGCGACGGCTGTTCGAAGAGCAAGCACTGCCCTTTATGGACCAACTCTTTGGTGCCGCAATGCGTATGACGCGCAACCCCAGCGATGCTGCAGACCTTGTACAAGAAACGTTTGTCAAAGCGTTTCAAGCGTTTGGGCAGTTTCAGCAGGGTACGAACCTCAAGGCGTGGCTGTACCGTATCCAGACAAACACGTTCATCAACATCTATCGCAAGAATCAGCGCAATCCTTACCAAGGAACGATCGATGAACTCGAAGATTGGCAGCTGGGCGGCGCAGAGTCGATAACTCAGTCGGTCTCCACGCGTTCAGCTGAAGCGGAAGCGATCGATCACCTACCCGACAGTGCAGTAAAAGACGCACTTCAGTCGATCCCCGAAGACTTTCGACTCGCCGTCTATTTTGCCGACGTTGAAGGCTTCTCCTATCAAGAGATCGCCGAAATCATGAAAACCCCCGTGGGGACCGTAATGAGCCGACTGCACCGTGGCCGTCGGATGTTGCGCGAACTGCTTGCCGACTATGCGCGTGATCGCACCCCTGGCACGCCAGCACCATCAAGGAGCAAGAAATGACCGATTGTGGTTGTGAAAAAGCGAAAGCTGAGCTCGAGGAGTACCTCGACCGCGAGCTCAACGAAGCAGACTTTCAGGACGTCTCAGATCACCTCGATAACTGCGAGTCGTGCACGAGCGAACATCTCGTTGCGCTCGCGCTGAAGCTCAAGGTCAAGCAGGCGTGTCGCGAAACTGCGCCAGAAGAACTCCGCAGCGCGATCCTGTCGAAGCTGGCAGGCGCCTAACTTTCACCAGTTCTTAGTGCGTCGCTGTGTCTAGCACAGTGCGAAATCGCGACACGATACGAACGAGAGACCCATGCAAAAGCGAAAGCGGGCATCCTCCGAGGAGGACGCCCGCTTTCGTCGTTAACGCGGTTTTGCGAAACTAGGGCTGTGTAATGGCATGGTCGATCAACTCGGCCTGCTCAAGCACGCTGCGCTTCGACGAACCCGTTGCTGGTGACGCAGCAGCCGGCCGCGACGCAAGCTTGATTTCGCCCGACCTCAGGTGACGAGCCAGTTCCAAGCTAATGAATGGCCATGCACCCTGATTCTCGGGCTCATCCTGAGTCCACACGACATCGGCGTTCGGGTACTGAGCGAGCACCTCGGTCATGTCGGTAACGGGCAGCGGGTAGAACTGCTCCATGCGCACGACAGCAATGTGAGTGATCTCACGCTTGTCGAGCTCGGCGACGATGTCGTAGTAGGTCTTTCCCGACGTGACAATTACACGAGTAACACCCGACCTGTCTTCGAGACGGACATCATCCAGCACCGGCTCGAATCGGCCGCTCGTGAAGTCAGCGACATCACTGGTTGCCCCGCGCAATCGCAGCATCGCCTTTGGCGTGAACACGATGAGGGGTCGGCGCGGTCTCGAATATGCCTGACGACGCAGCAAGTGGAAGTACGAGGCCGGAGTTGAGGGGCGAGCAACGATCATGTTGTTCTCGGCACACAACTGCAAGTAGCGCTCGATTCGTGCAGACGAGTGGTCAGGCCCCTGCCCTTCGTAACCGTGCGGCAACAGCATGACAACGCTTGACCGTTGCGACCACTTTTGCTCGGCGCTAGAAATGAACTCGTCAATAACGACCTGAGCGCCATTGGCGAAGTCACCGAACTGAGCCTCCCACATGACGAGAGCATCGGCGCGTTCCACGGAATAGCCGTACTCGAATCCCACGGCAGCATATTCGCTGAGAAGCGAGTCATAGATCCAGAAGCGTGACTGGTTTTCAGAGAGGTTCTGGAGGGGCAGCCACTCTTGACCATTCTCGCGATCATGCAGCACAGCGTGACGCTGCACAAAAGTGCCGCGGCGAGCATCCTGACCCGCCATGCGCACCGGTGTGCCTTCGAGTAGCACTGAACCGATCGCCAACAGTTCGGCGAATGCCCAGTCGATGGCGCCCTTGCGGCTCATATCGACACGCTTGCGCAGTAGCGCCTGCAGCTTGTTGTGCACCGTGAAGTTAGCGGGCGGGTTGCCATGTGCATCACCGATGAGCTGAACAATGCTCTCGTCGATTCCTGTCGTCATGGGTTCACCGATCGCATCGTCGCGCTGCGAGCCCGGACGCTCAAGGTCGGAAACCCCATTGCCATCCTGGGTGAGGATGGGCATCGAACCTGTCTGGGCCGCATGCGTTTCAGCGAATGCGCGCTCGAGACGGTCCTGGAAGTCCTGGTGACTGGCCTCGTACTCTTCCTGAGTGATATCGCCGCGACCGACGAGACCCTCCGTGTACAGGGTGCGAACGGAACGCTTGGCTTCGATGAGGTTGTACATCAGAGGCTGCGTCATCGAAGGATCGTCGCCCTCGTTGTGACCACGACGGCGGTAACAAATCAGATCGATAACAACATCGCGGTGGAATTTCTGGCGGTACGCAAAAGCGAGTTCAGACACCCGAACCACAGCCTCGGGATCATCACCGTTGACGTGGAAGATCGGAGCCTGAACTGTCTTGGCAACATCACTTGAGTACTGCGACGTGCGAGCCTCACCGGGAGGGGTCGTGAACCCCACCTGATTATTGATGTTTACGTGGATGGTTCCGCCGGTGCGATACGCGCGCAGTTGCGACATCTGCAAGATTTCAACCACGATGCCTTGGCCTGCCATTGCGGCATCACCGTGAACCATCACAGGGAGAACCGCGTAGGAGCCAATCGGGCGTCGATCCTGCTTAGCGCGAACAATGCCCTCAAGTACGCCATCGACGGCCTCAAGGTGTGAAGGGTTTGCCGCCAAGTAGACAGGAATCTGTCGGCCATCGGCAGCGGTGAAAGTGCCCTCGGTGCCGAGGTGGTACTTCACGTCACCCGAACCTTGAACCGTGCGCGGGTCTTGAGTTCCTTCGAACTCGCGGAAAATTTGACCGTAGGTCTTTCCGGCGATATTCGTGAGAACACTCAGGCGACCGCGGTGTGCCATGCCGATTGCTACCTCTTCGAGGTTGGCTTCGGCGGCTTTCTGAATAACGGCATCCAATAGGGCGATCGTTGACTCTCCACCTTCAAGGCTGAAGCGCTTCTGACCGACGTATTTGGTCTGCAGGAAAGTTTCGAAAGCTTCGGCCTCGTTGAGCTTGCCAAGGATGCGCATTTGCTCATCGTGGCCTGGCTTCGAGTACGGCTTCTCGACGTGATCCTGAATCCAGCGACGCTGTTCTGGGTCTTGAATGTGCATGTACTCGATGCCCACAGTGCGGCAGTAGGCGTCGCGGAGCATTCCGAGGATCTCGCGCAGCAGTGCCTGACGCTTACCACCAAAGCCACCGGTAACGAATTCGCGGTCGAGATCCCAGAACGTGAGACCGTGGCTCGAGATGTCGAGGTCGGGGTGTGAACGCTGGCGGTATTCCAGCGGATCGGTGTCGGCCATGAGGTGGCCGCGAACCCGGAAGGAGTTGATCAGTTCCTGAACGCGCGAGGTCTTGTTGACGTTGTCGGCAAGGTCGACGCTGATGTCGTTGGCCCAGTGGATCGGGTCATAGGGGATGCGCAGTGCGGCGAAGATGTCTTCATAGAAGTGGTGCTCACCGGTGAGGCGTTCGTTGATCTTCTTGAGGAACTCGCCCGAACCGGCACCCTGGATAACGCGGTGGTCATAGGTGCTCGTGAGCGTCACCGTCTTTCCGATGCCGAGCTCGGTGACCGTGCGAACGCTTGCGCCCCGGAACTCCGCCGGATACTCCAGTGCGCCGGCTCCGACAATCGTGCCCGAGCCACGCATGAGGCGAGGAACGGAGTGCTCGGTGCCGATTCCACCCGGGTTAGTCAGCGAAATCGTGTTGCCCTGATAGTCGGTGGCCGTGAGCTGGTTGGCGCGAGCGCGTGACACAACGTCTTCATAGGCAACAAGGAACTCACCGAAACCCATCGTTTCGGCCTGTTTAATGCCGGGCACCACGAGTGAACGGGTGCCATCGGGCTTGGGCATGTCTATGGCAATTCCCAAGTTGATATGTGCGGGAGTGACGACTGAAGGCTTACCCTCGGGCTCGTCGTAGTAGACATTCTGGCTGGGGAACTCTTTGAGAGTCTGGATGATCGCCCACGCGATGAGGTGCGTGAACGACACCTTGCCGCCGCGCGCACGCTTGAGATGGTTGTTGATGACAATGCGGTTGTCAATCATGAGCTTGGCAGGAATGGTACGAACGCTTGTAGCGGTCGGAACCGTGAGGCTCGAGTCCATGTTCGCTGCAAGGCTTTTGGCTGCGCCACGAAGAGGAGCAACACTGTTCTCAGCTTGGGGCTTCGGCGCGGCGGGGGCCTGAGTCGTGTCAATTGGCGCGGTGGCGGGCGCTTCTGCCGGAATTGGTTGCGGCTTGGGTTCGACCGAGGTGGTGCGCGCGACGGGCTGGCTGCCTGTGCTCGGGTTGGGCTCGTCGACGAACGGCTTTTCTGTCGGCGCAGGTTTTTCTGTCGGCGCGGGCTTGTCTGCTGACACGGGCTTGTCTGTCGGCGCTGGCGCATCTGCTGACTTCGGGTCCGCGGGCGGCTGCTCTGCCGCAGTAGGTGTTTCTGGCTTCCCCTCGACAGGAGCCTCAGCCTTAGCTGTGGAAGCTGCCGGGGTGGGATCTACTGCGGGCTGGTAGTTCTCAAGGAACGGCCACCACGCTTCATCTACAAGATTCTTGTCTTCGAGGTACTTTTCGTACATCTCGTCGACCAACCATTCGTTGGCCCCGAACTCGCCCGAGGATTCACCTTCTGGTGCGATTCCGGTTACTTGGCCTGACACGTCAAACCGCCTACTTTCAGTTCTGGTGTGGGAAAAAGTGACGCACATTCTGCACGCCGGACATCGCATCCAATCTTAATCGCTTTGTTGTGCGTCTGCTGGCCGTCGGGCGCGCGGATCACGCTTTTTTGCTGCAATTATCAAGAATGTTCCCATTGGGAGGCGATTACGCTGGCCACTATGGATTTCTACGAGA
Organism: Salinibacterium sp. TMP30; assembly: GCF_038397785.1. Taxonomy (NCBI): domain Bacteria; kingdom Bacillati; phylum Actinomycetota; class Actinomycetes; order Micrococcales; family Microbacteriaceae; genus Salinibacterium; species Salinibacterium sp. TMP30. Next base: position 1,822,637 of record NZ_CP151642.1, on the reverse strand, counting down.
CTTCGCCGCGACACGACCTGACCTACTCAGACGTGTTTTTAGTTCCTAGCCACTCAACGGTCGGCAGCCGAATGGCAGTATCGCTAATCCCCGGAGACGGCACTCCGGCGACTATTCCGCTCGTAGCATCCAATATGAGCTCGGTTACGGGGCCACGCCTCGCGGCCAGTCTGGCACGGCGTGGTGGTCTCGGCGTTCTGCCACAAGATCTCAACCGTGAAGACATGGATGCCGCAATCGCTTGGGTGCGCTCACAGCCGGTTGATTGCGATTCGGCTGTGTTTCTGAGCCCCCGCGATTCGGTTGAGCATGCACTACTTCAGGTTCCGCCGCTCACCGGTCACGGAGTGGTACTCCTCGACAATGGCGCCCTCGTTGGTGTTGTCGATGCCGAACGTTTGGGCGAAGCAATGCCGGGGGCTGCCCTCGGCGATCTGGCGCGACGCGAGACTCACGCGATCGACCGTTCGGAGTTCGGTTCAGCGCGCGAGCTCTTTGATTTGCTGATTGAGCGTGGAATCAATTTTGCGCCGGTGACGGACGGCGACACAGTTATTGGCTCGACGAGTGTCAAGAGTGCTCTGCGTTCGACGCTTTACGCGCCCGCTCTCGACAGCGAGGGCACGCTGGCGGTGGCTGCTGCGCTCGGGATCAATGGGGACGTTGAATCCCGCGCTCGCGCACTCGTGGCGGCCGGAGCGAGCACCATCGTTCTTGATACGGCCCACGGTCATCAACAGGGGATGGTGACGGCGGTGGAGAAGGTCGCTGCGCTCAATCTTGGAGTGGCTATTGCGGCCGGAAACGTGGTGACGGCAGCGGCCGTCCGCGATCTGGTTGCTGCCGGCGCAACCATCATCAAGGTCGGTGTCGGCCCCGGTGCGATGTGCACGACCCGCATGATGACCGCTGTGGGGCGTCCGCAGTTCTCGGCGGTACTTGAGACGGCGGCGACCGCGCGCGAACTTGGAGCTCACGTGTGGGCTGACGGCGGAGTGCGTTACCCGCGAGACGTTGCGTTGGCGCTCGCCGCGGGTGCGGCATCCGTTATGGTCGGTTCATGGTTTGCTGGCACAATCGAAGCGCCGGGCGAGCTGCGTCATGACGATAATGGTGCGCTGTACAAGACCAGTTGGGGCATGGCATCCACGAAGGCAGTTCGCGCCCGTTTCGGTGGACTTGACCCCTATGAATTGGCCAGAAAAGAGCTATTTGCGGAAGGAATTTCTGGCTCGAAGATCTACCTCGATCCAGCACGACCGTCGATTGACGATTTGGTAGACATGATTACCGCGGGAGTACGAAGCTCGTTCACGTACGCGGGAGCGGCGAACCTTGGCGAGTTCCACGAGCGGGCGCTCGTAGGAATCCAGTCGGCAGCAGGGTACGAAGAGGGCAAAGCGTTGCCCGTGAGTTGGTAGCTCAGCAGCAGATACGCAGGAATTTGGCCTATACTCGAGCCCATAATGGACGACCCTCCCTCTAGTTGTCGCCGGGGCCGAACCTCGCGCGATCACCACCTTTCTTTCGCCCTTTCTCTCTCACTCCCGCATCAGGGGGTGACTTCTCATGAATGAGTGGCTGCTACTTGCCACTGGCCTCGCTCTCACCATCGGCACCGGGTTCTTTGTTGCCTCTGAGTTTGCGCTTGTTAACCTCGATCGGTCCGAGCTTGAAGCTCGTCACGAGCGCGGGGAGAAGCGACTCACCCCCGTTATTTCTGCGCTGAAGCACACCTCGACGCATCTCTCTAGCGCGCAGCTCGGCATCACGCTGACAACGTTGCTTGCTGGTTACACTCTCGAGCCGGCATTCAGCACCTGGCTCTCGATTCCTTTAGGTGCAGTGTTGCCTGGGCCGGCAGTGAGTGTGATTGCCACGATTCTGGCGATCACCTTTGCGACCCTGCTGTCGATGATCATCGGTGAGCTTGTTCCGAAGAACTTTGCACTCGCATTGCCGAAAGCTACGGCGAAGTTTGTTGTGCCGTTCCAGATCCTTTTTTCGACTGTGTTCAAGCCGGCGGTGAGCCTGTTGAACAATACGGCTAACGCCATCCTGCGCGGGATGGGTATCGAACCGAAAGAGGAGCTTTCGGGTGCTCGCACCGCAGAAGAGCTCACGTCGCTGGTGCGACGATCCGCACGTCAGGGCAGCCTCGATAACGACACCGCAACACTGCTGGCGCGCACGCTCGCTTTCGCCGATCACACGGCGCAAGACGTCATGACACCGCGGCCGCGGGTTGACAGCATTGACCGCACCGATAGTGCACAAGACGTTATTGAGCTGGCTAAGCGCACCGGGTTTTCTCGCTTCCCTGTGATCGATGACAGCATCGACGACGTCGTGGGTCTCGTTCACGTTAAGCAGGCCGTTGCTGTTCCCCACAAAAAGCGGGCCGATGTGCCCGTCTCAGCGATTCAGACCGAAGCGCTTCAGGTACCTGAAACTATGCGTTTGGATGCACTGCTCGCCGAATTGCGCGGCCGCGGCTACCAAATGGCGATTGTGGTTGATGAGTATGGCGGAACTGCTGGTGTTGCCACTCTCGAGGATCTCGTAGAAGAGCTCGTCGGTGAGGTCTCCGACGAGCATGACCGCTCTAAGGCCGATGTTGTGCGTTCTCGGGACTGGTTCACTTTTCCCGCGATTTTGCGGCCCGATGAGCTCTTGGAGCGCACCGGTGTTGAGGTGCCAGAAGAAGGTCCTTTCGAGACTGTCGCTGGCTGGCTCATGAGCGAGCTCGGTCGTGTGCCGCGCACCGGGGACACCATCGCGGCTGCCGGCGGAGTGTTCCGAATCGAACGATTGGAAGGTCGAAGAATCGACCGCGTGAGGTTTACCCCCGATCCTCTTGTCAGCACTCGTGATGCAGAGGTGGTGAGCTAATGGACGTCTGGGGAATTGTGTGGCTCTTCATACTGTTGCTCGTCAACGCGTTCTTCGTCGGTGCCGAGTTTGCGGTCATTTCTGCCCGCCGATCACAGATTGAACCGCGGGCTGAAGCTGGTTCACGTGCGGCCAAAACGGCATTGTGGGCCATGGAGCACGCGACTCTTATGTTGGCCGCCTGCCAACTAGGAATCACGATCGCGTCTCTGCTGATCTTGAACGTGTCCGAGCCGGCAATCCATCATCTTCTGGAGGTTCCGCTTGCCCTTACCGGGCTGAGTGAAGAACTCATTGGCACCATCGCTTTCATCTTGGCGCTCATCATCGTCTCGTTCTTGCATGTGGTGTTGGGTGAGATGGTTCCGAAGAACCTGTCGTTCTCGGTTCCCGACCGCGCTGTGCTGCTGCTGGCTCCGCCCCTGGTGTTTATTGCTACGGTATTCCGCCCCATCATCGTGGCTCTCAACGCGACCGCGAACGGCATTCTTCGACTCTTCAAGGTTGAGCCGAAGAACGAAGCTAACAGTGTATTCACGCTTGATCAGGTCGCGACTATCGTGGCGCAGTCCACTCGCGAGGGGGTGCTGACGGATTCCGGCGGCACGCTCACTGGCGCGTTTGAGTTCACCTCAAAGAAGGTTCGGGATGTCGCCATCCCGATGTCGGGGCTCGTGACGCTGCCTGAGGATGCCGCACCTGCCGATCTCGAGAAGGCGGTAGCTCAGCACGGCTTCTCTCGCTACATTCTGCTCAACGACGCAGGTGAACCGACCGGTTATTTGCATTTGAAGGACGTGATCGATCTCGACGAAAGTGAATTCGGCGAACCGGTTCCGCCGAAACGAATTCGTCAGCTGATCTCGATGCACGACGAAACCGACCTGGAAGACGCGTTAGCGACAATGCGCCGATCGGGAGTGCACGTTGCTCGCAGCTTTGATGCAAGCAACGAAACCACGGGTGTGCTCTTCCTCGAGGACATCATCGAAGTGCTCGTCGGTGAAGTTCAAGACGCTACTCGGCGTCGCTAGCACTCCAGTCAACTAACGTTGTTGTCTATGGGGACTGATGCGAGGTGGAGCGCTGCCGATGCCGCGCGTCACATCGCACTGCCGAAGCGTAGCGATGACAAATACACCAGGGGCGTTCTCGGTGTGATCACAGGCTCAGCCGAGTACCCCGGTGCGGCAGTTCTGGGCGTTGAAGCGGCGCTACGTACCGGTGTTGGCATGGTTCGGTATCTTGGCCCAGAGCGCGCACAAGACCTGATCTTGCAGCGCAGACCAGAAGCAGTGATGTCTGCCGGGCAAGTGCAGGCTTGGCTCATCGGCTCGGGCATGGACTTTGCGAATCGTGAAGCTGCTGCCGAGGAGAGGATCGCCGAAGCGCTGCGCCAAACCGTGCCGCTTGTGATCGACGGGGGTGCGCTCGATGTGGCAACACATGTATCGGGCCCGGTTGTGATCACCCCGCACTACCGCGAGCTCGCTCGACTTCTTGATGAGCCGGTCGAACGCATCGCTGCCGAACCCCAGAAGTGGGCGATCGAGGCCGCACAACGCTGGGGAATCACGGTGCTGCTCAAGGGGCATACTACCTACGTGACCGACGGTGTCACGACCGTAGTGGTGGAGGCTGCACCAGCGTGGCTCGCCACTGCCGGTGCCGGCGATGTGCTCGGCGGGATCCTCGGTTCCCTCGTCGCGACGCACAGCGACAGGGTGCTCGCCGACCCCAGCTTGCTCGTGGGGCTCGCAGCCACGGCATCCTACGTTCATGGCGTGGCCGCTCATCGGGCGAGCGCTGGGGGGCCGCTCACCATTCTCGATCTGTGCGCCAACGTGCCCCCAGTAATTGCTGGGCTCGTCGGCGGCGACGCCACAATCGTTGACGTGACGTGACAACCTCACGAACGGTCGGCGCGATTGCGCTCTGGCTGACGTTTGTTGTCGTGCACCTTGTTCTTGGCCTGCTGAATCTCTGGGCACCCGGCTTGCCACTGGGTGATGTCACCATCGTGTACGCGGAGTGGGCTGAACAGGCGTATGCCTCCGGCGTCGTAGTCGGCGTCGATATGCCCTGGGTGTATCCCTTGTTGGCGCTGGTGCCGATACTGGCATCTGTCACGTTCGGTGTCGAACACATCGCGGCGGCTTGGCTGTCAATCGTGATGGTCGTCAATGTTGTCGCGCTGGGCTTCCTCACCCGGTGGGGGACGTCACGCTTGGGAGTACGCGCCGGATGGTGGTGGGCAGCATTTCTGCTCGCCCTCGGCCCTATCGCGTTGGCCCGCATTGACGCGATCACTGTGGCGCTTGCGATTATTGGGGTGAGGCTGCTGCGGGCACACCCGACGACTGCTGGAATTGTGCTGGCCTGTGCGACCTGGGTCAAAGTGTGGCCAGCGGCCCTCGTGCTTGCGGCGCTTATTGCGGTGCGCGATCGCGGGAAGTTTGCAATAGCTGCTGCGGTAGCGAGCGCGACGGTTGTGGTCTTTGCGCTGCTTGCGGGGGCTGAGTGGAATGTGTTCAGCTTCATCACTCAGCAGACAGGGCGGGGTATCCAGATTGAGTCTCCTGTTGCGGGAATCTGGCTCTGGCAGATCGTTGCTGCCGTTCCCGACACCTTCATTTACTACGACACCACCATCCTGACTTTTCAGATCGCAGGCGCAGGGGTTGGTGTGGCGGCTGCGGTCGTTACGCCGCTGCTTGCACTCACCGTTGTTGTGATTGCGATTTTCGGTATGCGCGCGGCTCGGGCGGGAGTTGCGGCATCGAGCGTTCTCTCGGTGCTGAGCCTCGCGCTTGTTTCTGCTCTCATCGTCGTCAACAAGGTGGGTTCGCCCCAGTTCATCTCCTGGCTTGCGGTTCCGGTTGTCCTTGGGTTGCTAAGCCACAGCGCTCAGGGTGCCGTGAACTTCCGCGTTCCGGCAGTGCTCACGCTCGTAATCGCGACGCTCACGCACGCTGTCTATCCGTACCTGTATCACCTGCTTTTGGCGTCGAATCCCGCGATGATTACGCTGGTGAGCGTCAGGAATCTACTGCTCTTCGTTTTGTTAGGGTGGGCGATTGTGGGGCTGGTCAGGCTCGCGCCGAGCGGCACAGCGCGGACTTCTGTTTCTGTGCGCCGCTCTACAGAATCTTCTTCACCCTCGGTTAGTCCAACAACAAAGGAGTCAGCATGATCGTCGCATTCTCAGTAGCACCCAGTGGTGGCCCCGACGGCACAGACTCAGTTCACAACGCCGTGGCTGCGGCGGTGAAGGTAGTTCGCGATTCAGGGCTGCCGAACCAGACCGACTCAATGTTCACCACAATCGAGGGTGACTGGGATGACGTCTTCGCCGTCGTGAAAGCAGCGACGGAAGCCGTTGGTGCATTCGGTTCGCGCGTTTCGCTCGTGCTGAAGGCCGACATCCGCCCCGGTCACACTGGTGAGATGTCAGGCAAGGTTGAGCGCCTCGAACAGGCTATTGCGGGCTGGGAAAGTTAGCCTCTACAGGTGGTGCATGGTGTCGGTCTCGATGAGGATTCCATCTTCGAGAGCGCGCTTGCGTAGTGCAACCTTTGTTCCTACATCGAAGCCCGCAACGCGGTACTTCTCGCGAATACGCTTGAGGTAGCTCTTCGCGGTCTCTTCAGAGATGCTGAGTTGGTACGCGACAGACTTGACGGGTTCACCGCCGCCATAGAGCGCCATGACGCGGCGTTCTTGCGCGCTGAGCTTGGGGGCTCCGCCGATTTCTTCCGCGTTGAGTGCGAGGTCTAGTTCAGCCGAAACAAATGATTCACCCTGGGATGCTGCGCGAATTGCTTCGACGATCATGTCGGCATCTTCGCTCTTGACGAGGTAACCGAGCGCGCCAGCGGCAAGAGCTTCGCGTACCACGTTGGGCTCGGAGTAGGTGCTCATGAGCACAACGCGCACGTTCATCGACTTGAGCGTGTTGATCTTGAGGGACACTGGGATGTTGTCTTTGAGGTCGAGGTCGAGGAGAACGACGTCGACCGGAAACTCGGGGTGGATCGTGAGCTCGGGCCAGGTGGGCACGGCAACGACCATATCGATGTCTGCTGCGGCCTTTCGGATCCACTCGGTGAGAGCGCCGAGCAGCATTCGGTGATCGTCTACGATTGCGAGTCGGATGCGCTTTGTTGGTTCAGTCACAATGAATTCCTCTAGTCGATCGTCTCATCTTACGAAATTATTGGTCGGCAGGGTTATCGACAAGGCATTCAATGTCGAGTCTCACACTGGAATTTTCTGTGGAATCGGTGTAGCTCCCTACCTTAGCGATGGCTTGCCACGTGGATGCGTCGATCCGGTTTCGGATGACCCCGGTCGATGTCACGCTGATTCCGATTGCCACTTTGTCTTCGAAGCCGGGGGCCATAACGGTTGTCGATGGCGCAATGGTGATGTGTACGGAATTCTTCGCGCCACGCTTCGCAGTGTCTGCCACGAACAGCCATGCGGTCGACAAGAGTCCGTCACGTTGAACGGGGTCGAGTAGCCCCGCAAGGCTGCCCTTGTCTGTCAGGGTTACGGACTTACCGAGCAGGTCTGATTCGGTAATCGCATGGTAAAGCCACGTCTCACGGCGCCCCTCGATCAGGTGCAGGCGCAGTTCAGTTGCCAGTGACGCCGCAGTTGAAGCGATCTTGGGGGAGAGCGGAAGCGTGGTCGACCCGTTTGCTACGGAGTCGAGCAACTTTTCTGCGGCCAGGTCGAGGCGAGCAAGCTCTTCGGATGCCATCATCCCGACCGCGAAACGTGGCGCGCTAAGTGTGCTCTGCACGAGAACGCGATCGAGTTCGACCTGCACAAGACGGCGGAAGTTGCTAATGAGTACGAGCCCGATCACTGTCGGAAGCACCGCAAAGGAGACAGCCGTGATTTGGGGCGCAAGGGTGTATTGCGTGAGTGGCACGTTCACAACGATTACGACGGCGAGTGCAACACCGATTACCGACACCGCGACGATGATGTCGCTGCTAGGGCGAACCGTGAGGACGAGAAGGAGCGTCATGCCCGCTGCGATTGCCGAGGTGGCGTATCCACCAATGTCGTGGAGCGGCCAAATGGCATAGACGTCGAGCGCCACCACCGAGGCGAGCCCGGTGAGGAAAAGCGCGAACATCCAGTGGGGCAATTGGCCGCTCATGACTTGGACTGCGGTGATCGTTCCCACAATCACGACAACAAGGATGATCCAGGCTACGGCTGCCGGAATTGGGTTCGGATACTGATCCCACTGTGCGACGAGCCACACGAGCCCATAGAGGGCGCGCAGACTCACGAGGACGGCAGCGCCGACGCCCACGAAACCGGTTCCGAGACTCGTTAATCGTGGGGTGTCATCGCCAGCGAGTCGTCGGACGGTTGCACTTTTAGCGTGGCGCGGCTTGCCGCCGATGATGACGCCCAGAGTGTTTTCTTCGGGGGGAGCGTAGGTCATCGCGGAACCTCCAAGACAACAGTCGTGCCTGAGCCGGGGGTGGAGAACAGTCGCGCCTGCCCGCCAACTTCTTTGAGCCGAGCGACTACCGACTCCTTGAATCCGAGACTGGCCGAATCAACGTCGTCGAGCACGAAACCGACACCAGAGTCTGTGATCATTGCGCGCACGGTGGTGTCGTCTTCGGTGATGGTGACATGAGCGTCAGTGACACCCGAATGGCGGCGGACATTTTCTAGGCACTCAGCAAGAGCCAACAGGAACGCATCGAGCACATCACTGGGTAGAAGTACTTGACCAGTGCCATGCCAGCTCACCTCGAGCCCCATGCGGCCAAAGCGCTGTTTAACGGACTCGAGGGTCGTGCCGAGCACTGTCTCGCTCACGGGAGTGCTGAGGTTGTAGTCTCCGGATGCTTGCGGGGTGGGAGTGGCGCCGAGGCGCAACTGACGAAGTAGCCGCGCATCGTCGCCTGCCTGCTGGCGCATGGCATCCGCAGAAACTCCCACACCGGAGTGCGCAAGCAGTGTGAGGGTTGCTAATACGGTGTCGTGCAGAAGGCGGGCACCCTGACGGCGTTGTGCTTCAGTCTCGCTTGCTTGTCGTTCCGCGCGGTGGGCGCGACCGATGCTGGCAATGCGCCGGACTGCTTGAGGCACGCCAGAACTGATCCAGAATCCGATGAGCGCCGCGAGGACCCAGCCAAAAGTCAATAGTGCGAGGGTGGGGATGGGCTTCTGAAATGGCTCCAAAGCGAGGACCGTGGTGCCTGCCACAGCGACGAAACTTGCCAGGAGCACAAGCCGACGAAGGCGTGTCGTTGTCAATACAATCGCGAGGCAGGCCAGCGACGCCGATGCCAGTTGAGCCGCGGCAGAGAGACCAGCTTGGCTTGGGCCGCCAGGAGTTCCCGCGATCAGCAAGATTGCGACGATGCCTGCCACAAACGCCGGCACCACCCAGCCGAGTGACCGGTTTTTGCCCATCTGAAACTGCAGGACAGCAATGATCAGATACAGCGGAAGGCACAATAGTAGCGTCATGGTTTGGACGGCACCGGGAAGGCTCAAGCAGATGACAGAAACGGTCAAAAAACTCAGGCTCGCTACGCGCGCAGTGCGCTGCAGTAGGCGATCCCGTTCTTTCGCAATGACGTCCATCGGTGGCAATGCTTGCACATTTCGCCCCTCTGACGGGGGTGACGCACCGCCATTTTGCGTGAGCGGTCGTTATTTCACGACCAACACGCTATGCGTGCTGCGATTCCCAGCCGCCCTAGAGGTTGAGTAGTCGTTCGAGCTGTGGGCTCACGAGTGCGGCTTCGATCAAGAACCCGTCATGCCCAAAAGGAGAGTGGATGATGTGCGGCTGTGCGCCATCAATGTTGCCCGGGAGGTGCTCGGCAATGATCTCTTGGCCGGAGACCGGGAAGAGGCGGTCGCTGTCGATACCGAGGACGAGTGCTGGCATTGTTGCTCGGGCAAGAGCGTGCTGAAGCGTTCCGCGACCGCGGGCCACATCGTGCGAACTCATTGCCTCGACCAGCGTGATGTAACTGTTGGCGTCGAAACGGCGGGCAAACTTGTTGCCGTGAAAATCGAGGTAACTTTCGACCGCATACCGCCCACCGCGACCCCACGGGCTGACCTCGCTCTGCCACGTGCGGGCAAAGCGCTCATTCAATTCGTCTGAGGAACGGTAGTTGAGGAGTGCGAGTCGTCGCGCCAGAGCGAGGCCCCGGTGTGGGCCATCGCCGTCGGCTGCGTCGTAGTATGCGCCATCCGCAAAGGCTGGGTCGGTGCGGATTGACTCGACTTGTACCGAGTTGTGCCCAATCTGGTCTGCTGTAGACACGGGGGGCGCGGCAAGAATTGCGACTTTCTCGAGCCGATCAGGATGCCCGACCGCCCACTCGATGGCGTGCATCCCCCCCATCGAACCGCCGATCACGGCCGCCCAACGGTCGACGCCTAAGGCATCGCTCAGAGCAACCTGAGCGGCGACTTGGTCGCGAATGGTGATGAACGGGAAGCGGGCACCAAACTCCGCTCCATCGGGGGCGTGAGACGCCGGACCGGTGCTGCCCTGACAGCCGCCCAAGATGTTGGGGGCAACGACGAACCAGCGGTTGGTGTCGATAGCTTTACCCGGTCCGACTAGGTCGTTCCACCATCCGGCCGTTGAATGTCCGTTGCCAGGATTGCCCACAATGTGGCTGTCACCCGTGAGGGCATGTGCCACGAGGATTGCGTTGGATGCGTCGTCGTTAAGAGTGCCGTGCGTCTCGTAGGCGATGCGCGCCGAGGGAAGTCGGCCGCTGAACTCCAGCGCAAGGTCAGTGACGGTGATGAACTGGCGTTGACCGACGGGATCGCCCTCGCGCCAAGCCCCCGTTGCCGGGGGCTTGCCGAGGAGCGAACGCACGTTTGCGTCGGTGATAAATGCCGAAGGAACAGTGTCTTCGGGTGTTTGCCAGTCCATGTCTCTCAAGTATCGCCAACAATGGCGTGCGGTACGAAATTATTACGCTGTCAACACTTTTAGGTGCGAGCGCGAACCTCAGCGGTCTTTGCGCGTGCCGCATCGAAACCAGCCTGCAGGTCAGCCTTGATGTCCTCAATGTTTTCTAAGCCCACCGAGAGACGCACTAGCCCTGGTGTGACTCCGGCGGTCAACTGCTGCTCGGGGGAGAGCTGTGAGTGGGTTGTCGATGCGGGGTGGATGATGAGGCTTCGCACGTCACCGATGTTGGCGACGTGGCTGAACAGCGAAACACCGTTCACGAATGAACGACCAGCATCGACGCCGCCCTTGAGCTCGAAGGAGAGAACTCCACCGACACCCTTGGGGGCGTACTTATTGGCGTTGGCATACCAGGGGCTCGTGGGGAGCCCGGCGTAGTACACAACGTCAACGTCGTCGTGGTTATCGAGCCACTCGGCAACGTCTTGCGCATTCTGAACGTGACGCTCGATGCGCAGGCTGAGTGTTTCGATGCCCTGAATGAGCGAGAATGCGCTGTCGGGGGAAATGGCCGACCCCAAGTCGCGCAGCAATTGAACGCGTGCCTTGATGATGTACGCGATGGCATCGCCGAGTACGCCGGTGTAGCTCGCACCGTGGTAGGAGGGGTCGGGCTCGGTGAGGCCGGGGAACTTCTCGACGTTTTTCGACCACTCGAACTTGCCGCCATCAACGATTACGCCGCCGAGTACCGTGCCGTGTCCACCCAAGAACTTGGTTGCGGAGTGAACAATGATGTCGGCGCCGTGCTCGAACGGGCGGATGAGGTACGGAGTCGCGATCGTGTTGTCGACGATCAGCGGAACGCCGTTTGCGTGGGCAACATCGGCAACAAGCTCAATGTCGAGCACGTTGATTCGGGGGTTACCGATGGTTTCCGCAAACAACAGCTTGGTGTTGGGTCGTACCGCTGCAGCCCACTCGGCGGCGTCATCCTGGTTCTCCACAAACGTGGTTTCGATGCCGAGCTTTGCGAGCGTGTACTTGAAAAGGTTGTAGGTTCCGCCATAGACCGACGACGACGACACGATGTGGTCGCCAGCCTGCGCAATGTTGAGCACAGCGAACGTTGTCGCAGACTGGCCGGAAGCGAGTAACAGTGCTGCGGTTCCGCCTTCGAGGGCGGCTACCCGCTGCTCGACGACATCCTGGGTGGGGTTTTGGATGCGGGTGTAGATGTTGCCGAATTCAGCGAGCGCAAAGAGGTTTTTGGCGTGATCTGCATCCTTGAACACGTACGCCGTGGTCTTGTAGATCGGGGTTGCCCGCGAGTTGGTGGTGGGGTCAGGCTGCGCGCCCGAGTGGATCTGCTTGGTTTCAAAGTTCCAGTCGCTCACAGCGGCCTCCTCGTGTCTATTGGTGGGTCGGGATGTCCGCCACACTGTGAGCCTAAGCAGGGCATGCGCGTCGGTCAATCAGCCACGAAATATGTCGTAACTCAACGCTCCTTGGCCTTCTCTGACTGATTGGCCTTCTTCTCCTTCTTCGAGGAGTCGTCGGGCTGCGGTGCAAAAAGCCAGCGTGGTTTGGGCTCAATGATGTAGTGGAAGATCGTTTTCACGATCGGGGTCGACAAAACCAGTGCCACCCCGACGGATGCGAGCACGAGGCTGAGAAGCCACATCGCGGAGGTCCGTTCATCCTGCAGCAGTCCGCTTTCGCGGAGGGGATAGAGAACGAAGCTGTGCAGTAGGTAGACGTACATGGTGGCTTGGCCAGCATCCGTAATCCAGGTGTGGCGGCGCGGCACCAGTATGAAGAAAGCGGCGCTGAGGATGACGGCGAGCACGATGAGTGCCAGTCGCACGCCGCCAGCAAACCACTGGCTTTCACCGAGGCCCTGGTAGGAGTCGTCGTAGAAGAACCAGAAGCGCAAATCAATGGTGCGCCAGAGTTCGATGTTGCTCAGGATGATCATGCTCCAGCCCGCAAACGCCGCTACGGCGAGGCCTCGAAATAGCCAGACGGAATGTTTGGCGGTCTGCCAGCGTTCGACCGTTCCCCACTCGCGCAGCTTCCAGCCGAGAACAAAGAAGGGAAGGATGCCAATGGCCCGCGAGAGGGAGAACGTGCTATCGATGTTGTCGAAATAGCCGACCCCGATCGAGCCAATGACGGCCCAGACTAGTGGCCAGCGAAGCTGAGCAAGGTACGGAAGGATTAGGCGGAAAATTCCGAGAGCGAGCAGGAACCAGAGGGTCCAACTCGGTTTCGACGGGTTGAGGTTGGTCTCGCCTTCGGCGAAGAATTTCACGAGAGCCCAAATCGCTTCCATGATGAAATACGGCAACAGAATATCCGTCAGAACCCGGCGCATTTGCTTGGCTGACGGTGGCCCGGGCTTCGAAAAGTAGCCGCTGATGATGGCAAACGCAGGCATGTGGAACGCGTAAATGAAGAGGTACAGCGCGAGAGCATTGTTCGAGTCGTAGGTGAGTCGCTGGATGCCATGGCCGATCACCACTAGCGTGACGGCAAGAAAGCGCGCGTTATCCCAGTGCGGCATCCGCACTTTGGGGGCGTGGGCAGCCAGAGGCGGCGTGAGAGAGACTCCGGTCATTCGTTGAAGTGTAATACCGGTACTTTGGAGGAATGGTGAATCGGCGAGTAGTAGTCACAGGCGCAAGTTCAGGAATTGGCGAGGCGACCGCACGGCGGTTCGCGCAGCACGGCTGGCAGGTGGTTGCCGTTGCGCGACGGGAGGAGCGTCTCGCGGCGCTCGCGGCGGCGACGGGTGTTGACACTTTTGTTGCCGATGTTACGCGTCAGTCTGAAGTAGACGCGCTCGCCGACTACCTGCGCGCGCTCGGTCCTATCCACGCGCTCGTTAATAATGCGGGTGGTGCGCTCGGTCTTGCCAGTGTCGAAGACAGCGACCCGGATGACTGGAGCCGCATGTTTGACGTCAACGTTGTGGGCACCAAGCGAGTAACCAGTGCGCTTCTGCCTCTGCTGCGCGAGGGAATCGTTGCAGGCGAGAGCGCGAGCATCCTGATGGTCACCTCGATTGCCGGCCATGTAGCCTACGAAGGCGGTGGCGGGTACAACGCCGCCAAGTTCGCCGAGCACGCGCTCACCGCTGTGCTGCGGTTGGAGCTCGCGGGGGAGCCGATCCGAGTGATCGAGGTCGCGCCCGGAATGGTGAAGACCGAAGAGTTCGCGCTCGTGCGTTTCGCCGGCGACGCAGCGAAAGCAGACTCGGTCTACGACAACGTGCCCGACCCCCTCGTAGCCGAGGATGTTGCGGAGGCCATCGTGCACTCGATCGAGCTGCCCGCCCACGTGAACCTCGACCTCGTCACGATCAAGCCTGTCGCGCAAGCAGCACCCCACAAGATGATCAGGGGTGAACTGAAGCCTCGCTAAGCGTGGTCTTTGCCGGGGGTTACCGAAGTTGTGGCGTCCGCGGCGGAGACATCCTCAGCATCATCATCTGCGTTAATCGCAGGCATGAGCTCGTCGATGTCATCGACAACATCGGCGAACGCGAGCTTCGGCACAAGAAAGAGCAGCACGGCCGCGACGAGCGCACCACCGCCGCAAATCGCAAATACAGTCAGGTAGCCGAGCAGGCTTGAGGCCGTCTCGGTGACCGCGGATGCGGCACCCGCGACGAGCACGATGGCGAAGACGGCGGATGCGAACGAACCACCGATTGTCTTCGTGGTATTCGTGAGTGCAGTGGCAATCCCGGTCTGACCCCGTGGTGCGGCAGCCGCAGCAGCAGCCGGAAGTGCGCCAACAAGCGCCCCCGAACCGAGTCCCGCGATGCTCATGTTGAGGAACACGCTCAGCACGGTGTCGTGGTTGGGCAAGAACAACAGATATCCCGTGGCCACGAAGAACGTGGCAACGATGAGCGCCACGCGCGGACTCTTCCACTTCGAGAGCACAGGGAAGAGCAGCGCACCCACGATCATTGAAATCAGGTAGGCACCGATGATGTACGAAATCTCATCTGACTCCATACCGAGTCCGTAGCCGTTTATGGGGTCGGTTCCCGCGAAGGTGGCGAGCGGCGCTTGGGCACCGAGGAGGCTGATACCGACGAGCCCCGCGGTGAGTTGGATGGGCCACATGCTGGGGTCTCGCAGCATCCGAAGATCGATGGCGGGGTCTTTTTGGCGCAGTTCGTAGCGGCCCCACGGGATGAACGTCGCAACACCGGCGAGCATCAGCAGGTACACCCACAACGCTCCTGGCCCGTTGATGCGCAAGAACGTCAGCCCCGAGGTGATGAGAAGTAGCCCCATCGTGAGTAACACGAAGCCCCAGAAGTCGAGAGAACGACCCGGCAGCGGCTTCGACTCGGGAACACCAAACAGGATCACGAAGAAGACAATGGTCACCGCAATTGCTGGAATCATGAGGGTCTGCTGCACGTTCTCGCCGAATGCCTTGAAGATGCGGCCGCCACCAAGAGCTCCCATGATGGCGCCGGCCTCGAGAGCGACGACAAGGAAGCCTGCAGCCCGACGGGTTTGCGATGCCCCGGTACCGGTGACGCGTCCGCGGTCAAAAATAAGCGCCACTTCGAGCGGCAGCCACACAACGTAAAACCCCTGCAGCGCCCAAGCGATCAGAAAACTTGTGAAGTCACCCGTAAACGCCAGCCACCAGGTCGCGCCCGCCGTGAACACAGTTGAGACGAGCAGGATGCGCTTGTGGCCGTGCATGTCACCAAGCTTCGCCAAAATCGGAACCACAATCGCGCTCAACAGCAGTTGCGCGGCCTCAAACCAGTTGAAGTCGGCATCGCGGATGCCCAAGTGTTGCACCAGATCGGGAATCAGCGGGATGTAGTACCCCTGAATGATTCCGCTCACCAGCTCGACAAAGAAGAGATAACCGATGAGGCCAAACGTGATGGCTCCGGATTTTCCGCGCAGCAGTGACATGAACGGATGCTATCGGTAGCCGGGGCGGAAGCTAGCGTAGTGACATGGATTTCTGCAGTGTCGACCCCGGGTGGACTCACGTGTTGCAGCCAGTGGCCGCAGAGTTGGATGCTGTTGGCGAGTTTCTCGACCGCGAAACCGCGGCGGGGCGACCATGGCTGCCTGAGCCGGAGGCTGTGCTGCGCGCCTTCCAGACGCGGTTCGACGAAGTGCGTGTGCTGATTGTCGGCCAAGACCCGTACCCCACGCCCGGCCATGCGGTGGGGTTAGCGTTCTCGGCCGACCGAAACGTGCGACCACTGCCGCGCAGCCTCAGCAACATCTACAAAGAACTGAACGCCGACCTTGGCATCCCGCCTGTTGCCCACGGTGACCTCAGCGCCTGGCAGCGTCAGGGGGTGCTTTTGCTCAACCGCGTGCTGACGGTGCGGGCAGGGGAGGCTGGCTCCCACCGTCGTCACGGGTGGGAAGAGGTGACCGCTCACGCGATTCAGGCGCTCGCAGAGAGGCCGCAACCACTTGTTGCCATGCTGTGGGGAAAGGATGCGGCATCCATCGCCCCGTTGCTTGGCGACACACCAGTGATCGTGAGTCCACACCCGAGCCCGTTGTCGGCCAGTCGTGGCTTCTTCGGTTCGAAGCCGTTCAGCCGGGCTAACGCTGCGCTTGAGGCGCAAGGTGCGGCGGCAATTGACTGGCGCATCGACCCCTAAAATAGTCTTCTTAGTCACCATCACGTCGGGAGAGTCCCATCGCATTCCAGTTGAGAGATGCCACAGCCGCTGATGCTGACGCGCTCGCCGAAATCTACGGCCACTTTGTGCTGAACACCGTGGTCACCTTCGATGTCGGCGCGGTGACTGCCGAAACCATGGAGCTTAAGCGCACCACCGTGCAATCGGCGGGCTTGCCGTTCGTGGTGGCCGTCGATCACGACGACCGAGCGGTTGGCTATGCGGCGATGTTCTCGTGGCGCCCCAAAGCCGCCTACCAGCACACCGTCGAAAGTTCGATCTACCTGTCGCCCGCCGCAACCGGTCGCGGGCTTGGGGGTGCGCTCATGGAGGAGCTCTTTCAGCGCGGCCGCGCTGCGGGTATCCGCGAACTGATTGCGGTGATCTCGGATGACGGTGCTGACGCCTCCGTGCACCTTCACCACAAACTGGGCTTCGAATCGATCGGGCACCTGAAGCACGTCGGTTTCAAATTCGATCGCTGGGTCGGCACCTATCTCCTGCAGAAGTCGCTCGAAGCGTAGCTGTCGACCCGGTCGGGCGAGCGCCGACACCGGCTCCAGAGTGATGCCAGAGTGAACGACTGGATGCCCGGCCTCCGCAGAGCGATAGCCGGGCATCCGTGTGTCGTGTGGTTGCGTTCGCGGTGTCGAACGAGGCTTTACGCCGCGTTTCTCGGGGTTGCCCCTCGCAGCAGGAAGAATCCGGAGATCGCACTGATCGCGGTGATCACGAGACTCCAACTTGCCACCCCTAGGACGCCGAGGCTAACGAGGGTATCGCCGACTGCGAACCACGAGTCAGTGAAGGTCGCGAGTGCGACCAGGCCCACCAGTAAGGCCCCGACCACGATAAAGAACACGACAACTCCGTTGGCCTTCCAACGCACCCAGACCGCCGCTATTGCTGCGCCGAAGAACAGGAAGAACAGGAACAGCACAAACTCCACATAGATGCGTTCGAGTGCGGAATCACCGAAGAAGATCGGTGCAAACAGTGATGCGCCCATACCCCAACCGTTGGTTGCCTTTTCAATCGCGGCCAGAATCGTGAGCCCCGTGGTGTACACCACAGCGAGGACAACGAAGGCCAGTGAGCTGCCTAGGTAGTAGTCCCGACGAGTCACCCCGTAGCCGAGAGCAAAGGGGAAGGTGATACTGATCGCCTGAATTGCCACCACCATCATGTAGATGAAGATGAAGGTGCTTGAACCCCCAAATTCCGTGCCCTGTAGGGCATTTTCTCGATCGGTCGGCGGGAGGGCAGAGTAGATGAGCCACCAGATTGTCAGCGAGCCGAGAAAGATAACTCCGAGGATGATCCACGGCAATCCCAGAGTCGTCCACGGGTTAGCGAAGTGAAGTCGTGTGACATTCGTGATTCGTTTCAGGGGGCTCGCCGCATGTGCGAGCGCCGAAGTTGTGGTTGTCATGCGCTGGCCTCGAATTCCTTGGTCTCGTTGCTGGTGAGTTGGATGATGAGCTGCTGCAGCGAGACCGGTGACAGTTCCAGCCCGGCGGCTTTCGCGTCGCGGCGCTCGCTCTCGTTGAGCCCGGCAACGGTTACCGAGCTGAGCCCGCCAATGCCATCGCGGTGCAGCACTTTTCGGTTGCTGACAAACGCGTCAACAGCGGTCCTCATGCCGACGATGGTGGTGGCACGATTGCGCAGAGTTTCAGCATCCTCGTTGATGAGGAGCTTGCCGTCATCGATAACGAGTACGTGTTCGAGAAGGTTGCTGACCTCGTCAATGAGGTGGGTGGAGAGTACGACCGTGCGCGGATGGTTGGCGTAGTCCTCAAGCAGACGGTCGTAGAAGATGTGGCGAGCCACGGCATCCAACCCCAGGTAGGGCTCATCGAAGAAGGTGAGCGGTGCGCGCGAGGCGAGACCCACGATGACGCCGATGGAGGATAGTTGGCCGCGCGAGAGCTTCTTGATGCGGCGGTCGAGCGGGAGTCGGAAGTCGGCGATGAGTCGCTCGGCGAACTCCTGATCCCAGTTTGCGAAGAACCACGGCGCAGTCTTAAATACGTCTTTGGGGCGGAAGTCTTCGGGGTAGCGCTGACTCTCTTTGATGAAGCACGTGTTTTGCAGCACCTTGGCATTTTCCACCGGTGCCTGCCCAAACAGTGAGATCGTGCCTTCACTGGCAAATTCTTGGCCGGTGAGCAACTGCATGAGTGTGGTCTTGCCGGCGCCATTGCGGCCGAGCAGGCCATAGATTTTGTTTTCTGCAACGGAGAAAGTCACGTCGTTGACGGCGACGACTTTCCCAAATCGTTTCGTGAGGTTGTGTACCTCGATGGTTGATGTCATGAGTTTTTCGCCTCCTTGGCGATCATCTGGGCAAGTTGGGTGGAGTCGATGCCAAGCTTTTCTGCTTCGTCTAAGAGCGGACGCACGTACTCGCTGCTGAACTTGTCGCGGCGTGCACCTTTAAGTTTTTCTTGAGCGCCGGTGGCGACAAACATTCCGATACCTCGTTTCTTGTAGAGAATTCCTGCATCGACGAGCACGTTCACACCTTTGAGGGCGGTCGCGGGGTTGATGCGATAGAAGGCTGCGAACTCGTTCGTCGAGGGGACCTGGCCCTCTTCAGAAAGAGCGCCGGAGATGATGTCGTTTTCGATGTTCTCGGCGACCTGCGCGAAGATCGAGCGTGAGTCATCCATCTGTACCTCCTTTCTTGCGGTTGCTTGAGTGCTTGGTTAGTGGGTTAGTTGGTCATGCAACCAACCAACCAGCATGGCGGGGTTTTGTCAAGTTCTTTAGGCTGAACTCGTGTCAGAACTTCATCACCTCACCGCGAACGAACAACTTCACCTCTTGCGCACGGGGGAGCTGACCCCGAGCGAACTCGTCGCCCACTACCTCGACCGCATCGAGCGGCTGAACCCTGAGCTCGGGGCCTTCACCGTTGTGACCCCGGATGCCGCACGCGAGCGGGCAGCGGAACTCGAGACGCTGGGCAGCCGGGCATCCACTCTCTGGGGCTTGGCCTCGGGCGAGAAAGACTTGTGGGCCCGCGCCGGAGTGCGCACCGCCTATGGATCGCGCGCCTTCGCCGACTTCGTGCCCGAAGTCTCCGACGAAATCGTCGAGGTGCTGGATGCCGCCGGGGCGATCAGCCTCGGCAAGACCGCCACGCCCGAGTTTGGATTGCCTGCCTACACAGAGCCTCTCTCCGATGCCGCGGCGCGTAACCCGTGGAACACGACTCTGGGGGCTGGCGGCAGTAGCGGGGGAGCCGCCGTTGCAGTGTCGGCGGGACTCTTGCCCTTCGCGCCCGGCTCGGACGGTGGTGGCTCGATTCGCATTCCCGCCGCAGCCACCGGCCTTGTCGGCCTCAAGCCTTCTCGTGGTCGCGTGCCTTCGGGCAGCGGTTTCGGCAGCCTTGGGCAGTTACCGGTCGCTGGGCCCCTCGCCCGCACGGTCGCAGATGCTGCGCTCCTCCTTGACGCGCTCGCGGGCCCCTCCCCCTACTCGGTCGCGCCACCCACCTGGGACGGCGGCGCGTTCCTCAACGCGGCAATCCGAGGAGAAGGCACCTTCACCATCGGCGTCATGACGACCTCGCCCTGGGATGACGCCTACGAGATCAGCGTTTCACCCGAAGCGCAGGATGCCCTCACCCTGGCCCGCACCGAGCTCGACCAGCTCGGCCATGGCACCGAAGACCTCGCACTAACAGCCTCACCCGAATACGCCGAAGCCTTCACAGTGCTGTGGCAAGCGGGAGCCGCCGGAATCCCCCTCGACGGCGAACAACTCGAGCTCGTGGAACCCCTCACGAAATGGCTCATCGAGAGTGGACGCCGGATGAGCGCCCGCGACGTCGGCGTCGCTATCGCAACGCTCTCGCGGTTCGAGCGCAGCGTCATCCGCCAGTTCTCCTCCTACGATGCCGTGCTGACCCCGGCCATGGCGATGACGCCGCGCCCGCTCGGCTGGTTCCACGCCGAGGATGCCTTCGAGAATTTTGCCAGGCAAGTGCAATACACCCCGTGGACGAGTTTCGTAAACGTTTCGGGCCTACCCGCGATCAGCCTCCCGGTGCATGAAACCGCCGAAGGACTACCAATGGGGGTGCAGCTGATCGGGCGGCCAGGGCGTGAAGACGTGCTGCTGGCAATTGGCGCGCAACTTGAGCGACGCTTGCAGTGGAGCTCGCGGCATCCGGCAGCATTTCGGGCGTAGGACGGCTGGCAGCGTTTCCGCCGAGTGAAGCAAGAGAATTCGGTGCTTGGAGTACGCCCAGAGAGGTGCTCAATTTAGGTAAGGCATGCCTATACTGGAGTCAATGTTTCCCGAACTCTTCACCCCGCAGATCGCCTGGAATCCCCAGTCGGCTGACCGCGTGCTGCTCGCGGGAGACGAGACTTCGATCGACACGATATCTCTGATACTCTCGAGCCTCCCAGCCCGTTCACGCGGCCAAGTGTTCATTGAGGTCGACAGCGCAGACCAGATTCAGCAGCTTGCGGCTCCCGGCCGTTTCGGTGTCTGCTGGTTGCTGCGAGAACGCGGCCAAAGCGTCACGCGTTCCGTAGATGCGTGGTTGAGCGAAATGCTCCCTGTCAGCGCCTTCGGTGAAAGTACCGTTTATGCCTGGGTTGCCCATCAGGGCCCCGCGCGACTGCTCAGCTCCAACTAGTTTTTCGGTGAGCGTGCTGTGCGTGCTGTGCGTGCTGTGCGTGCTGTGCGCGCTGTGCGCGGTGAGCGCGCCTACCGGCCCCCAACGTACCCGCCCAACTCAAGCCCCGCTTCGATCTCGAAGCGATTGGCCAGCGGGTCTTGCCCGGCGAGCAAATACAGCGGAATAAACCACAACCCGTAGCGTCGCCACTGTGCACGATGCACAGCCTCATGTTCGAGCACAGAGTCACTCGCATTGTCGCCCGTCAGAAAGACAGCGCCAATCGTCGTGCCGCCGCGGCCAAACGCCCACTTAGGCAGTGGCGACGCGACTAACACGCCTCCACGTGAGCGCACCCGGCCCCCGCTCAGCAGCGCACCCCACAGCAGGCCGGATGCCGTAGCGAACCAATAACCGGGTCGCGTCAGTGCCGGGTGCAGCAATACGCGCTGTGCCCGCGGATTATGCTCAGCGTTGGCGAGCGCGCGCCCCAACCGTGCGCCTCTCGAAGTGTTCACGTCGTCTCAACGTTCATGTTGTGGGCCTGCTCACCGTCTCTTAATCGCTCGGCTGCTGCCGGCCATTGCTGCCACCTGCCGCTGCCGCTGGCGTGGCTAGGGCCGCCCGATAGCTTCAAGCAGTCGCAGCCATACTTCACTGATCGTGGGGTACGAGGGAACCGCGTGCCAGAGGCGTGCGATCGGAACCTCACCGACAATCGCAATCGTTGCTGAATGCAGCAGCTCGGCAACATCCTGACCGACAAAGGTTGCACCAACAATGACTTGACGCTCGCGGTCGACAACGAGTCGCGCCTGACCTTCATAATTGTCGGCCTGCAGGCTTGCGCCGGCAACCCAACCGAGGTTGTAGTCAACGACCTGAACATCGATGCCCTGCTTCTCGGCATCCTCGGACATGATGCCCACCGACGCAACTTCGGGGTCGCTAAAGGTGACTTGCGGAACAGCGCCGTGGTCTGCAGTGGCAACATGCGCGCCCCACGGGGCGTCATCCACTGGTGCACCCTTCGCGCGGGCGACAATCACATCACCGGCAGCGCGCGCCTGATACTTGCCCTGGTGGGTAAGCAGTGCGCGGTGGTTGACGTCGCCAACGGCGTAGAGCCAGTCGGTGTCGTACACCAGCATCGTGTCGTCAACCGAGAGCCAGTCTCCAGCGGTCAGCCCAACGCTCTGAAGACCAATGTCGTTGGTGCGAGCGGTGCGACCTGTCGCCACCAAAATTTCGGATGCCGCAAAACTCTCCGTCTCTGTATCGATGTCGACCCCGTGGGCGGTGCGCTTGATGCGCGTAGGGGAGGCCTTGACGATGGTGACGCCGCGCTCTCGGAGCGCTTTCGCAACCATGTCGCCGGCAAAGTCCTCTTGACCGTTGAGCAGTCCACTGCGGGCGAAGAGGATCACTTCGGCACCGAGGTCGCGATAAGCGGTCGCCATTTCGACGCCGACCACTCCGCCACCGATAATGGCAAGTGACTCGGGAACTTCTTCGACCGAGGTTGCTTCGCGCGGTGTCCACGGTTGTGCATCGACGAGCCCAGAAATGTTAGGCAGCTTAGGGTCAGATCCGGTGGCGACGACCACAGCATGGTTGGCAGTCAACGTGGTTATCTCGCCATTGTCATCAGTGACGGTGACTCGTTTGGGGCCGTCGAGGCGCGCGTGGCCACGGCGCAGGTCGATGCCTGCTTTCTCAACCCAACGAACCTGGCCAGCGTCATCCCAGTTGTTGGTGAAACTGTTACGCCGGGCCAATAGTGCGGCAACATCAATACCGCCAGTGACGGCCTGTGCTGCGCCGCCGACGCGTTCGGCTGCCCGCAGTACGAGCCCGCTGCGGATAAGCGCCTTCGAGGGCATACACGCCCAATAGGAGCACTCGCCGCCAACGAGCTCGCTCTCAACCAGAACGACGCTCAGTCCGCCTTGCACTGCCCGGTCTGCAGCGTTCTCGCCCACAGCGCCAGCGCCGATAACGATGACATCCCACGTATTGTCAGCCATGGTTCCCCTACTTTCCGATGAAGGATGCGGTCGTGCGAGTCATGAATGCTTGCATTCCGATTCGGGAATCTTCACTCTGCGCGAGCGCGACGAGCTCCGGCTGCAGAGCAACCTCTGCTGCGGCGTCGCCATCGCGAACCGCAATGTTGGCATTCTTGAGTGCGGCTTGCACGGCGAGTGGCGCTTGGGCGGCTACGCGCTGGGCGAGCTCAAGTCCCCGGGCATACTGTTCGCCATGCGGCACCACCTCTTGGACGAGTCCGATGCGGTGAGCCTCGGCGGCATCGAAGCTATCGCCGGTGAGGATCCACCGCATCGCGTTCGACCAGCCCACTTGACGCGGGAACCGAATTGTTGCTCCCCCGAAGGGCAAGATGCCGCGAGACACTTCTACCTGGCCGAAGACACTCGAATCGGCGGCGATAGCGATATCGCTGGCCAAGATGAGCTCAATTCCGAGAGTAAGACAGGTTCCCTGAACGGCGATCACGACGGGCTTGGAGAGTTTTTGGCCCGAGACTTGCCAGGGGTTGATTCCGCCCTCGGGCACCATATCGAGCCCATCGGCGCCGATTCGCGGCCCGATGTCGGCCAAGTCAAGGCCGCCAGTGAAGTGGTCACCGTGCGCGAAAACGAAACCAGCGCGTAGCTCGGGATCACGCTCAAGCTCGCCGTAGGCAAGAGCAAGCTGCGAAAGCAGTTCGAGGTCGGCGGCGTTACGTTTGTCGACCCTATTCAGACCGATGAGCAGAACGTGACCGTCCCGTTCGAGCGTAATCTTTGCGGAACTTGTGCTGGTGTCAGTCATGTTCCCAGACTACGGCGCAAGCGCTGACGCGTCGCCAGATTCTGAACGATCAGTGCATCACCGTGCCGAGGTAATGGCGCCGATCAACCTCAAAATGGTAGGCAGATCATCCGCTGCCTGGGTGATGGATGCCGGAGCAAACTCGGTGATTCCGGCCCCAGCGAGAGGGTATTTCGCAACCACCGCCCGGATCGTTTCTGCGAGAAGTGTGGGCGAAATCCCGAACGGTACTGGCGATCCGAGCCCCGCAAAGTCGGCGGGGTCGAGCACATCGAGGTCGATGTGCAAGTAGACGGAGTCTGCGCCTGTTGCGGCGATTGCTTCGAGGAGCGCGTCGGCAGAGAATTCGATCACGCCGATTGAGCGGATGCCAGCATCCTGAATGTAGGCATCTTCTTCGGGATCGGCTGAGCGCACGCCCGCGAGAATCAGATGATCTGCAGTGAGTGCATGCTCGGGCACGAGCACCGCAGGGCCCTCACCGAGCAGGGTGCGCAGCACCATCCCGTTAAACGCACCAGACGCGCTCGATTCTGGCGTGTGCAGGTCGGGGTGCGCGTCAATCCAGACCACTGCAGGCGCGCTGGGGCTGACATGCTCAATGGCAGCCAGTTCAACGCCGCAATCTCCGCCGATCGTCACATGGATGGCAGGGTCAGCCGCGTAGGTGTGACGAGTTCGCTCCCTTACGAGAAGCAGCGAGCTCAACCGGTGCACGCCGGTCCCTTGGTGGTCACCCGCTTCAAGCGGGACGTCTACCGTGCGAGTCGACGCGGAGGGAAGGTCGCCCCGAATCGCCTCGGCACCATCCACGAGTTGCATTGCTCGGGAAGACCCGGAACCTTGCCACTGTGGAACGACGACGTAGTTGATTGTCATTCTTTGGATTCCGCGCGCGAACTACTCGCCTGCCGTAACGGCCTTCGTGCCGCCCGACTTGAGTGCCGCCAAGCGTGCCTCAACTTCGCCCTGCTTGCCCAAGTCTTCGAGACCCTCAAACTGTGCGTCAAGGCTGGATGCCGCCAACTCCTGCTGCCCAAGAACCTTCGCCTCTTCGCGCCGAATCTTGTCTCCGAAGCGACTGAGGTCGCTCGTGGGATCGAGGAGGTCGATTGACTTGAGAGCATCGTGAACTTGAGTCTGAGCTTCGACAGTCTTTGAGCGCGCAACGAGTTCGTCGCGCTTCGCGGTGAGTTCGCTGAGTTTTGCCCGCATGCCATCGAGACCGCTCTTGAGCTGGTCGACAACCTTGGTCTGCGAGGCAATCGTGGGTGCTGCGGCGCGAGCTTCGTTCTCCGAGGAGACCTGACGACCGATCGCGATTTTCGCGAGGTTGTCGAACTTATCGGCGTCGGCAGAGTTGCCTGCCGCGCGCAGCTCGTCGGCCTTGTTGCTGGCCGCCAAAGCTTTGCGGCCCCAGTCGGCTGCCGCGTTCCTGTCTTCGGTGTGATCCTGCTCCATGAGCCGCAAATTGCCGATAGTTTGAGCAACAGCGCTCTCCGCATCCGCAATGGAACTGGTGTAATCACGTACAAGCTGGTCGAGCATCAATTGCGGATCCTCAGCCTGGTCGAGAATCGAGTTGATGTTCGCCTTCAGAAGTTGTGAGATGCGTCCGAGGATCGACTGCTTTGCCATGCGACATGCCTTTCGTAAATTTTCTCGAGCAAACCGTACTTAGAATCTACCGCCGCGACTGCGGCCACCACCACTGCGACCAGAACTTCCGCCAGAGCGAGAACTGCGCGATCCCGAGCCACCGCCCCACGAGCCGCCGCCCCACGAGGAGCTTTGGCCAGACCGAGACGATCGCGAACCCAGACTGCTCCCAATGAGGCCACCGATCAATCCGCCGAGCAGATCTCCACCAGAGCCACCACCGGTGCCCCCGAAACCACCGAGGCCGCCCAGTCCACCCATTCCCGAACCGGCAGCGCCGCCGACCGAGAACTGCGAGACATCGCGCTGGGCGAGCTCGAATGCGGTAGCGGCCAGTTGATCGGCCTGTCGTGCATGTGTCAGGGCCGTAACCGGATCGGATGTCTGCAGGGCGAGCGCCTGCTTCAGCTGGCGGTCTGCTTCGCTAATTCTCGTTCGCGCTTCGGAACCAACACCGCCGCGACGAGTCGTAATGAACTGCGCCGTCGTGGTGATCCGTGACTGTGCTCCGGCAAGAGCCGCAGTCAACTGTGTTGCCGCTTGCGCGACTGCAGCCTGCTGATCACGCACCCCAATAAAGACCGTCTCGAGGGCAGCATTCGCAGCGCCGAGAGCGCTCAAGCTCGCGATCGGATCGCTCACGTTCGCCTGCGCCGCGGCGAGAGCCGATTCGGCAGCCACGATCTGCGGCTGCAACGATCCAGTGGTGTCGTCGCGGGGCAGCGCGCGCGCGGCGGCAATGTCGCCCGCGGTGTCAGCGATTGCGGCAGCAAGCTTGCCTTCGGCCGACTGCAGCTGGGTTGTGAGCGAATCCACGGCATCCATGAGCTGAATCGATTGGCCGAGTTGTGCTTGTGCCGTGCGTATGGCGACTGCTGCGTCGCCGGGCTTCTGGGCCGCGATCGCTGTACTCGCGGTCGTTGACGACTCCGCTGCGGCCGAGAGCAGGGCGCGAGCGCGCTCACCATTCTCCGACACCGAATTGAGCGCAGACGGAGCATAGCGAGTGGTCAAAGCGCTCAGGGCGCTCTCCGCCACGGGGGCTCTCTCGCTCGCAGTTGCGATCAACGCCGTGGTCTCGGCGAGGGCTGCGGGGGCATTAGTTTCGAGCTGCCGCAGCTGGTCGAAGGCTTCGGCCTGAGCATCCAACAACTCATCAGCGTGCTTGCACAACTGGATGATCTCCATCGTCATCGTGCGCTTCTGCTCTGCAGATTCTGGCTCGCTATCGTCGAGCTTCTGTCGGAGGCGAAATGCCTGCGCAACCGTGGTGTTGGCCTCCGCAAGTGACGCCTCAAAGTCGGCCGTTGCCGCGCTGCCGAACTGGGCAACAGCGAAACTCAGTTCCTGCTCGCTCGTCTTGAGGGCATCATCCAGTTCCACGAGCGCGCTACCGGCGCGACGGTCAAGTTCCTCCTGCGAAACGCTTTCCGCTGGCTCTCCACTGTCTCCCGTGCGACTGCGACGCCGCACTCGATAAATGGCGTAGACACCCACACCGAGCAGTGCAGCACCTCCGAGAATCGGTAGCAGAGGCAGACCGCCGCCCGACGATGTCGAAGCAGCACCAAGCGAATCTGCGCCCGCGATGGCAGCCTGGGCCCAGTTATCGTTGCGCAGTTCTGCCTCGATGGCGCTCTCCGCGGCATCCAGCTGCGCATCCGACACCGAAGCGTCGGGAGCAACCGACAGCGCGTACTGCCGCTGGCCAACCGCCACAGCAAGCAGAAGATCGTCGGTGCCGAGCCCATTAGCCTCAGCCGTGGTATCCGCCCAATCAATCGGGGACTCGGGGTTCGTGAACGCGTCGACGTATACGACGAACAGCTGGATGCCGGCCCGCTCATAAAGCGAGTTGAGTGCCGCGTCGACCTCGACTGCGCTGCCGCCAAGAACGCCCGTTGTGTCGGCAACGTACTGCCCGTCAAGCCGCACGGGATCATCGGCAAGCGCCGGGGTCGCGGTCATCACAGCGAATGCCGCAGCGATCGCACATACGGTGACCAGTCGAGCCTTCACGGATGCTCCTTCGTCGACGAAAGTGACACGAGGAGTCTAGCGAAGCGAGCTGTCGTTACTGCAGAACAATGGTCGACGGTGAGCTGCGCACTCCGGCAGCCTCGCCGATCTCGGGGTCTGACGGAACGAAGGCAAGCGACGTGCTTGCCGTGTAGATGCCGGGCTCGACCATGCCGCCGGTGTCGATGGTCGTGCAGTCGTAGATTGCAAGCGAAACGGCAAATTCGATGCTCTGGCCGGGCTGGAGGTTGACAGGGATGACCGACAAAATCTGAGCGTCGGGGCTATGCGAAATCGAGACCGAGTCTCGGGTCAGATTCACGTCGGGCACCGACGCTGTCGTTCCCGTTACTGCGACATCCGATGTGTTCGTGAGTCGAACTGTTCCGAAGGCGCTACCGGATGCCGTCACCGGGCCAGGAAGGTCAAGCTCAAGAGCAAGGCCATAGGGTGACGCCGCCTGGCTGGGGATGATCGCCCCGCAGGTTTCCCTGTCCATGACGGCATCTGGTGCGAGGTACGACTCAGCATTGTCTGCGCCCGCATCGCTGTCCATACGAGTGCTCGATTCGTCTGCCATGCTGCCCGCTGTAGTGAGATCGCCGGTGCGTGGGAACGTGTTCACTCCGGCGAAAACGAGGGATGCCGCCGCAAGAACGCTCACCGCACCCACGGCAAGCTGACGTGGCCGACGTCGAGCCTTGCTGCGTGAAATTATCGCGTCAGTGTTGATCGCAATCGCTGGAGTTTCCGCGTCAACTAGGTGAGAGCGGATGTCGGATTCGTCAACCATGGTCGCCCCCGAGGTCGTGTGGCTCGGTGCGATCGAGTCCCACCGCCATTCGGGCTAGAGCATCACTCAAGTAGCGTTTCACCGCTCCAGAGCTGATCTGCAGTGTATCGGCGATGTCATCCACTTTGAGGTCTTCGTAGTATCGCAGAACCAAGCAGGCACGTTCGCGCGGTCGCAGCTTCATCAGTTGAGACTGCAGATCGAGCCGGATTTCGGTGTCGGCATCCGGTGATTGCAGCATCTCGGGTTCAACAGCGAGGTGGGCGATTTTGCGCCAGCGGCTGATGCGTCGCCCGCGGTCGAGGTAGGTATTGAGGATCGCCTTTCGTACATACGCTTCCGCGCTCGCGATAGTAAACCCGTTTCGTAGCCGACCGAAGGTCTTGACGAGTGCGTCATGTACAAGGTCGGAGGCGTCTTCACGGTTGCCGGAGATCAGGTATGCATAGCGCGTCAAGGCTTCGCCTCGCTCAGCAACGAGTTGCGTGACCACGTCTTCCCAGCGGGCAGGGGTGTTTTCGGTCTCAGCCACTGAGCCCCTCCTCGCCGTTGTCTCTATTGTGGCCGAGGAATGGCCCACAGTTAGCGCAATTGTGGTCACACTAGTAAAGACGAACGGCGAGGCGGTTTCGTTGGTTAGGCGTTGAGGCGCACTTTGAGGTGCTCAAGTTGGCGGGTTACCGCTGCCGGAACGCGCCCGTCGAACGTGGCGAAAAATTCCTCAGTGGATGCCGCTTCTGCTTTCCACGAGTCGGTGTCGATCGCGAACAGCTGCTGCATGGTCTCATCGCTGAGCTCAAGGCCGTCGATGTTGAGTTCCCCGTCGCGGGGGAGCAATCCGAGGGCACTGTCCCGGGCAGCGACTTTGCCGTCAACCCGCTCAAGAATCCATTCAAGAACGCGCGAGTTCTCACCAAAGCCGGGCCAGAGAAAGGATCCATCGGGGCCCTTGCGGAACCAGTTCACCTGGAAGATGCGAGGAACTGTGCCCGAGGTGCGCAGATCTTGACCGACGGAGAGCCAGTGTGCCCAGTGATCGGCCATGTTGTATCCGCAGAAAGGCATCATGGCAAACGGGTCACGCCGTAGTTCGCCAATGGTGCCTTCGGCAGCCGCCGTCCGCTCAGATGAGATAGTGGCGCCCAGGTAGACGCCATGCTCCCAATCTCGTGCCTCCACCACTAGCGGCACGTTGGTCGCGCGGCGACCGCCGAAGATTATTGCGTCAATGACGACGCCCTGTGGTGACTCCCAGTCATCTGCGATGGTGGGGCATTGTGCTGCTGCCACAGTAAAACGTGAGTTGGCGTGTGACGACGGGCTGCCAGATTCTGGCGACCAGTCGTTTCCCTGCCAGTCGATGAGGTGCTCAGGAGCCTCATCTGTCATACCTTCCCACCACACGTCGCCGTTGTCTTTGAGCGCGACATTGGTGAAGACCGTGTGGCCCCAGATGGTGTCCATTGCGGTCTCGTTGGTGCTGTAGCCGGTTCCTGGGGCTACGCCGAAGAAGCCTGCTTCGGGGTTGATGGCGCGGAGTCGCCCATCAGCTCCCTTGCCGAGCCACGCGATGTCGTCACCAATCGTCTCGGCTTTCCACCCGGGAATGGTGGGCTTGATCATCGCGAGATTCGTTTTGCCACACGCGCTGGGGAACGCTGCCGCAATGTGGAAGACACGACCGCGCGGGTTGGTGAGTTTGAGCAGAAGCATGTGCTCAGCGAGCCATCCTTCGTCACGAGCAATCACCGAGGCGATACGAAGAGCGAACGACTTTTTGGCGAGAATCGCGTTTCCGCCGTAGGCAGAACCAAACGACCAGATTTCGCGAGTTTCCGGGAAATGGCTGATGTATTTGGTCTGGTTGCATGGCCACGGCACATCGGTGTCGTTGGCAGCGAGTGGGGCCCCAACGCTGTGGATGGCGCGCACCCATTCAGTGGAGTCATCAATCGATTCGAGAACGGCGGTTCCCATGCGCGTCATGATGCCCATGCTCAAGACGACGTAGGGGGAGTCGGTGACTTGAACCCCAATTTTGGCGAGTGGAGAACCGAGCGGGCCCATCGAGAACGGAACGACGAACATCCGGCGACCGCGCATGCTGCCTGCGAAGAGTCCGTCGAGAGTGGTGCGCATTTCTGCGGGAGCAGCCCAGTTGTTGGAAGGGCCGGCATCGCTCTCATTGGCGGAACAGATGAAGGTGCGTGATTCGACGCGAGCGACATCACTGGGATCACTGCGAGCGAGGAAGCTGTGAGGGCGGTACTCATCGTTGAGGCGCGTGAGCGTTCCGGCTTCGACCATGAGGTCGGCAATCTGGTCGGCTTCTTCGGCGCTGCCGGTGCACCAGACAACCTCATCGGGCTGTGTAAGGGTGGCGATCTCTTCCACCCAAGCGATGACGCTGGGGTGGGTTCCGTCGGGTGCGGAGAAGTGGGTCTTTGTCATCTCGGCGATGCTCATTTCTACCTTCCGCTGGTTTCTGTGGTGCTGAAAAAACTGTTCTTATTCGATGATCACGCACTTTTCTGTACGTTGCTCGAGATTAGTGTGAAAAGAATCTGCGTTCTTTAGTTATAGTGAACCTGTGAATGATCTTGTGACTTTGGGACAACGCATCCGGCACTTCCGCACGACGGCGGGATTCACTCTCGACCAACTGGGAGATCGCGTGGGGGTTGCTGGCAGTCAGCTTTCGCTGATGGAAAACGGACGTCGTGAGCCTCGACTGACCTTGCTTTCGGCGATTGCTTCGGCCACGGACATCCAATTGGCTGATCTGCTCGACGAAGCCCCGCCCACTAAACGTGCGGCACTAGAGATTGAGTTGGATCGGGTGCAACGCAGCACGATCTATGCAGCGCTCGGCTTGCCCAAGATTCGCCCGTCGAAGGGGATCCCTGACGAGACCCTTGAAGCGATAGTTGGGTTGCATCATGAACTCGCTACGCGTTCGCGCCAGGCGATCGCGACGCCTGAAGAAGCTCGTCGAGCCAATACCGAATTGCGTCAGCAGATGCGCACCCTCGATAACTACCTACCCGATCTCGAACGAGAAGCCGAAAAGTTGACTCTCGCCGGCAACCACACCACCGGGGCGCTCACCCACCGCGCCGTGAGTTTGATGGCAGAGTCCTTGGGCTTCGAGCTGGTGCATGTGCACGATCTGCCGCATTCGGCGCGTTCGGTTACCGACCTCAAGCACGGGCGCATCTACTTGCCGCCTGCATCGATTCCTGGTGGACACGGCTTGCGGTCGATGGCCCTTCAGGCGATGGCACATCGTGTTCTCGGGCACACCGAACCCACCAGCTACGCCGAGTTTTTGCATCAGCGTCTGGAGATTAACTACTTCGCGGCGGCCGTCCTGATGCCATTGAAGCAGTCGGTTGAGTTCTTGAGCGACGCCAAAACGCAGCGCAATATTGCGGTTGAAGACTTTCGGGATGCGTTTGGTGTCACCCACGAGGCGGCAGCGTTACGCTTCACTAACCTTGCGACCTCGCACCTTGACCTTGAGACCCATTTTTTGCGTGTGGGTGACGACGGCGCTGTCTACAAGGCGTACGAAAATGATGGCCTGCGTTTGCCGGTGGATGTTACTGGCTCAGCCGAGGGGCAGTTTGTGTGCCGCAATTGGAGCGCTCGAACCGCATTCACGCGCACCAACCGCACCACGGAGTTCTACCAGTACACCGACACCCCCGAGGGCAGCTTCTTCGAATCCACCCAGACGGGAACCACGGATGCCGAAGAGTTCTCCATCACCATCGGCGTGCCTTTCTCGCACTCCAAATGGTTCCGCGGGCGCGCGACCGACAACCGTCGAGCGTCCACGTGCCCCGATGAGACGTGCTGCCGCAAGCCCGAAGATGTTTTGCGCGACCGGTGGTCGGGCAATGCATGGTCGAGCGCCAAGCTGCACGCCCACATCCTGTCGCCGCTGCCGTCAGGAACTTTCCCCGGCGTTGACGACCGCGAACTTTACGAGTTTTTGGAGCTGCATTCGATCGACGCGCACTAAGCAGCGTGGCGAAATGGTGGGCAACTCGCGTTCATCAGCGTGACGGTGCTGCGGTGTTCCCGGTCATCCATGCTTCAGCTGGCGGGCGGAGCATCCTTGCGCGTGAAGGCATGGAGGGCGGATGCAACTGCCCTGGGCGCGGTGCGTTGGACAAAGTGTTGATGGCCGGGGACTGTCACGAGCGTGACTGAGCGTGCGTCACCTCGAAGTCGCCGGCACCAGTCCATCCCGGCAACGCGGTCACGTCCACCCCGCAGGAGCAGGAGGGGCATCAGGAGTCCCGGAACGCGGTCCTCGATCGGGTAAGCGACCATCTGTCCTGCTTGAGTAAGGAACCACGATGGACCGCAGCGAAGGAAGTCGGTGAATGCCAGCAGGTTGGCGCTCGTCGGCTCGCCGAGCGCATCAACACCGAGGGCGACTGTTTGGGTGAAAATCGAGCGGTGAGTATCGTCAACAACGGGGCCGACAGCGGCGACGTGCGTCGCGAGCTCTGGTCGCTGTGCGGCGAGCTCGACGACCCACTGGGTGCCCATGGAGTGTCCAACCAGGACAGCCTGCTCGATTCCGAGCCGGTCCAATACCCGCCCGAGGGCTCGTGCCATCTCCGGGACCCCCAGAGATTTAGCTGGTTTCGGGAGACCGCCGAATCCGGGCAAGTCAATGGAGTAAACCTCGTCCATCTCCGAGAGCACGTTATGAAGGCGCGTGAGGTAACGATGCGACATGCCGATCCCATGAATCAAGACGAACGGAGGTCGCCCGGTGCTTGGCGGGCCGGAGGACCGCATTGCACGGAAAACCAAATCGCCGTCGCGGAGGGTCTGTTCCTCGTGGTCCAGACCGGGTTTTTCGTGCTGCTTCGCTGGTTGCCACATCCCCAAATAATAGTGGGAGGGAGCATCAGGAGTCTGGGCTAGCGTCGAAACCTCAACCTAATTAACACTTCAGGAAGCAACTGATTGCATGGCTAAAAAAACTTTGACGGCTGCACCTCTCGTCGAAACTCGGTTCTGCCGGCTCACTGCGCCAATCTTCGGCGCTCCTCGCTCGATTTTCGTGACGTCAACGTTGAAGGATCTCGGCTGGGCTCTGCCGAATTTTATGAGTCAATGTAAAAATCTGTCCGTTTCACCCATTGCCGCGTCGGCTACCTCAACTTGCGAGGGGCACACCTTCAGGATGTTGTCTTCGACGACTGCCGCATCGATGAGCTTGATCTCGGCACAGCCACTATAAACCGTGTCTGGTTCGAGAACACCCAGATCAACACCCTCGATCTCACGCGCTCTGTTCTCACTAACGTCGATCTTCGATCGCTAGCGCTACGCCAGCTCTCCGGTGTCGCACACCTTGAAGGCACCACCATCAACTCGTATCAACTCGCTGGACTGGCCCCTCTCCTCGCTAACCACCTAGGAATTGTGGTCGAGGAATAGACGCGGGGGGATGCCGAGAAAAACTTCGCCGGCAGAGAGTCTGTATCTGCTGCCGGGCCCGAAATAACAGTGCCCCCGGAGGGAATCGAACCCCCGACCTACGGTACCGGAAACCGGCGCTCTATCCCCTGAGCTACGAAGGCAAGGAGGCTAGCTTAGCAAGCAATCGCCCCAACAATTAGCACGCTGTTCTGATGTCGGTGTCAGCTTCCCATGACAGTATCGAGGCATGTTGCGTACCGTTTCGTCCCACCAAGAACTTGACCTTCGCGGTCGCACCGAAATGGTCTTCAGCATTGCTGTCGCGGCCTCGTGGCCCACAGCATCCGAGTCCCTTGATTTCGTGTTGGATGACGCACCCCAGCACCCAACCGAGTTGGTTGATGCGCGCGGAACCCGGCTGCACACGCTCATTGCGGGCCCGGGGCGACTTGTTGTGGACTATGCCGCTACCGTCGAGGCAACGCCCGAACCTGCGCCGCTAAGCGCCATTGACCGGGTCGAATATTTGCGTCCGAGCCGCTATTGCGAGTCTGACGTTCTCACTCCTACCGCTCGCTCGCTGTTTCCGGCCCAAATCGGCCACGAGTTGCTGCAATCAGTGCGCGACTGGGTCTCGCAGAATATTCGCTACACCCCGGGTGTTTCTATGGCCACTGATGGAGCGGCACACTCGCTGTTAACGCGACGAGGTGTGTGCCGCGATTATGCCCACCTGACGATTGCCATGCTCCGGGCAAAAGACGTGCCAGCTCGCTACGCCTCGGTGTATGCGCCAGGGCTCAGCCCGATGGATTTTCACGCGGTTGCTGAGGCATACGTAGAGGGGGCCTGGTGGATTGTTGATTCTACGGGGCTCGCCCCGCGCCAGTCGCTCGTGCGCATTGCGACGGGTCGGGATGCCGCAGATGTTGCGTTCCTCACCAACCACTGGGCCGACCTCTTCTTGCAGAATCTTGTGATCACTGCGACGGCCGATGTGCTTCCGAACGACGACCATCGTTCGCCGGTACAGCTTCCCTGATTGACGAAGAGCTCGATTCTGCGGAGCCGCGAGCGACTCGTCACTTGAGGGCTGAGCGCACGTCTGCGACCAGATCGACAGCATCTCCGGCTTCGAAGAATGCCTTCGAACTGAGG
Organism: Salinibacterium sp. TMP30; assembly: GCF_038397785.1. Taxonomy (NCBI): domain Bacteria; kingdom Bacillati; phylum Actinomycetota; class Actinomycetes; order Micrococcales; family Microbacteriaceae; genus Salinibacterium; species Salinibacterium sp. TMP30. The sequence goes on along the minus strand of NZ_CP151642.1, from coordinate 1,787,572 downwards.
GTTGCCCAGTAGGCACCGCTAAATACCTGCGCAGTGCCGGTTCCGCCCGCCACGGCAAAGTAGCCGTCAAAACTATCCGCAGAGCTGCCCGCAGTCGACTTGAGCCCATCGAGCGTGTTCGGCGCTGGCTTAGCAACCGACACGTCGATCGTTACCCCGCTCGTGGAGTTTTCCCAACGGCAAGCAACACCCTTCGAGGCAAGAGCGGTCGCAGCAGGTGAGCCCGAAGCCGGGGTGAAGCTGTTCAGCAGCAAGAAGTTGGGGTTGAAGTCATACATTGCTTGCGGCGTGATCAGGTCAGTGCAGGCCACATCAACGGCAGTCGCCTGGGGGTCGCTCGTTGCGGAACTCGTGGGCTCTGGGGTAGCAAAGGGAGTGCTCGATGGGTCAATCGTGCGCGTTGGGTTCGGCCCCGTCGGGTCGGGCTCTGCGGGTACACACGCGGTCAGCAGAAGAGCGGATGCGCTGAGTGCGATAACTGCAGGAAGAACGCGAAGTGGAAGAGCCATAGTCCTATTCTCGCGACCTGCACCGGCAAAGACGTGCAGTGACCCGGCGAAGTTGCGAACCGTGCCGCCTATCCTGAGCAGGGCCGCCCCATCCCGAACAGAACTTCAGCGACCGCACAGTACGCTTGATGCTGTGAATCCTGCCGATCTTTCTGCCACCCTGCTTTCTGTTGTCATCCGCATTGCGGCTGACCGCGGCACGCCCGATCTGGGCCTGACCGTGAACGATCTGGTGTTAGAGCGACCCCGCAATCGCGATCACGGTGATTGGGCATCCAATATCGCTATGAAGCTGGCGAAGCCGCTGGGCGCAAACCCGCGCGAGCTGGCCACCGAAATTGCCGAGCAGGTTCGCATCATTGACGGCATCGCCGCGGTAGATGTTGCGGGCCCCGGCTTCATTAACATAACGCTGGATGCCGCTGCCGCTGGTGCACTTGCGAAGACGATCGTCGAGGAGGGTGAGGCATACGGTCGCAACGATTCGCTCGCGGGTCAGACCATTAACTTGGAGTTCGTTTCGGCAAACCCGACAGGCCCGTTGCATATTGGCCACACTCGCTGGGCTGCGCTAGGTGATTCGCTGGCGCGCGTTCTGAAAAGTGCGGGTGCTGAGCTTGTCAGTGAGTTCTACATTAATGATGCCGGCAATCAGATGGGCAACTTTGCCGCCTCGATTTTGGCTGCGGCGAAGGGCGAACCGACTCCGGAGAATGGTTACCCTGGCGATTACATCGCTGAGCTCGCCAGGGGTGTTCTTGCGTCGAATCCTGAACTGCTTGAACTCGACCATGATGCCGCAATCGCTGTTGCCCGTGAGCGTGGTTACGAACTCCAGTTGGGCGAGATCAAGAAATCTCTTGCCGACTTCAACGTGCACTTCGATGTGTGGTTCAGCGAGCGTTCCCTTCATGCCACGAATGATGACGGCAAGAGCGCGATCGATGAGGCTGTTGAGCGATTGCGCGCTCAAGGGCACGTCGCCGATATCGATGATGCGGTGTGGGTCACGACGACCGATTTTGGCGACGATAAAGACCGTGTCATCAAGCGCGGTAATGGCATCTACACGTATTTCGCGGCCGACGCCGCCTACTACTTGAGCAAGGGTGATCGTGGCTTTGCCCACAAGATTTATCTGCTTGGTGCTGACCACCACGGCTACGTACACCGACTGAAGGCGCTTGCCGGTGCTGCCGGTGACGATCCCGCCAAAGACATTGAGGTGTTGATCGGTCAACTGGTGAGCATTAACGGTGCCCGACTGTCGAAGCGAGCGGGCAACATCATCGAACTCAACGACCTGCGCGACTGGCTCGGAACGGATGCGCTGCGCTACTCGCTCGGACGCTACCCCGCTGACTCGCCGCTCACCCTCGACCCCGAAGTGCTGCAGAAGCGCACGAACGATAACCCCGTCTTCTATGTGCAGTACGCCCACGCGCGAACGCACAGCGTTGCCCGCAATGCGGGGGAGTCTGGTGTGGATCGCGGTGTCTTCGATGCCTCGCTGCTGACGAACGAAACCGAAAGTATCCTGTTGGGTGTGCTCGCCGAGTTCCCCCGTATTGTCGCGCAAGCAGCCGAATTGCGCGAACCGCACCGGATTGCCCGTTATGCGGAAGAACTCGCCGGCAGCTACCACCGTTGGTACGACCAGTGTCGTGTCACCCCGCTCAACGATGAAGAGGTATCGGATGTGCACCGCACGCGCCTCTGGGTCAACGACGCTGTGGGTCAGGTGCTGCGCAATAGTCTTTGGATGCTCGGGGTCAGCGCCCCGGAGCGGATGTAGGTTTCGTGGCTAACGACGAACAGCCCACGGTCAAGCTCGTTCTCGACACTGAGCCGAAGGCCCAGCGCTCGAGCGATAAGCGACGCCCCGGGCGTAGGGGCTGGTGGATTGCCGGCGGAATGTTTGCGGTCATCCTGATTGTCGGTGTAGTTCTTGTCGAGACTGTCGGTCGTGCCGCTGCTGAGACGCTCGTGCGCGATGAAATCGCAACCTCACTCGGCGTCGATTCGGCGGACGGTGTCGCCGTAGACCTCGGTTCGGGCTCGCTGGTGCTTCAAGCACTCACCGGCGGAATCGATGTAGTCACGGTGGACCTCGATCGTGTTGAGGTAAACGGGCTCGAAGCATCCGCTCATGTCGTCGCTACTGAGGTGCCGCTGCTTGCGTCAGTTCCTCTGAAAACCTTCTCGATGGAGGTCTCTATTCCGAGCGACGAAATTAACAAGCTCGCGGGCACATTGAGTGGGCTCGAACTTGACTCAATCGAGCTGAAAGACTCGGCCATTCGTGTGTCAACGATCTTCCAGCTTCTGTTCATTCGTATTCCGGTGGCACTGGATCTTTTGCCGGTGGCCGCCGGAGATTCGGTTGCTTTCGAACCGCAATCCGTCGTCCTCGGTGATCAAAAGATTTCGGTCGCCGACTTACGCAACAACGCACTAGTTTCTGGCCTGGCCGGCGACTTGCTCAATTCGCAAAAGTTCTGCGTCGCATCGTCGATGCCCGCTGCGTTAACGATCGATTCGGTCGCGGTTGAGGGCTCAGACCTGGTCATCGAGCTCAGCGCAGACGACATCGCGCTTGGCGGCGACCAGTGGCAACAATATGGCGAGTGCTCTGAGTAGTAACTCGATTCAGCGCTAGCCGCGACTGCCGTTAGAGTGGTCAGCATCCCCAACGCCCGTGCGGACACAATCCGCCGTTTTTCGTCTACATCTCTGTGAGGTGCGACTGTGTTCGCGAACCCGCTGGCGCCCGAGTGGCTTGACGCTCCCGCTGAGGCAAACTCTTTGCCATCGACCGTGTGGTCGCACAATGCGGTGCGCACAGAAACCGGCGAATTGGAGATTGCAGGCGTCACCACCACCGCGCTCGTGCGCGACTTTGGCACGCCCGTTTACGTGATCGATGAGGCGGATGCGATTGCTCGCGCCACCGAAATCAAAAGCACGTTCGAGAGTGAGTTTGCTCGCATCGGCTCCAGCGTGAAGGTGTACTACGCGGGCAAAGCGTTCCTCTGCACCGAAGTTGCCCGCTGGATGACGGCCGCCGGCCTCAACATTGATGTGGCGTCAGCAGGCGAGATGGCGGTTGCGCTCGCAGCCGGCGTTGATGCGTCACGGCTGGGATTTCACGGCAACAACAAGAGTCTTTCCGAGATCGACCGTGCCGTGCGCGCGGGCATCGGCCCCATCGTTATCGACAGTGTCGTCGAAATCGGTCGGGTTGCTGAAGCCGCGTCACGGCACGGTCGAACCCAGCGGGTGCGGTTGCGCATCAATAGCGGGGTTCACGCATCAACCCATGAGTATCTTGCGACGGCGCGCGAAGATCAGAAGTTTGGTATTCCGCTGGCGGAGGCTGAAGCTGTGGTGGCGCAGATTCGCTCCCATTCTTCGTTGGATTTTGTGGGCATCCATTCGCATATTGGGTCGCAAATTTTTGACACTGCGGGTTTCGCTGAGGCGGCGAGACGGTTGCTTGAGTTGCACGCGCGTCTGTCGGCTGAGGCCCCAGTGCCTGAGCTGAATTTGGGCGGCGGTTTCGGTATCGCGTACACCTCAGCTGATGAGGCTCTGCCGGTTGCCGCGCTTGCCGCATCGCTTGCGTCGATTGTTGAAGCGGAGTGCACCCGCCTCGGCATTGAGGTTCCGCTGATTGCTATCGAGCCTGGCCGCTCCATTATCGGCCCGTCGACGACCACCCTGTACACGGCGGGAACCATCAAAGATGTCCTCGTCGACGGCGAGGCCGTGCGCAAGTATGTCAGCGTCGATGGCGGCATGAGCGACAACCTGCGCACGGCACTGTATGGGGCTGACTATTCTGCCCGCATCGCCAACCGGATTTCGCAGGCAGACCCGGCGCTCGTGCGTATTGCAGGCAAACACTGCGAGGCCGGCGATATTGTCGTTCGTGCCGAGTATTTGCCCGGGGACGTTGAGGCCGGCGATGTGATCGCTGTGCCGGCAACGGGCGCCTACGGTTGGGCGATGTCCAACAATTACAACTATCTCGCGCGGCCGCCAGTCGTCGCCGTACGTGAAGGAAGAGCCCACATCATTGTGCGTGGCGAAACCGAAGACGACCTACTCAGCCGCGACGCGGGAATCACACCATCGGGAGACTATAAATGATCGAATACCGCAACCTTCGTGTCGCAGTTTTAGGCGGAGGTAGCGTCGGATCACAGGTCACCGCACTGCTGCTTGAGCACGCTGATGAGCTTGCAGCGCGTGCCGGTGCTGGGCTCGAAGTCGTTGGCGTCGCTGTGCGCGACCTCGACGCACCGCGCGATACCGACATCCCGAAAGACCTGCTGACGACCGACGCAGAGTCGCTTATCGTCGGTGCAGACATCGTCATCGAACTCATCGGTGGGCTTGAGCCCGCTCGCACCTGGATCCTCAAAGCGCTGCATTCCGGCGCCGACGTGATCACGGCAAACAAGGCGCTGCTGGCCCACCACGGTGCTGAACTCTTTGAAGAAGCGGCACAGGTTGGCGCACAACTCTACTACGAAGCGGCAGTTGCGGGAGCAATCCCGATCATTCGCCCGCTTCGCGACAGCCTTGCTGGCGACCGAGTGCAGCGCATCCTTGGAATCGTCAACGGCACCACCAACTACATTCTTGACCGCATGGATGCCACGGGAGATAGTTTCGACGATGCCCTCGCTGAGGCAACCCGCCTCGGGTACGCTGAAGCCGACCCCACCGCCGACATCGAAGGCTATGACGCAGCACAGAAGGCCTCGCTCCTGTCGAGCTTGGCGTTCCACACTCGCGTGCCACTCGACACTGTGCACCGTGAGGGAATCACGAGCATCACGGCAGAGCAGGTTGTCGCCGCGCGCAAGGCTGGCTATGTCGTCAAACTTCTCGCAATTTGCGAGCGAGTCGTGGATGCGGCGAGCGGCATCGATGGCGTCAGCACACGTGTACACCCTGCGTTGGTTCCGCTGACTCACCCCCTCGCGGCGGTGCACGGTGCCAACAATGCAGTATTCGTTGAGGCCGAGGCTGCAGGAAGCCTCATGTTCTATGGTGCAGGCGCTGGGGGGCTCGAGACGGCATCCGCAGTTCTTGGCGATGTGGTGTCCGCTGCGCGTCGCCATGTCATCGGCGGGCCGGGTGTTGCGGAGTCGACTCACGCCAACCTTCGCATTTTGCCGATCTCGAGCGTAATGACGCGCTACCAGATCACGTTGACGGTTGTGGATGAGCCAGGAGTGCTCGCGACCATCGCCGCAGTCTTTAGCGATCACCAGGTCTCGGTGGAGGCGGTCAGCCAGACCGTCGGCGCAGTAACGGAGGGTGTGCCAAGCGCTACCCTCATTACTGTGACGCATGAGGCAACAGATGAGTCGCTTGCCGCTACGGTGGCCGCGCTGGCCGAGAATGCGGTTGTGCGTGAAGTTGTGTCCGTTTTGAGAGTTGAGGGGCTGTAACCAGTGGGTAGCGAAATTAGGAATCGGCAGTGGCGAGGCGTTCTTCGCGAGTATGCAGACCGTCTGAACATCACGGATGCCACTCCCATCATCACCCTGGGGGAGGGCGGAACACCGTTGATTCCCGCCGGTGCCCTGTCTCAGCGCACCGGTGCCAATGTCTGGGTCAAGTTTGAGGGAATGAACCCGACCGGTTCGTTTAAGGACCGCGGCATGACGATGGCAATCTCCAAAGCTGTCGAGCATGGCGCCAAGGCGGTTATCTGTGCGTCTACCGGTAACACTTCTGCTTCGGCGGCGGCCTACGCAGCCCACGCCGGGATTACGGCTGCTGTTCTCGTTCCCGAGGGAAAGATCGCGATGGGCAAGCTCAGCCAGGCCATCGCCCACAATGGTGAGCTCATTCAGGTGCAGGGCAACTTCGATGACTGCCTCGACATCGCTCGGGATCTCGCTGACAACTACCCCGTGCACCTCGTGAACTCGGTCAACCCCGACCGCATCGAGGGCCAGAAGACGGCGGCATTCGAGGTCGTTGAGGTCTTGGGTGACGCGCCAGACTTCCACATCGTGCCCGTGGGCAATGCAGGAAACTACACCGCATACTTCCGTGGCTACAGTGAAGAACTCGCACGCTCGGCCACGACCAAGCTGCCCCGCATGTTCGGCTTCCAGGCCGAGGGCAGCGCACCGATCGTGCGCGGCGAGGTCGTGAAGCACCCCGAAACCATCGCCAGCGCCATCCGTATCGGCAACCCGGCGTCGTGGCATCTCGCTACCGAAGCGCACAAGGTTTCTGACGGCTACTTCGGTGCTATCAGTGATGCCAAGATTCTTGAAGCTCAGCGCATTCTGTCGGCCGAGGTCGGCATCTTTGTGGAGCCGGCATCCGCAATCAGTGTTGCTGGTCTGTTGGAACGCGCCGAAGCCGGCCAGATTCCGCGCGGATCAACGGTCGTGCTCACGGTTACCGGGCACGGCTTGAAAGACCCGCAGTGGGCGCTCAAGACGGCCAGCGGCGACGACATCACACCGAAAATTGTTCCTGTCGATACTGCAGAGGTTGCCAGCGTGTTGGGGTTGGCCAAGGCATGACCTCGCTGGTCGGTCGCAGCGTCGTTGTGCGCGTGCCGGCGACCTCCGCAAACCTTGGGCCTGGCTTCGACACGCTTGGGTTGGCTCTCTCGCACTATGACGAGCTCATCGTTTCTGCGGTGGAAGGCGCGGGCGTCACGATCGACGTCACGGGGGTCGGTGCAGGAATCGTTGCAACCGACGAATCTAACCTGGTAATTCAGGCGATTCAGCACTGCTTTACGCACTTCCATCAGCAGCTGCCTGCGCTTCATGTGCAGGCCAACAATGTGATTCCGCACGGGGCTGGGCTTGGCTCGTCGGCGGCAGCGATTGTCTCGGGAGTCATGGCGGCCAAAGGGTTGCTTGAGGGAATCGTCGAGATGGATGCCGCAACCCTCCTCGTGCTCGCCACCGAGTTAGAGGGGCACCCCGACAACGTCGCGCCAGCCCTTTTGGGCGGTCTCACGATCGCGTGGAGCACTGAGGCCGGGCCGCAAGCGAAAAAGCTGATCGTGCACCGTGGAGTCTCTCCCCTGGTGTGCGTTCCCGACTTCCAAGTCTCCACAGCGCACGCCCGCAGCCTGCAACCCGAAATGGTGCCCTACGCTGACGCGGTCTACAACGTCTCGCGGGCAGCGCTCCTCATCGCGGCGCTCGCCCAGAGCCCCGAACTGCTACTCGAAGCCACGGGCGACCGCCTGCACCAGGACTACCGCGCAGCCGCAATGCCGCAAACCACAGAACTGATTCGGATGCTGCGCTCACACGGCCACGCCGCAGTCGTCTCGGGCGCTGGGCCTTCAGTTCTTGTGCTCGCAGATGATCCGGCTAAACGCCTTGAGGCCATGGCGCTTGTTCAAGAACACGCCGCCACGCCTTGGGAGTGCCTCCTCTTAGCTGTGGACTTCAAAGGTGCTACAGTGAACGAGCACCAGGTAGAAGCTACGGCGTAGTCGTAGCATCCCGGTTGCACTTCACCCGTCGCATCCCCGAATTAGATTCCTGCGCATCCGCGTAGACACCGGTGAGCGGCTAGCTCTCCACCACGGCTTTTATGCGTGGTTGGGGAAAGGAACCCCAAGTAGTGACTGACGTCAATAACCACGCATCTAGCGTGGATTCCCGTACCGCCCTGAGCGCGTTGCGACTGCCCGAGCTTCAAGCAATGGCAGCCGAACGTGGCATCACCGGTGCATCAAAACTTCGTAAAGGAGATCTCGTGGAAGCAATCAACGAGAAGAACAGCAACACCGAAACATCCGCATCAGTACCCGCAACAACTGAGACTCAGGTAGCTCCGGCACGTAAGCGCGCATCGCGCCGTGTCACGAGTGCCGATGGTGCCGCTATCGCGGGCGCCGAGGCTCCTGCTGGCGCCCCACAGGTTGCGAAGGAGGCTTCACCGAAGAACGACTCCGCTCCATCTGCAACGGCAGGCGCAACAGATGTCGCACCGTCGACAGATTCCACGACGCAAAAGCCTAAGACGGCTTCTCGCAAGAAGAAGGTCGACGCTGCACCCGCAGCAAGCGAGTCGGATGCCGCAGCAGGCTCGAACGCTTCGGCCGACTCGACAGCATCAGCCGATGCTCCCGCTGCTGAGGCAGCACCTAAGCGCAACCGCCGCAGCTCGAGCCGCGCCGCAGAAACCGCCGAGGCTCCGAACGATGATGCCAAGGCTGACGCTTCACACGAGACCAAGTCGGGCAACTCGCAGAGTGACGCTAGCAAGAACGGCAACGCCGACAAGAGTGGCAACGCGGAGACTACTGGCGATGCCGGTAGTGCTCGTAACTCTGGTCGCGACAAGCGCGACAACAACGCCAACAAGCGCGACAATAACGCCGACAACAGTGGCGACAAGAGCGACAAGGGCAACAACTCAGGCCGCGGATCTTCGGATTCCGATTTCGACAACGACAACGATGGCGACAACAGCTCCGACGGTGAGTCCGGTTCCGGCCGCAATCGCAACCGTAATCGCAACCGCAACAGCCAGAACAGTGATGGCTCAGGTCGTCAGAACAACAATCGCCGCCAGAACAACAGCGGTGGCGGCAATGAACCTCGCGAGAACCGCGAACCCCGCGATAACCGCGGCAGCAACAACGGCAGCAACGATGACTCGCGCGGCGGAGACGCTGATTCCGAGCGCGGAGGCCGCGGCCGTTACCGTGACCGCAAGCGCGGCCGCGGCAACATGGGCGACGACTACGAGCCCGAGATCACCGAAGATGACGTACTGATTCCGGTTGCCGGCATCCTTGACGTTCTCGACAACTACGCATTTGTCCGCACTACTGGCTACTTGCCGGGTAACAGCGATGTGTACGTTTCGCTCGGCCAGGTCAAGAAGTACAACCTGCGTAAGGGTGACGCTGTTGTTGGCGCTATCCGCCAACCGCGCGAGGGCGACAACAACCAGGGCCGCCAGAAGTACAACGCGATTGTGCGAATCGACTCGATCAACGGCTTGCCCGTTGAAGAGGCGGCGAACCGCGTTGAATTTGGCAAGCTCACTCCGCTCTACCCGCAGGAGCGTCTGCGTCTCGAAACTGAGCCGTCGATGCTCTCGACTCGCATCATCGACCTTGCAGCTCCCATCGGTAAGGGTCAGCGCGGTCTGATCGTTTCGCCCCCCAAGGCAGGCAAGACGCAGGTCTTGCAGTCAATCGCGAACGCAATCTCCAAGAACAACCCCGAGGTTCACCTCATGGTTGTTCTTGTTGACGAGCGCCCCGAAGAAGTCACCGACATGCAGCGCACCGTCAAGGGTGAAGTTATCGCTTCCACCTTCGACCGCCCGGCTGAAGACCACACCACGGTTGCAGAGCTTGCGATTGAGCGCGCCAAGCGCCTCGTTGAGCTTGGCCACGACGTTGTCGTGCTGCTCGACTCGATCACTCGCCTTGGCCGTGCCTACAACCAAACTGCCCCGGCATCCGGTCGCGTTCTCTCTGGCGGCGTTGACGCGTCTGCGCTCTACCCACCGAAGCGTTTCTTTGGTGCAGCACGCAACGTTGAAGAGGGTGGCTCACTTACCATCATCGCTACTGCACTCGTCGAGACCGGTTCGAAGATGGATGAAGTTATCTTCGAAGAGTTCAAGGGCACCGGCAATATGGAACTGCGTCTGTCGCGCCAGCTCGCCGACAAGCGCATCTTCCCTGCGGTTGATATCAATGCCTCCGGAACCCGTCGCGAAGAGATGCTTCTCGGTGCTGACGAAGTGAAGGTCACCTGGAATTTGCGTCGTGCGCTGGCTGGTCTCGACCAGCAGGCTGCACTCGAAATCGTGCTGGGTAAACTGAAGGAGACGAACTCGAACGTTGAGTTCCTCATGCAGATCCAGAAGTCGCTTCCTTCCACCAACGGCAAAAAAGAGGACTAACAATGTTCGAGTCAGTACAGTCGCTGCTGACCGAGCATGAGGAGCTCGAGGGTCAGCTGGCTGACCCCGAGCTCCACTCTGACCCGGTCCGCTCAAGAAAAGTCAACCGACGCTACGCCGAGTTGTCGCGCATTGTTGCGTCCTACCGCGAGTGGCGTCAGCTGACCGATGACTTAGCGGCAGCCACTGAAATGGCTGACGAAGATGAGTCGTTCGCTGCCGAGATTCCGGGCCTCACCGAGAAGCTCGAAGCTGTTCAAGAGAAGCTTCGCCGCATTCTGATTCCGCGTGACCCCAACGATTCCCGTGACGTCATCATGGAAATCAAAATGGGTGAGGGTGGGGCCGAATCGGCTCTCTTCGCTGGCGACCTGCTGCGCATGTATTTGCACTATGCCGAGTCTAAAAAGTGGAAGACCGAGATAATCGAGCAGACCTCGAGCGACCTTGGCGGAATCAAAGATGTGCAGTTGGCCATCAAGGGTTCGTCTAGTGATCCGGCTGAGGGCGTCTGGGCTCACTTGAAGTACGAGGGTGGAGTGCACCGCGTTCAGCGGGTGCCCGCCACTGAGTCTCAAGGCCGCATCCACACGTCCGCTGCTGGGGTGCTCGTATTCCCTGAGGTCGATGAGCCTGAAGAGGTTGAGATCAGCCAGAACGATCTCAAGATCGACGTTTACCGCTCGTCGGGGCCTGGTGGCCAGTCGGTGAACACTACTGACTCTGCTGTTCGCATTACTCACCTTCCGACTGGCATTGTCGTGGCCATGCAGAACGAGAAATCGCAACTGCAAAACCGCGAAGCTGGTATGCGGGTGCTGCGTGCGCGCATCCTTGCCCGCTACCAAGAAGAAGCGGATGCCGAGGCAAGCGAATACCGTAAGAGCCAAATCCGCACGATGGATCGTTCCGAGCGCATCCGCACCTACAACTTCCCCGAAAATCGTATTGCCGATCACCGCACGGGATACAAGGCCTACAACCTCGATCAGGCGATCAGTGGTGCTCTCGAGCCTGTCATCCAATCGTGCATCATTGCCGATGAAGAGGCGCGCTTGGCGTTGATCGGAAACGACTCCTGAGCGACGCAGTGACTGCCGAGTACAACATCAGTGTCGCTGACCTTATTGGCAGCGGCACTGAGCTGTTGAGTGCCGGGGGAGTACCCAGTCCGGCGGTTGACGCCGAAATCCTTGTCGCTCATGCTCTTGAGCTGAGTCGGGGTGAACTTCGCGTGCGCGCCGTCACCGGTGCAGTTGTTCCGGCTGAACTCGAAGCGCACGCACGAGAACTCTTCGGGCGCCGCGCTGCTCGCGAGCCACTGCAGCACATCACCGGTAGTGCGCCGTTCCGTAACTTGGAGCTGAGTGTAGGGCCAGGCGTCTTTGTGCCGCGTCCAGAGACAGAGACCGTAGTGCAGTTCGCGATCGACGCCTTGAACGCGAGCGCGACCCCGGAGCCGATTGGTGTGGATCTCGGCACGGGAAGCGGTGCGATCGCGCTGTCGATGGCCACGGAGGTTCCTCGGTCGCGCATCTACGCCGTCGAGCTGTCGCCGGACGCGATGCCGTACACGAGCGAGAACTTTCGCCGCTATGGATCCGTCAACGCCACACTCGTGAACGCTGACCTCGACGAAGCATTCACCGAGCTCAATGGCACGGTCGACGTCGTCATCTCCAACCCGCCATACATCCCTGCTGCCGCGATCCCGCGCGACCTCGAGGTTCAGCTTCACGACCCCGCTCTGGCGCTCTACGGCGGAGAAGATGGGTTGGATGTCGTCCGTCGCGTATCCTCGACTGCCCAGCGTCTGCTTCACCAAGGCGGCACTCTTGTGCTCGAGCATGGCGAAGAGCAGGCTTCGGCAATTGCCGCGCTGCTCACAGCGGACGGCTGGAACGCGGTAGCCCACCACAAAGATCTTCTCGGTCGTGACCGAGCAACGACAGCGCTGCTCTAACTTTTGTCCGCGATGTTACCCGCGTGACTCAGCAAATTCTTCGATCGCCCGGTGTAGGCCGGCACAATCAACAAACTGGTGGCCGGTGATCCCGAGTCGCTGAGCTGACTCCACGTTTTCTTGCATGTCGTCGACAAAGAATGCATTCTGCGGTTCGACTCCGTAGGCCTCAAGCGTGCGCTCGTACACCGCGGGGTCGGGTTTGCGGGCTTTGTAGTGGCTTGAGGTGCGCAAGTGGTCCCCGAAAATCTCAACAAGCTCTGGCGCGAGCGTCGGCAAATGCTCACCAAGAAGTGCGCCATTGTTGGTGAGCAGCGTCACCTGACCGAGATTGGCAGCGCGTTGTGCCGCTGCGAGGGAATCGGGCCACACCGTCATTGCGGCGGCTCTGGTCTCTACCCAGCGGGCAACATCCACCGACTGTCCAATCGCCTTCTCGAACGCGGCGAGGTAGTCGTCACCGGTCGGATACAGCCCAGCCTCGGCACCGAATTCGCCGTCGTCATGCCACCAGAGGCGGCGCAGTTCGAGAAAGCTCAGCCCGGTCAGCTCGCTCATTGCGGCCATTCGGGCACGCCAGTCGTACTCATAGAGCACGTCATCCATATCAAAGATGAAAAGCAGCGTCATCGTTGGCCATCACTATCTGTTAGTCGTGCTCAGTCTTTCACTGTTTCGACCGGTACCATGTTGGGGACATGGATGACCTTTACGATTGCGCAGACGACGCTCAGCTTCTTACCGGGATGCGGCTCGCACGCGTGGCTATTGGCCGCGGCGACCTCGTCGTGATCCCGACCGACACGGTCTACGGGGTTGCTGCCGATGCTTTCCAGCCCGAGGCTGTACAGAAGCTCATCGATGCCAAAGGGCGAACGCGCCAGTCACCTCCGCCTGTGCTGATTCCCGGCATCCCGACTCTTGATGCCCTTGCGGCAACAGTGCCCGATGAGGTGCGCACTTTGGTCGCCGAGTTCTGGCCTGGCGGCCTCACGATCATTTTGCCCGCGCAGCCTTCGCTGAGTTGGGATCTGGGGGAGACCCACGGCACTGTCGCATTGCGGATGCCGTCGAACCGTATCGCTTTGGAACTTCTGTCTGAGACGGGGCCGCTTGCGGTCTCGAGTGCCAACAGCACTGGCCTTCCGGCGGCGCGTTCTGCGGCGAAGGCCCAAGAAATGTTGGGCGATTCGGTGTCGGTGTACCTCGATGACGGTGAGAGCGGGGAGCTAGCCTCAACCATCGTCGATGCCACAGGTTTGCTCGTTGAGGGCGGAAAAATGCGCATCGTGCGGGAGGGCGTCATCTCGGCCGACGCCATCCGTGAATTGATCGGGGCCGATCGATGCGAATAATTTTCTATTTCCTTATCGCGAGTATTGCGGCGATCGTCACGTACGCGCTGGCTCTGCTGGTGCTCAAGTTGAGTCTCAAATACCGGCTCTACCCGCAGGTTCGCCAGCGAGATGTACACACACGACCCACGCCTCGGCTGGGTGGAGTCGCCATGTTCTTTGGCATCCTTGTGGCGTTCGCGGTGGCGTCAAGCCTCAGTAACTTTTCTCTCATCTTCAACGAGCCGGGTAAAGTCCTCGGTTTGCTGGGGGCGGCACTCATCATCGTCGTGATCGGTGTTGCGGACGACATTTGGGATCTCGACTGGCTCACCAAGCTGGCGGGCCAAATTATCGCGGCTGGCGTGCTGGCGTGGCAGGGCGTTCAGCTGTCGACGTTGCCCATTGGCGGACAGACCATCGTGTCGCCTTACGTCTCGCTCATCATCACAATCTTCGCCGTCGTGCTGGTGATGAATGCGGTCAACTTCATTGATGGCCTCGACGGCCTCGTCGCTGGCGTCGCGGTGATCGCCAACAGTGTCTTTTTTGTCTACGCCTACCTCCTGCAGTTGCAAGCCCAGACCGAGTACTTCAACTTGGCGTCACTGACGACAGCGATCCTTATCGGCGCGTGCGTCGGCTTCCTGCCGATCAACTTCCACCCGGCGAAGATGTTTATGGGAGACGCGGGAGCACTGCTGGTTGGGCTTCTCATGGCAGCATCCGCAATTTCAGTGACCGGTCAAGTGGATGCCGGCTACCTGGCCCAGCCCGACAAGTTCACGCTTGATTTTCTCCCGGCCTTCATCCCCATCCTGCTGCCCGTGGCGGTGCTCGTTATCCCGCTGCTCGATTTCGGGCTCGCGATGATTCGGCGCCTTCGTGCCGGCAAGTCGCCTTTCAGCGCTGACCGCAAGCACCTTCATCACCGCCTGCTCGACATGGGGCACTCCCACTTGCACGCGGTGCTCATTCTGTATGCGTGGACTTTTGTTGCGTCTGTCGGGGTTTTGGCATTCACGTTTGTGCCGTGGCGCTGGGCGGCTCTCATGTTCGTTGTCGGGCTTGCCGGCTGTGCTGCGATCACGCTGGCTCCGCTCAGCCGACGCAAAGCTCGCGAGGCGGCAGCTCAGCGTCGCGCTGAAGCGCTCGAAACACCCACTGACGATGCACGCTACGACGGTTTGGATGCCGCATCCACCGACACCTCACCAACGCCCCTCACAAAGGAACCCACCGTATGAAGTCTTCCGCCATCCTTGGCCGCGCTCTCGCCTACGGTGCCATCCTGACGGTGGCCATTGCGCTGGTGGGGTCATTTATCGGGTTCCTCGTTGCGGGCGACGCCGGACTGGTGAGCGCGCTTATCGGCGCCGGTCTCACGGCGCTGTTCATGGGGTTCACCGCTGGCAGCATTGTGCTCGCCTCTCGTGCAACGAAAGGGGATCCTTCGAGCACCCTGTTCTTCGGAATTGTGCTCGGCGTCTGGTTGCTCAAGTTTGTCGTCTTCATCGCGATCTTGGTTATTCTGCGCGGGCAACCATTCCTGGAGCCGCTGGTGTTCTTCTTCTCCATCCTCGCGGCTGTGATCGGTAGCCTCGTCGTCGACGTGCTCGCTTTTGTGCGCGCTCGCGAAAGCTATGTTCCCGGAGTCCAGCTACCCGGCGAAGATAGCTCGGCGTCAAACTAAATTGGTCGGATTCGCTTGCAGATTCGTCGTGAGCGTAAATCTCTTGATAGAGTTTCACCCGTTAGACCCCCACTTTCATCGCCGCGTGTTTGCACGCCCCGATTCTGGAGCCAGCGCTGTTATACCACGCTCTCAACCTTTTAGCGCCCTTTGCCACCGATGACGGATCCGGCGACGGGGGTTTCACCGGTCCTTCGCTTAGCGAGTTCGTCCCACCAGGATTCCTCTTCGTAGATACTCCATTCGAGATCAACCGAATCATGATGGTTCGCTTTATTGCGGTCGCCGTACTGATCCTGCTGTTCTGGCTTGGTACCCGTCGCATGAGGATGATCCCGGGCCGCGGGCAGAGCCTGCTCGAAATGGCTGTTGGTTTCGTTCAGTCAAACATCGCTGACGGAGCGCTCGGCAAAGAAGAGGGCAAGCGATTCATGCCGCTGCTCGCAACCATGTTTTTCATGGTTATCGCGATGAATATCACCGGCATCGTCCCCGGGCTCAACATCGCTGGTACCGCAGTAATTGGAGTTCCTCTAGTACTGGCCGTTGTTGCCTACGTTGTATTCATCTACGCGGGCATCAAGAAGCAGGGAATGAACTTCTTCAAGGCTTCGCTGTTCCCGGCAGGCGTTCCGTGGCCGTTGTACCTCATCGTTACGCCGATTGAGTTCGTTTCCACGTTCATCCTTCGCCCCGTAACTCTTGCGCTTCGACTCCTCATGAACATGATCGCGGGCCACATGTTGCTCGTGCTCTGCTTCTCTGCAACGCAGTTCTTCTTGTTCACTGCTGGTGGCCTCTTTGGTCTCTTCAGCATTGGCACCCTCGCCTTTGGCTTTATCTTCACGATCTTCGAACTCCTTGTTGCGGTACTTCAGGCCTATGTCTTCACATTCCTGACCGCCGTATACATCCAGCTCGCGCTGGTCGAAGAGCACTAGACCGATCCCGGCGCTCGCCTGGATTAGAAAATCACGGAAGGAAACACAAATGAACGTCGCAGAAGTGACTGGAAACATTGCACCCCTCGCATTCGGTGTTGCAACCATCGGACCCGCTATCGGTGTAGGAATCGTTGTTGGTAAGACTGTTGAGTCGGTTGCGCGCCAGCCAGAACTTCAGGGCCGTCTTACGGGCCTCATGTTCCTGGGTATTGCATTCACCGAGGCGCTCGCGTTCATCGCGATCGCTGTTGCATTCATCCCATTCCCGTAACCACTAACTGACTGAGGAGGCTGGGATGCAAAGCGCACTCTTGGCTGCTGCAGAGGGCGAAGTAATTAATCCGCTCCTTCCTGCAAGCTACGACATTATTTGGTCAGCGGTTTGCTTCGCTATCATCTTGTTCTTCTTCTGGAAGAAGTTCCTTCCGGCTTTGACGAAGACGCTGGATGGTCGCGCCGACGCCATCGAGGGTGGCATCAAGAAGGCTGAGATCGCTCAGGCTGAAGCTGCTGAAGCACTTGAGCACTACAAGACGCAGCTCGCTGAAGGCCGTGCCGAGGCCGCGAAGATTCGCGAACAGGCACGTCTCGAAGGAACCGCGATTATCAACGAGCTCAAAGAGCAGGCAACGGTAGAGGCTGCACGCATCACTGCGAACGCACAAGCCACGATCGAGGCAGAACGTCAGGCCGCTCTCGTATCGCTTCGCACCGAGGTTGGCTCACTGGCTATCGATCTTGCGTCGGGCGTTATTGGGCAAAGCCTGACTGACGACAAGAAGTCGTCCGCGCTCGTCGACCAGTTCTTGGCTGACCTTGAAGCTTCAGAGAAGGCAAAGGCAAAGAAGTAATGGGATCAGCTACGAGAGAAGCGCTTGTCGCAGCGAAAGATGCTGTGGCATCGGTCACTGCCAAGAACTCTCTGGCCACTGGCGCAGAGCTGTTCGAAGCAGGACGCGTTGTGGGCAGTTCAGCCCAGTTGCGTTCCGCTTTGGCCGATCCTGCTGCCGCGGCGAAAGACAAGACCGCAATAGTCGGTTCGGTTTTCTCGTCGCTGAGCGCCTCAGCGCGCACCGTACTTTCCGCCATCGTGAGTGCTCGCTGGTCGAACGCTGACGATTTGCTTGCGGGGATCGAAGAGATCGGAATTCGTCTGATCGCTCAGTCGGCTCCGGCGAAGCTTTCCATCGACGACCAGTTGTTCGCTTTCGGAACGACGGTTTCATCAGACTCTGAACTCGAACTCGCCGTTGGCAGCAAACTTGGTTCTGCCGAGTCGAAGTCCGCACTGATTCACGAACTGCTCACAGGCAAAGCGTCAGAACAGGCCCTCGTCATTATCGACCAGCTCGTTCAACAGCCGCGTGGCCGCCGCATCGGTGAACTGATCTCTACCGCCGCAGATATCGTTGCCGACCAATCAAGTCAATCAGTCGCGACGATTACCACTGCCGCGCCGCTCACGGCTGCACAGCTCGAACGATTGCGGACCGGCCTTACCAAGAACTACGAACGTGAGCTCAAGCTCAACGTCCGTATTGACCCCTCGCTCATCGGTGGGGTACGCGTTCAGATCGGTGACGAAGTCATCGACGGCAGCGTCTCCACCAAGCTCAACGACCTCAGGATCCAACTCGCGGGCTAGCGAGTTAGCAGACCTTTCCACGGAATAGGAAAACACAATGGCAGAACTCAGCATCAGTCCGGACGAGATCCGCGACGCGCTCAAAGACTTCGTCAAGGCCTACGAGCCTGGCAAGGCAGCGACAACCGAGACCGGAACCGTCGTCGACGCCGCAGACGGCATCGCGCACGTTGACGGCCTCCCCGGCGTAATGGCCAACGAACTCATTCGTTTCGCTGACGGTACCCTGGGCCTCGCCCAGAACCTTGACGAAGACGAGATCGGTGTTGTAATCCTCGGCGAGTTCGCCGGCATCGTTGAGGGCATGGAAGTTACTCGCACCGGCGAAGTTCTTTCTGCCCCCGTCGGAGACGCATTCCTGGGTCGCGTCGTTGACCCGCTGGGTGCCCCCATTGATGGCCTCGGAGAGATCAAGGCTGAAACTCGCCGTGCGCTTGAGCTTCAGGCTCCCGGCGTAATGGACCGAAAGAGTGTGCACGAGCCCATGCAGACCGGAATCAAGGCAATCGATGCCATGATCCCGATCGGCCGCGGACAGCGCCAGCTGATCATTGGTGACCGCCAGACCGGTAAAACGGCCATCGCGATCGACACCATCATCAACCAGAAAGACAACTGGGACTCGGGCGACGAGAACAAGCAGGTTCGCTGCATCTATGTCGCTATTGGCCAAAAGGGTTCGACGATTGCCGCTGTAAAGGGCGCGCTCGAAGAAGCCGGCGCCATGGAGTACACCACCATCGTGGCCGCTCCCGCATCCGACCCCGCCGGCTTCAAGTACCTTGCTCCCTACACCGGTTCGGCCATCGGCCAGCACTGGATGTACGGCGGCAAGCACGTACTCATCATTTTCGATGACCTCTCCAAGCAGGCTGAGGCCTACCGTGCAGTATCACTGCTGCTTCGCCGTCCGCCAGGGCGTGAGGCATACCCCGGTGACGTGTTCTACCTGCACTCTCGCCTACTCGAGCGTTGTGCAAAGCTCTCCGATGAGCTCGGTGCCGGTTCGATGACGGGTCTTCCCATCATCGAGACCAAGGCAAACGATGTTGCGGCCTACATCCCGACCAACGTGATCTCGATCACCGACGGCCAGATCTTCCTGCAGTCCGACCTGTTCAACGCCAACCAGCGCCCCGCCGTAGACGTGGGTATTTCGGTCTCGCGTGTTGGTGGAGATGCTCAGGTGAAGTCGATCAAGAAGGTTTCGGGAACACTGAAGCTTGAGCTTGCTCAGTACCGCTCACTCGAGGCCTTCGCGATGTTCGCATCCGACCTTGACCCCACCAGCCGTCGCCAGCTTGCCCGAGGCGCGCGCCTCACCGAGTTGCTGCGCCAGCCGCAATATTCGCCATTCCCCGTCGAGAACCAGGTCGTTTCGATCTGGGCTGGCACCAACGGAAAGCTCGATGAGGTTCCCGTCGAAGACATTCTTCGTTTCGAAAGTGAATTGCACGACTACCTCGCACGCAACACCAAGGTACTCGACACCCTCCGCGAGAAGAACGCCCTCGATGACCAGCTGATCGCGGACATGGATGCCGCAGTCGACGAGTTCAAGCTGGGCTTCCAGACGGGTGAGGGCAAGTCTCTCAACTCCGTAGGATCCGAGCAGTTCGAAGAGATCGCTGAAGAAGACATCGCTCAAGAGCAGATCGTCAAGCAGAAGCGCTGAGCTTCGCACCAGTAATCATCGAACCAGTGATCATCGACCAACACGACATAGAAAGTTAGAAAGCCATGGGAGCGCAACTTCGGGTCTACCGGCAGAAGATTAGTTCTGCCAAGACGACCAAGAAGATCACACGCGCGATGGAGCTGATCTCCGCGTCGCGCATTCAAAAGGCGAAACAGCGGGTTGCTGCATCGGGGCCGTACTCACGTGCGGTCACGCGCGCCGTCTCGGCGGTGGCGACTTTCTCGAACGTCGATCACGTGCTGACAACGGAACCAGAGACGATCGACCGCGCAGCGGTTGTCATCTTCTCGAGCGACCGCGGTCTCGCAGGCGCGTTCAACACGAACGTTCTGCGCGAAGCTGGCGAACTTGCAGCTCGGCTTGAAGGCGAAGGCAAGGAGGTCATCTACTACCTCGTTGGTCGAAAGGCCGCCGGGTACTTTGCCTTCCGCAAGCGTGATGCTGAGCAAATTTGGACCGGCGGAACAGATTCGCCCGCTTTCGAAATTGCGAAAGAAATCGGCGACGCCGTCGTAAGCAAGTTCTTGCAGCCGGCAAGCGAAGGCGGAGTAGACGAGATTCATATCGTCTACAACCGCTTAGTGAGCATGCTGCTACAGGTTCCCGAGGTTGTTCGTCTTCTCCCGTTGGAGATCGTTGAGGGCGTTGAAGCACCCGACAAAAATGACGTGCTTCCCCTCTACGAATTCGAACCAGAGGTAGACAAGGTGCTCGACGCTTTGCTGCCTGTGTACATCGAGAGCCGCATCTTCAACGCCATGCTTCAGTCTGCTGCTGCAAAGCACGCTGCGACGCAGAAGGCAATGAAGTCTGCAAGCGACAACGCAGACAAGCTCATCAACGACTACACGCGCTTGGCAAACAACGCGCGCCAGTCTGAGATCACCCAGCAGATTTCCGAGATCGTGGGCGGCGCGGACGCCCTCAGCTCGGCTAAGTAAGAACCATAGATAGGGAAGCCATGACTGAAAAAGCCCCGGCCAAGAAGGCCCCAGCCAAGAAAACACCAGCCAAGAAGGCGCCAGCCAAGAAGGCACCAGCCAACAAAGCTGCAGCAACAGTTGCCGGTATTGGTCGTATCTCGCGCGTAATCGGTCCCGTTGTGGACGTCGAGTTCCCGCACGATTCGATCCCCGGAATCTACAACGCGCTCAAGACCAACGTCACCATCGGGGGCGAGACCACTGAGATTACACTCGAGGTCGCACAGCACCTCGGCGACGATGTAGTTCGTGCCATCGCGCTCAAGCCCACAGACGGACTCGTTCGTGGCCAAGAAGTTCGCGACACTGGCGAGCAGATCACGGTTCCCGTAGGTGACGTCACCAAGGGAAAGGTGTTCAACGTAACCGGTGACATCCTCAACGCGGATGAAGACGGCAAGGTCAACGGTGAAACCGTTGAGATCACCGAGCGCTGGCCCATCCACCGCAAGCCCCCGGCATTCGACCAGCTTGAGTCGAAGACTGAACTCTTCGAAACCGGCATCAAGGTCATCGACCTCCTCACCCCCTATGTGCAGGGTGGAAAGATTGGACTGTTCGGTGGTGCCGGTGTTGGTAAGACCGTTCTGATTCAAGAAATGATCCAGCGTGTGGCTCAAGACCACGGTGGAGTTTCTGTATTCGCCGGTGTTGGCGAGCGTACCCGTGAGGGTAACGACCTCATCGCTGAAATGGATGAAGCAGGCGTCTTCGACAAAACGGCTCTAGTCTTCGGCCAGATGGATGAGCCGCCAGGAACGCGTCTTCGCGTTGCGCTCTCGGCCCTCACCATGGCTGAGTACTTCCGTGACGTTCAGAAGCAGGACGTGCTGTTGTTCATCGACAATATCTTCCGCTTCACTCAGGCCGGTTCTGAAGTGTCGACCCTTCTAGGCCGTATGCCTTCGGCCGTGGGGTACCAGCCCAACCTCGCCGACGAGATGGGTATCCTTCAGGAGCGCATCACCTCGACGCGTGGTCACTCGATTACGTCGCTTCAGGCAATTTACGTTCCTGCTGACGACTACACCGACCCGGCTCCGGCGACCACCTTCGCCCACCTCGACGCCACGACTGAGCTCAGCCGTGAAATTGCGTCGAAGGGTCTCTACCCGGCCGTTGACCCGCTCACCTCGACCAGCCGTATCCTCGACCCTCGCTACCTAGGTGCCGACCACTACCGCGTGGCTACGAGCGTGAAGCAGATCCTCCAGAAGAACAAGGAACTCCAGGAGATCATTGCGATCCTCGGTGTTGACGAGCTCTCTGAAGAAGACAAGATCACCGTTTCGCGTGCGCGCCGCATCCAGCAGTTCCTCTCGCAGAACACCTACATGGCGAAGAAGTTCACCGGTGTTGAGGGTTCGACCGTTCCGCTTAAGGAGACCATCGAGTCGTTCGACGCGATAGTCAAGGGCGAGTTCGACCACGTTGCGGAGCAGGCGTTCTTCAACGTCGGTGGAATCAACGATGTCGAAGAGCAGTGGGCAAAGATTCAAAAGGAGAACGCTCAGTAATGGCCGTTCTCAAGGTGAGCGTCGTCTCTGCCGACCAGGAACTCTGGTCGGGAGAGGCGAGCCAGCTCATTGCGCGCACCACTGAGGGTGAGATCGGAATTTTGCCCGGCCACGAACCGCTTCTCGCGATTCTGGCGAAAGGTGAGGTTCGTGTCACTGCCGCAGATGGATCTAACATCACCGCAAACGCAGACAACGGATTCCTCTCGGTGGAGAACAACACGGTAACAGTCGTGGCGAGTTCCGCAGAGTTGGTCTAGTTTTCGTCTCATGCTAATTGCAATGGCCGGGTTACCGGGCGCAGGAAAGTCCACCCTCGCAGAGATTGTCGGTGCTCGACGAAAAATCACCGTATTGTCGGTTGATCAGATCGAGACGGCGATTCTGAAAGCAGGAATCAGCGGCGAACAACCGACTGGCCTAGCCGCTTATTTGGTGGCAGAAACCCTTGCCGAGACGGTGCTCACGCAGGATCGGGACATCATCATCGATGCCGTGAACGCTGTGGATCCCGCCCGCGAACAGTGGGTTAACCTTGCCGAACGCACAGGTTCAGGGGTGCGGTTTATCGAAGTCGTGTGCTCCGATCGCGACGAGCACAAGACTCGGCTGGTGGAGCGCGCAGCGAAGCGAGAGCGATCTGGTGCGGTCGCTCGCAACGCTGTTGAGCATAACCTTGACGAATACTCTCCGTGGACTGGGGCAAGTGGCGCTGTAGCGCGCATCACCCTCGACTCTGCGGGTGCGATAGGAGTCAACGTCGAACGTGCCATCGCCTTTCTTGACGCGTGATCGTTCTCCTTCCGCCCTCTGAGACAAAGCGTGACGGGGGAGACCAGGGTTCAACGCTCGACTGGTCCCGACTGTCTTTTCCTGCGCTGACCGAGCATCGAAGGATCGTTGCTACTCGGCTGACACAGCTCACGAGTGATCCCGAAGCCGCACGGCGTGCTCTCGGTCTCAGCGTCAAACAGCAGTTCGAGGTGGAGCGAAACCGCACCTTCGAGTGTGCACCAGTAATGCCTGCGCTGGAGCGCTATACGGGCGTTCTCTTCGATGGACTCGATGCGCCAAGCATGAACCCAGCGGAACGTTCATTTGCCCACAAGACTCTGGTTGTGCACTCGGCGCTCTTCGGGCCGGTGCGGGCAGGCGACCAGATTCCAGCCTACCGACTTTCGCACAATTCACGGCTACCGAAACTAACGCTTAAGTCCCACTGGCGGGAGTCGGTCACCGATGCCTTAGCCTCGGTCGAGGGTTTGCAGCTAGATCTTCGCTCTGAGGCCTATGCACAGTTGGGTGCGGCGTCACCGAACAGCATCTATCTTCGAGTGGTCAATGAGGGACCCGATGGTAAGCGCGTCGCTCTGAGCCATTTCAACAAGAAGTCCAAAGGCCTTTTTTCGCGCGCCCTCATCAACGCGGGAATCGAACACTCAACCGTCGAGTCCTTGATGGCGTGGGCGCGGGGCGCAGGCTTCCGGCTCGAGCGCGGTGCACCAGGGGAGCTCGATCTCGTAGTGCCGAACGCTGACAGCTAAGCCACGCGCCAACATCCTTCGATATGGTCGTCGACCATGCCGGCAGATTGCATGAGGGCATACATCGTTGTGGGGCCAACGAATCGGAATCCATGACTCTTGAGCGCTGTGCTCATTGCCGTCGACTCCGTGGTCACCGGGGGAACATCAGTAAGCGAAGTCAATCGCTTCGAGCGAGTTGGGGGAGCGAACTGCCAGAGCAGCGAGTCGAGGGCGCCCGGTGCCTCGCGCGTGAGCTCTAGGGTTGCTTGTGCGTTCGTGATTGCCGCTGACACTTTGAGCCGGTTGCGGATGATGCGGGGATCGCTGAGCAGGCGTGCCATGTCTCGATCGGTGTAGTTGGCAATCTGGGCCGGATCAAACTGGTTGAAAGCATCGCGAAGCCCTTCGCGCCGGCGGAGGATCGTGATCCACGAAAGACCAGCCTGAAACGCCTCGAGCATTATCTTCTCGAACAGTTTGCGGTCGCCGCGAAGGGGAGAGCCCCACTCCTCGTCGTGATACTTGCGATAGAGCTCATCGTCACCAACCCAGCCACAGCGGCCGCGGCCATCTGGACCAAAGAGAATCGACGCACGATCGCTCATCGGTGAGCGATTCCTTCGTGCTCAAGGAGCCACACCTTGGTAGCTATGCCCTGACCACCGCTGTATCCGGTGATGCGCTGGTTGGAGGCGAGCACTCGGTGGCACGGCACAATGATCGGGATAGGGTTTGCGCCGACAGCGCCGCCCACCGCTCGTCCCGCACTGGGACGACCCGTGGCTCGGCCGATATCTGCGTACGATACCGCCAAGCCGAACGGCAGTTGGTTGAGCTCGTGCCACACGGAGCGCTGGAACGCGGTGCCAGCCACAGAAAGCGGCAGCTCGAATGTTCGACGTTCTCCCGCAAAGTATTCGGTGAGTTGTCGAACAGCGTCATCGAGCACTACGCATGAGCGCTCCTCTTCGCCTTCACGTGGCAGTGTGCCGGTGTTTTCGATGGCGAGGCCAGTCAGGTGCTTACCGTCGCTGGTCAGCTCGATTCGACCGATTGGAGAGCGCAGACGGCGCAGATAGGGGGACTCGGTGTGGAGCGTGTTGCCTGATTGCATGATTCGAGCGTAATCCTGACTCCAGATGTGGCGCTGGCTGTTTTCGGACATGGCTTCAGCGCGACTTCACGGGGCACATGGTGAGGAAGAGTGCTAAAGGCTCTCGTCGGTGCGCGGTTCAATATTAATGCTCTTATTGAGCTCGCTGATGGTGGCGTTGAGCGCTTCGAGCTGTGTCACCATGTCATCGTAGGTTGCCACATTTGCCTCGATGGCGTCATACAAGTCGTTTAGCGAGTTCTGACGGTCGATGAGGGAGGTGCGCTCGTTATTGAATTGCTCGACCGACCTGAAATCGCCGTTGTCGGCGCGGGCGTTGAAGCTATCGATATCACTATTGAGGCTGTCGTAGCCCGAGTTGTACGACTCGTAGTCGTTATCGATGCTCGTGCGCAGTGAATCTAGTTGCTCGACGAGCTTCGTGCTGGCGTCTTGCTGAGCGGTGAACACGGCGTTGGACTTCTTGTGTAGGGCAACGACTGCGGCACGGTCGGTGAAATATTCTGTGTAGTGCTTTTCGAGCTCAGGCGCGAGTTCTGCGAATTCGGTTCCGATGATCGAATGCAGTTCGTTTGCGCGCTCACCGGGCTCAGTCTTCGCATAGAATTCCAGCGTTGTCGAGAACTCTGGATCGTCCTTCATTCGTGCTGCTTCTGCTTCAAGCAGCGGAGCCAGACGCGCTCGCTCCGAAGCAGAGGTGCGGTCCCACGCCGCGTGCAACATTTCGTGCGCAGCGACGACCTCCTCGAGGCCGGCGAGACGATCATCCGTAACGTCGAAAAGGTAGATCGACTTGTTGCTGGGGAAATAGCAGCCAAGCACGCCAAAGTTCTTTTCGATATTGGAACACGTGCTGTTGAAGGTGGGGTTCGCCTGAATCGTGGGCTGACTGGCATAGAACAAGAACTTGCCCTCATCGGACATCCCGGATCCAGTGACGTATTCTTCAACGTTTGCGGAAGGCTCGAATTGCCACACAGCTATTTGGTCGGCGATGCGCTGCTGGTTGGTTAACGCCCACACTCCGCTGAAGATAATGGCAACGTTGAGCAGCAGCGCAAGCGCGATCGCAAATGCGCGCGACACAGTCATAGGGGACCGCTGATCGCGTTCCCACGCAACCGGCGAATTATCCTCATTGCTCACGAAAACAACTCTATCTGAGCCGCAGGGTAAGAGAGGACGAACCTGCCTAGGTTCTAGAGACGGCTCCATGCTTCGGTTAGCACCGAACGCAAAATAGATTCTATCTCGTCAAACTCAGCCGGACCGATTGTTAGCGGCGGTGCCAGTTGAATCACAGGATCGCCCCGATCATCAGCGCGACAATACAGTCCCGCATCAAAAAGCGCCTTGGATAGGAAGCCCCGCAGCAGTCGCTCTGACTCATCGTCGTTGAAGGTCTGCTTGGTCGCTTTATCTTTCACAAGTTCAATACCGAAGAAGTAGCCGTCGCCCCGCACATCGCCAACGATCGGCAGATCAAGCAGCTTTTCGAGGGCTGCCCGGAACTTGGGCGAGTTCTCACGAACATGCTCGTTGATCTTCTCTTCCTCAAAGATGTTGAGGTTCTCGAGAGCAACGGCGGCAGATACCGGATGCCCGCCGAAGGTGTACCCGTGATAGAACGTCGTTGCGCCGTGCTTGAAGGGCTCATAGACACGGTCAGAAACGATAGTCGCACCGATCGGCGAATATCCGCTCGTCATGCCTTTTGCACACGTGATCATGTCGGGAATGTAGTCATAGGCATCACAAGCAAACATGTGGCCGATGCGGCCAAAGGCGCAAATAACTTCATCGCTGACGAGCAGCACGTCGTACTCGTCGCAAATCTCCCGCACACGCTGAAAGTATCCGGGCGGGGGCGGGAAGCAGCCACCCGAGTTCTGCACCGGCTCAAGGAAAACCGCAGCCACTGTCTCGGGGCCCTCGAAGAGAATCATCTCTTCGATACGGTTAGCTGCCCACAGCCCGAACTCTTCTTCCGTACCGTGAAAGCCCATTTCCTCTGCGCGGTAATAATTGGTATTGGGGACTCGGAAACCACCGGGAACCAAAGGCTCAAACATTTCCTTCATGCCAGGGATGCCCGTGATTGCAAGGGCGCCCTGAGGGGTTCCGTGATACGCGACGGCACGAGAAATTACCTTGTGCTTGGTGTGGCGCCCCTGCAGCTTCCAGTACTGCTTGGCCAGTTTGAACGCCGTCTCAACGGCCTCACCGCCACCGGTCGAAAAGAACACCCGGTTGAGATCACCGGGAGCGTAGCCTGCCAGACGATCCGCTAATTCAATGGCCTTCGGATGCGCATATGACCACAGTGGGAAGAATGCGAGCTCTTCGGCCTGTTTGGCCGCAACCTCAGCGATGCGCTTCCTGCCGTGACCTACGTTGACCACGAAAAGTCCACTCAGGCCATCGAAGTACTTATTGCCCTTGCTGTCATAGATGTGGTGGCCTTCGCCGCGCACGATAATGGGCACGCCGTGGCCGTCCTCCATCACCGACTGGCGCGAGAAGTGCATCCAGAGGTGGTCTTTTGCTTTTTGTTGCAAATCTGCTTCGTCGAACTCTGACATGGCAAACGCTTTCTTGAGTGAGGTTTAAGGGCACCGCTTAGCGGGTGCCCCAGTTGTAGAACTGCTTGTGCAGGCGCAAATAAACAAAGGTTTCCGTTGAATGCACGCCCTGGATGCCGCGGATGTCGCGGTTGAGAAGATCGATAAGATCATCGTCGTTTTCACACACCACTTCAACGAGCAGGTCGAAGCTCCCGGCGGTGAGTACGAGGTAGTCGACTGCCGGGAGTTTGCCGATTTGTTCGGCAACCGCTGTGGTGTCTCCCGACACTTGGATGCCGATCATCGCTTGCCGAAAGAAGCCCAGTTGCATGGGGTCGGTTACGGCCACGATCTGCATGACGCCTGAGTCCGTAAGCTTTTGCACGCGCTGGCGAACGGCCGCTTCGCTGAGGCCGATAGCCTTGCCAATTTCGGCGTAAGAACGGCGACCATCATTTTGTAGCTGGTCAATGATCGCTTTTGAGACTCCGTCTAGTTGCACAGGTTTCGGTGCGGAACTGCGCGATAGTGTGCTCATGGGTCGATTTTGTCAGTTGAAAGCGTCTTCTGCAAGTGATTCCGTATCAAAATCGCCAGTTCACGGCGGAAATCATCAGTTTAACAGTGGATTCCTGATCGCATGGTATGTATCTTGGTGGAATGAGCACTACTGAGATTCGAAACTTCATCAACGGCGAATACGTTGCCGCCCGCACCGAGAACGGCTTCGATGTGGTCAATCCCGCAACCGAGGACAGCTATGCAACCTCACCGGTTTCCTCCGCCGTCGACGTTGACGATGCGTATGGCGCTGCTGCGGCGGCGTTTGAGACGTGGGGTGAGACCACCCCATCAGAACGACAACTCGCTCTCTTCCGGATTGCTGATGCAATGGAAGCTCGCGCAGAAGAATTTGCTGATCTGGAGTCACGAGACACCGGCAAGCCTCGAGCGAATTTGGTAGCCGACGAGATTTCGTTGTCTGTAGATCAGATCCGCTTCTTTGCCGGAGAAGCCCGTCATCTGTCAGGAATGGCCTCAGGCGAGTACATGAAAGACCACACCTCGTCGATTCGTCGTGAGCCGATTGGTGTCATCGGTCAGGTTGCGCCGTGGAACTACCCGCTCAACATGGCGGTCTGGAAGGTGGCACCGGCGATTGCCGCTGGCAACACAACGGTGCTCAAGCCGAGCGATACAACCCCGTCGGCGACGCTTCTCTTCGCGGAGATCGCTGCCGAGTTCCTTCCCGCCGGTGTCTTCAATGTGCTCACGGGCGACCGCACGACCGGTGGGCTCATGGTCGATCATAAAACGCCGCAAATGGTCTCAATCACGGGCTCGGTTCGGGCCGGTATGGAAGTTGCGAAAGCGGCATCCGTCGACCTCAAACGGGTTCACTTGGAGCTGGGAGGCAAGGCTCCCGTAGTGGTTTTCGCGGATGCGGACCTCAGCGCTGCCGTCGCCGGAATTGGCGCGGCAGGCTATTTCAACGCCGGTCAGGACTGCACCGCGGCGACACGCGTTATTGTTCACGAGGACGTGCACGATCAGTTCGTAACCGAACTCGTGAACTGGACTCGGGAAAACGCGAAGACCGGTGCTCCCGACGAAGACGTCTACTTCGGTGCGGTGAATAACGTCAATCAGCTCGCCCAGGTCTCGCGAGTCGTTGACGAACTGCCCTCGCATGCACGCGTAGAACTCGGCGGCCAGCGTCAAGGCCAGAAGGGTTACTTCTACGAGGCGACCATCGTCTCGGGGCTGCGTCAGAACGATGATGCAGTCCAGAACGAAATCTTTGGCCCGGTCATCACGGTGCAGAAATTCGCGGACGAGAACCAGGCCCTCGAGTGGGCCAACGATGTGAACTATGGGCTCGCCTCAAGCGTGTGGACACGAGACCATGCACGCGCCATGCGATTCGCCAAATACCTGGACTTCGGATGCGTGTGGATCAACACCCATATTCCGATTGTTGCCGAAATGCCGCACGGCGGTTTCAAGCATTCCGGCTACGGAAAAGACCTCTCGAGCTACGGCTTTGAGGACTACACGCGGATCAAGCACGTGATGAGTTTTATCGGACAAGCGTGACGTGTTCCCACGAGAAATCGGCAAGCGTGCCTAAACTTGCGGCGTGAGGCAAGACTTCGACGACACGATCACCGCGGGCGAACGCCCCATAGCGATGCCGACTGAGCCCGACCTTGATGACACAATCATTCTCGCGTCCCGGAAACGGCCCGTCGCGCTGCGGCCCGTTGTCGGATCCGCCAGTGGTGGCGCGCTTGGGGCGGTTCCCGACCAGACCTCCGTCCAGCTTTCTCCCCGCATGCCTTCGCAGGTCACGGCCCAGCAGGTGAGCGCCTCGCGCGCACCCACTGAGAATTCTCTCGAAGCATCAGCGCTCTACTACCGTGTGCAATTGGATGGTGCCGCTGGCGCGCACAATTTAGATCACCCCTGTGTCTTCGGGCGCGATCCCCGTCCTCCTCGTATCGTTCGGGGCGTAGGGCCAAGACTCATTGCGGTCAGATCTCCGAACCGTGAAGTGTCTGAAACCCATGTTGAAGTGCGGCAACTGGGTTCTTCGGTTATCGTGACAGATCTCCGATCTACAAATGGCTCTGCCGTTCAAGTACCGGGCAATGCTGCGCGAAAACTTCGGCAGGGTGAGTCGGTAGTCGTATCTGCAGGCACGCTAGTGGATATTGGAGACGGAAACATTATTCGGATTCTGCCACGGCAGCGTCCGGAGTAAATCGCGCAGGAAGGTAGCCGTGACCGAAATCGGCGGCAACAACTCGGGCCACACCATCGCACTGCCAGGGCGAAAAGATCAGAAGTTCACGCTTGCGTGGGCAGCGGGCACGCATACCGGCTATCGGCGCACCGCAAATGAGGACAGCTATGTCGCTCGATCGCCGATGTTTGCCGTTGCAGACGGTATGGGCGGCCACTCTGCGGGTGATCTTGCAAGCGCCGCCGTTGTCGAACGACTTGACGATGCCATCACGGGAGACTTCTTACCCGCCCGAGCGGTTGAACGCGCGCTAGAGAGAGCGACAGACTATATCGGCCTGATTGCTCAAGACAGCGAATTGGGAGTCGGAACTACTGTCACCGGTGCCGTAGTCACAGAACACCACGAATCAGCATGCTTCGCGGTATTCAACGTCGGAGACAGCCGGGTCTATTCGTTCGAAGACGATACCCTCACCCAGATCACCCGCGACCACTCTGTCGTTCAAGACATGGTGGATGCGGGAGTCCTTTCCCGTGACGAGGCAGACGATCATCCTGATGCAAACATCATCACGCGAGCCATCGGATTCAATGCGGCACCGTCACCAGATTTTTGGATGGTGCCAATCCGCCGCGGCCAGCGTCTGTTGATCTGCTCCGATGGGCTCACACGCGAGGTTCCGGAGGATGAACTCTCGAGGCAACTTGCCGAACGTCGCCCGACCGAAGAGACGATATCGAGCTTGCTCGAGTCTGCGCTCGATAGTGGCGGTCGCGACAACATCACGGCAATCATCGTGGATGTGTTAGAAGTACCTACAGTGGACTAAGCGGTCGGTCCTCCATACTGGGGACTGACCTTCTGACCCCAAACAAGGGGCAGAATCGGGATATTGGGCTAATTGCTCACTTAGAATGGTCGAACTCGTCGACATGTTAGGGGTGTGCTGTGGCTCGAAGACTGCCCTCAGATCCCCCTGCGCTCCCGGGTTTTTCGCACGTTCACGTTCTCGGTTCTGGCGGCTTCGCTGACGTATTCCTCTACGAACAAAATATGCCGCGACGACAGGTTGCTGTCAAGGTCATGTTGAGCGAGGTCGTCAACGATCAGGTTCGCCAGATGTTTCAGGCTGAGGCGAATCTGATGGCGCAGCTTAGTGCTCATCCATCGATCCTTACGGTGTATCAGGCAAGCGTTTCGTCTGATGGACGGCCCTACTTGGTGATGGAACTGTGCTCGTCAACACTGAGTCAGCGGTATCGTGCGGAGCGACTGCCTGTTCCCGAGGTGCTGCGAATTGCGATCAAGATTGGCAGTGCAATTGAGACTGCCCATCGCGCTGGCGTGCTGCACCGTGATATCAAGCCGTCGAACATCTTGACGACCGCTTATGGGCATCCGGTACTTTCTGATTTTGGTATTGCGGCGACGCTCAGCGAGTCCGAGAATCTCGAAGCGGTCGGCATGTCAATCCCGTGGTCAGCGCCCGAAGTCTTGATGGATGAGACAGCGGGCACGATTGAATCTGAGCTGTGGTCATACGCTGCGACAGTCTATTCGCTTCTCGCCGGCCGGTCACCGTTTGAGGTGCCGGGGGAGTCAAACAAGTCCACGGATCTCATTTCGCGCATTAACCGTGCAAAGCCTCGGCCTACGGGCCGGAGTGATGTGCCCGAAAGCCTAGAGCGCGCGCTGAATCGTGCGATGTCGCGCAAGCCCGAAGCTCGTCAAGGCAGCGTCTTAGAGCTGGTGCACGAACTCCAGTCTGTTGAGTCCGAACTTGGGCTGTCACAGACCCCCATCGAAGTGGCGATGGATGACTGGGCGCTTGCTACAGTTGCTGAACTTGAAGATCGCACGCGGGTGCGGCCGGGCCAAGCACTGCCCGTGTCTTCCGCACAGCGCCGCAAACGTCGACGTCCGGCTGCGATCGACGAGAGCTTTGGTGCATTCGATAGCGAGGCTGTCGACGACAAGATGTCACGCAGAAAGACGGGTTCGAATTCGATTCCTCGGGGCAGCGGTATGCAAGCCGTCGCCTGGGCGGGCATAGTTGTTGCCGCACTTATCGTGGTTCTGGGTGCGACCGTGACGTTCACTCAGCTGCAGTCGCGGTCGAGCGATATCCCAACGGTCAGCGACATTAGTGCCACAGTGTCTGGCGATGTGGTTGAGTTTTCGTGGGCGGACCCGGGAATTGAAGCGGGCGACTCCTACCAAATCACGACGACCGACGGGCAAGCGCCAGTGCAGCAGCGTGAGCCCAGTTTCGTTGTCGACGCTGAATCAGGCGAGAACGTGTGCATTTCCGTCACAGTGACCCGCGACGGCAAATCAGGGCCGTCGAGCGCTCAGAAGTGTGCGGTGTTGCCATGACGACAGCTAACTCTGGTTGTGGTTGTGGTTGTGGCTGTGGCTAAGGGATGGCGCGGCGCGCGACGATCAACTGTTGTTGGCGTGGTGAGTATCTCCGCGATCGTCGCAATGATAGCGACGGCCGCGGTTGTGTCGACGGGGTACACCGCGCAGCGGGTCGACCTTGCCGATGGCGCAGTGTGGGTGGCCAACAACCAGCAGCAGGCGATCGGTCGTGCGAGCACTGAGGTCCTCGAAATAAATTCCGTGGTGAACGCCCAGAGTGCTGACCTTGAAGTTGTCCAGCACGGCGAAAACGTCTTGCTCTTCGATCGGGCTGAAAGCGCGATCGACGTTGTCGATCCTGCGCTTTCGGAGGTCGCCGAAAGTGTCGCGCTGCCACCGAACCAACCAGAGATCTACTTCGCCGCCGACAATGTTGTTGTGCTCGAGCACGGCACTGGCGAGGTGTGGATCCGCTCCTACGACGATTTCCTCAACTTCGATGCTGAGTCGGCTGCATCGCTGAGCCTGGGTGCCGACGCGATTGTGAGCGTCGACGAAAACGGGCTGTTGTTCGCGTTCTCCCCATCAACTAGTCAGTTGTTCCGAGTGAACGCCGCAATCTCGGACACCGCTGAGTCCAGCGTCACGCTCGATCTCGACACCACCGCTGAACTCAGCATCACCTCGGTTGCCGGCCAGTGGGCAATCCTCGACGCGGATGCTCAACTGCTGCATATAGAGGGAAGAACTGTTGACCTCACCGGCCTCATCGATGGCGGCAACAATCCAGTGCTTCAGATCCCCTCTGCCGGGGGAGAGCGCGTACTGATCGGATATAGCGCTGGCGTGCTGAGCGTTCCCCTAAACGGTGCCGCGGCGGTTGGGCTCGCGACCGGCCAATCCGGCCTGGCAGCACCTCCGCTGCGAATTGGTGATTGCGAGTTTGCCGCATGGACGAGCGGTGAGAACTGGCGACGGTGTCCGGCCGATGCTGGTGATGGGGTGATGCTTCGATTGGCCGAAATGGAAGCCAATGCGCAGCTTTCGTATTCTGTGAATGGCACGCGAGCTGTGCTCAATGACCGGCTCACTGGCCGCACGTGGGCGGTGCAGGGTGACGGTGAACTTATTGACAACTGGAACCAACTCATCACCACTGACGAAGAAAAACCAGAAGTCGAACAGAATCTTCTCGATCTTGAACCAGAGGTCGACAAAGTGCAACAACCGCCGGTCGCCGTCGACGATGTGTTCGGGGCACGTTCAGGCCGCTCAACGGTGCTGCCGGTGCTCTTGAATGACTACGACGCGAACGGCGACGTTCTTGTTGTCGAAGCCTTGCCGACAATCAATGCCAGTTTCGGCCGAATCGACCGCATCAATGAGCGTCAGCAGATCCAAATCACTCTCGAGCCGGGAGCGAGTGGTCAGGTCACCTTCGGCTACACGGTGAGCGATGGCCGCGGAGGTACGGCAACGGCGAACGTCGTCGTTGAGATTCGTGCCGAGTCAGAGAACTCACCACCGCAGCAAATGCGCGCCACAAAATTTACTGTGCAAACGAGTGGCCGCGTCACCGATCAGATTCTCGGTGACTGGGTTGACCCAGACGGCGACCCTTTCTACTTGACGAACGCATCGGTCGCGGCACCAGATGCCGTGAGCTACAAGCCAGGCGGCGACGTCGTCTTCTCGGATTCCGGTGCCGGTGGCGAGCTCAAGATTGTCACCCTCGTGGTCTCCGATGGTGAGAGCGAAAGCTCGGGAAGCATCTCCGTTTCGGTCAAACCTCCCGGGGAGGTGCCGATCGAGGCTGATCCCTTCGTTGTGCTCGCCTATGCGGGCAAGGAAGTCACTGTCTCGCCACTGGACCATGTTCGCGGCGGCAACGGAAACATCCGCCTCAATAGCGTTCCCGCCAAGACCGGCGCACAGGTCTTGCCGAGCTATGAGACAGGAACATTCCGATTCACGAGTGACGAGATTCGCAGCCACAACCTCGAATACGTCGTAACGGATGGCAACCTGACCCACACGGCAATCGTGCGCATTGATGTCGTTGCGCCGCCAGATGCAAACACGTCGCCGATCACGGTGCCCAAGACGATCTTTGTGCAGACACTTCAGAACGAACGAATCGATGTCGCCGGCACTGACGTCGATCCGGCCGGCGGCGTTCTGCTCGTTACTGAAATCATGAACTTGCGCCAAGGGTCCGGAGTTCGTGCCGAAATCTTGGAGCAGCGACTCGTTCGAGTGAGCCTCGAAGCTCCGCTCGATGACGGTCCTGTGAGCTTCAACTACCGAATCAGCAATGGACTTGCGGATGCGGTCGGCGTGATCACTGTTGTCGAAATTCCGGCTCCGTCCCGGCTGCAGGCGCCGATCGCGAACGATGACTCGGTGACGGTCCGCGTCGGGCAAGCTGTCGACATCCGCGTGCTTCAGAACGACGAGCACCCCGATGGTCTTGAACTGACGCTCGTTCCCCAGCTGGCACAGGATCTGCCAGAAGACTCGGGACTATTGTTTGCCTCGGGCGAGGTGCTGCGCTATCTCGCGCCTGACCGCACGGGTAACTTCACCGCGGCATATCAAGTCGCAGGTCCCGATGGTCAGTCAGCGACCGCGATCGTGCGCATTGCGGTGCGCGAGCTCGATCCTGCAAGTAACAACCCACCGGTACCGCCGACAGTGACCGCTCGTGTGCTTGCCGGCGACACCGTGCGGGTGCAAATCCCCTTGACGTCAGCAGACCCGGATGGTGACTCGGTACAACTTCTTGGTCAAGCGACCAACCCTGGCAAGGGCGCTGTCGTTGACGTCGACTCCAACACCTTCGTGTATCAGGCTGGAGAGTACTCGGCCGGAACAGACACCTTTAGCTACACGCTGATTGATTCTCTGGGTGCGCGAGCGAACGGTGAAATCAACATTGGGATCAGCCCTCGAATTGATGGTGCTCGAAACCCGGTTGCGATCATCGACGAAGTGACCGTGAAGCCGGGAATCACGGTGTCAGTGCAGGTGCTTGCCAATGACTCTGACCCTGACGGAAGCCCACTGTCCGTTGTTTCCGTTGAACCCAACGATCCGACTACCCTCGCAGAAATCGATGGCGATGTGGTCAACGTGACGCCGCCAGCCGTCCCCGGTGATTACGGAATCATCTATGTGATCGAAAACGAAACCGGTGGCTCGAGCCAGAACTTTATCCGCGTAACCGTAGACCCTGACGCCAAGCCTGCGTACCCGGTGGTGACGGACAGCGTGCTGACTCTCTCAGACGTACTCGATCGCAACCGAGTAACCGTCGATGTTCTTGCCGACGTGTTCTTCGCCGACGGTGACCCGCGCACGCTCTCCTTGGCGATCTATACCGGGTTCGGAGACGTTGCGCGTGTGACCGCAGACAAAAAGATCGAAGTGTCGGTCGAGGATGTGGGGCAGATCATCCCGTTCCGTGTAACGAACCCGGTCGACCCCACTGCATTCAGCTACGCCTTTATCAGAGTGCCCGGCTACAACGATGCATTGCCGCAGATCGATCGCCGTGCGCAGAAACTCACTGTCAATAGCGAGAGCACTCTTGTTATCGACCTCAACGACTACATCATCGCTGTCGGAGATAAGCCGGTTCGCCTAACGGACTCAAGCACTGTACTGGCTA
The DNA here is from genome assembly GCF_038397785.1 of Salinibacterium sp. TMP30. Taxonomy (NCBI): domain Bacteria; kingdom Bacillati; phylum Actinomycetota; class Actinomycetes; order Micrococcales; family Microbacteriaceae; genus Salinibacterium; species Salinibacterium sp. TMP30. The sequence goes on along the minus strand of NZ_CP151642.1, from coordinate 1,751,368 downwards.
CGCACAGTGATGGTGCTGACCTCGTGCGTGACGAAGACACGTTGGTTTACACGTCTGCCGAAAAGTATTTCGGGCCGGCATCCATTTCGTTTGAAGTAACAGATGGTACGTCGGCGACAGACCCCGACGGGCGCACGGCAATTCTTGTGCTGTCGATCGATGTGCTTCCGCGTGACAACCAAGCACCCGTGTTCGGCGGTGCGGTGATCGACTTTGAGCCCGGCCAGGAGAAAGAGATCGATCTCCTCAAGCTGACCAACTACCCGTACCCTGATGACCTCGATGAGCTCGCGTACTCAGTGCTCAGCCCGCTGCCAGAAGGTTTCACGTACTCGCTCGATGGCACGGCGTTGACTCTTCGGGCCAACACCAACGCGGTGAAGGGAACCCGAACTTCACTCTCACTCGGGGTGCGTGATGATCTCTCCGAAGGCAAATCAGGCCGAATCGAACTAAACGTGGTTCCCTCCACGCGACCACTTGCAAGCCCCGCTGCGGATCTCGCGATCGCGAAGCGCGGGCAGACAACCGTCGTCGATGTTCTCGCCAACGATGCCTCGACTAACCCATTCCCGGGTGCACCGCTTCGCGTAGTCGACATTCGTGGACTCGGTGGAGGCACAATCCCCGCTGGACTCTCCATCGTTCCCAGTAATGACAACAGCACGCTGACCGTCACAGTCTCGGCCGGGGCAGTGCCGGGTGACGTGAATCTTCAGTATCGCGTCGCGGATGCAACCAATGACGCGAGTCGTTACGTCTGGGGAACCGTCGTCGTTTCCGTTCAGGATCGACCCGACCCGGTGTCGAACCTCGGCCCGAGCGGCTTTGGAGACAAAACCATCATGATGCGCTGGAACGCAGGGCCGGCGAACAACTCTGCAATTAGCTCGTACCGGGTAACAACAAAAGCGGGCGCTGTCGTCGTGAATACGACCGAGTGCGCAGGCACCACATGTGCAATCGCAACGACGGGAAACGGGCCAAGCAACGCAGTCAAAGTGACAGTCGTTGCGATCAACGCAATCGGGGAGTCTGACGCCGTAACGTTGGCCGATGCGGTCTGGTCCGACATCATCCCGGTTGCGCCGACCGCGCTCAGCGCAGCCCCCCTCGACCACGGACTGCGACTCACCTGGAACGCAGTGCCGACGCCAACCGGTGGTTCGCCCGTAGACCGCTATCGCGTTGTCGTTGGCGGTTTTGAGACCTCGCTTGGGCTGACTCAGTGCGATAGCTCCACCTGCACCTGGGAAACCCCATCCACGTGGGTGCTCGACAACGGCGTCGCGGTTGCCTACACGGTGAGCCCCCGCAACGCTGCATACACCGCGCTTTCGGTCTGGAATACCAGCGAGCCCCGCAGCGCGATTCCTGCTGGCCCGCCGATCGCGCTCACCGCACCGGTAGCGAGTGTTGTCAACGACAGCACCGTCGCGCTTACGTGGGTGGGAGCATTCAACGAGAATGGCCGACCAGTCACCGAGTACACCGCCGCCGCATACACCGGCACCGCTCCTACCTGCGCCGCCAACGGTTCGATCACAAGGCATGGTGCGGCGCTATCAGCGGTGGGAAGCGGAACATCGACGACATTCTCGGGCTTGTCGCCGAACCGCACCTACACGATGCTCGTCTTCGCTAACAATGGTCAAGGGTGCACCGCTTCGCCAACGGTAATCGCACACACCCCGCCAGCTGTCGTCACCGCGCTCAACACCGCCGGACCCGTGCCGAATGGCAACCGATTCGACTTCACGGTCAACGGCGGGATGATGGGCAGTGAACCGCTCACCAGCGACTACACCCTCTACTACCGGTTGAGTGGTGGCAGTGTTCCCGGAACAATTTTCGGTCCTGTTGCGCTTGGCTCGTTTCTGACCGCAGATGGCGGCCAACAATACGGAAAGTACATTTCGGTCGAGGTGCGTGCCTGCCGAAGCTATGGTTCCGGCCCCATCTGCCAACCCAGCTGGTCAGCACCGTTCGCGCTGGGAGTTCCCGTGAACCCATCCGTAGGCACCCTGACGTTTACTACAGACGGCGACCTCCTCAACCAGAGCGGAACCTTTGAGTGGCTCGACTGGCCCACAGGAACCTACGAGGCAGTGAACTACCGCTGTGGAGGCGCGACGGCTCTTGGCCCGTGGCAAATAGCTGACGCCAGTACGCCGGGCGGTAGCTGTCATGCCGACGCCGCCCTTACGGACACCCCGACCCTCGTTGTACGTGTGATCGCCAACGGCGGGCAAACTTACGACAGAACGTACAACGGATTCGATTATGACTAGAGGTTCGCTATGACCATGACTCCCGATGAAGCCGCATGGTTCGCCGAAAGCTTCAACAGGCTCGTCACCAATGTCGAGCAAATACTGCTCGGAAAAACGTTCGTCGTGCGCCTCGGGTTCACTGCGCTGCTGAGCGAAGGCCATCTTTTGCTTGAGGACTACCCCGGAACGGGAAAGACGTCATTCGCTCGCGCTATTGCGCAAAGCGTCTCAGGAACGACCAACCGCATTCAGTTCACGCCTGACTTGCTTCCGGGTGACATCACCGGCGTGAGCATCTATGACCAGCGAGATAACGAGTTTGAGTTTCATCCCGGACCGATTTTTGCCAACATTGTGCTCGCCGATGAGATCAACCGCGCGAGCCCCAAAACCCAAGCCGCATTGCTCGAAGTAATGGAAGAAGGGCAAGTCACCGTCGACGGCATCTCCCATCCTGTTGGCGCACCTTTCATGGTGATCGCCACGCAGAATCCCATCGAGCAAGCTGGAACCTATCGCCTGCCCGAAGCACAGCTAGACCGCTTTCTTATGAAAGCATCCATCGGCTACCCGGATCGCGCATCCACACTGCGCATTCTTGATGGTGCGGGCGTCGCGGCGCACTCGGTCAAGATTGACTCGGTCGTCAGTGCGGAACTCGTTGTAGAGATGGCACAGCTTGCTCGCACCGTTCACGTGGATCCCACGATCAAGGACTACGTGAGTCGCCTGGTCGAAGCAACCCGGAGCGCGACTGAGGTTCGACTAGGAGTAAGTGTTCGTGGAGCTCTTGCCCTTATGCGCGCCGCCAAAACCTTGGCAGCATCCAACGGTCGACACTACGTAGTGCCTGACGATGTGAAGGCCCTTGCCGAGCCAGTGCTCGCACACCGACTGGTGATCGATGCTGAAGCTGAGTTTGACGGTGTGACTGCATCGAGCGTTATCGCCCAGATTCTGATCGAGAATCCTCCACCCACGGAACGGCAAGCCGTGTGAGTTCGCTTCTGAAGCGCCCGGCTAAACGCGAGCCACCTCGACAACCCGCAGCGGAACACCTAGACCCGAGCGGCGAACGAGCGCGCTCAGACGCAGAGTTTCCGACGAGCGTCCGCGGCCTCGATAACGCCCGAACGCGGATCGTTGGCTACCGCACCGGATTTCTTGCAGACCTCATCGTCACCATTGTGCGCTTTGTTGTCGTCGCGCGCAGCGCAGTCTCGCGCTACGTCACGCGGATCACGTCAGTCGTGACACCCCTTGGGTGGGTCGTGCTGGCTCTGATCCCCACCACCCTAATCGCCGGATACTCGCTTGCGTGGCTTGAACTGGTTGTCGTTGGCTACGCCTGTATCGCGGTCGCGCTAATGGCCGCAATCTACCTTTTTGGTCGCAGCCAGTTGGCGATCAGTCTTCACGTTGAGCGGCGGCGCGTCGTCGTAGGCGAACCGGCGAGTGGCGAAGTGCGCGGCGTCAACGGTGGTCGGCGACGCAGCCTGGGAGTCGTGGCCGAAATCCCGGTTGCTGCAACGTTTGCCGAGGCAGTGCTACCGAGCATCCGGCCGGGCGGTTCTGCCACCCATGAATTCCCCATCCCGAGCCATCGTCGCGGGGTGATCCGCGTTGGGCCAGTACGCACCGTGCGGGCCGACCCGGTTGGTCTCGTGCGCCGCGAACTGGTGTGGACAGAATCTGCAGAAGTATTCGTGCACCCACGCACCATCAGCATCCCGAGCGTCAGCACCGGTCTGATCCGGGACCTTGAGGGAAACCCGACGAAAGATCTCACAAATAACGACATCTCGTTTCACGCGCTGCGCGAGTATCTGCCAGGCGATGAACGCCGAAACATCCATTGGAAAACAACCGCACGCACCGGTCGGTATATGGTGCGTCAGTTCGAAGAAACGCGCCGCAGTCACTTAGTGATCGCCTTGAGCTTGGCTACCGCAGACTACGCGAGCGAATACGAATTTGAGATGGCCGTTAGCGTTGCTGGGTCGCTCGGTGCCCAAGCTATTAGGGATGCTCGCACCGTGACAGTCGTAGCGAGTGAGCAAACTCCGCAATTCGCCAAGCGCAAGATCTTTGCTGTGCGAGCACTATCGACCTTGACCGGGATGCGGCTGCTCGACGACCTCACACGAGTGCAGAGTGCAGAAACCGCACTGCGCCTCGTCGACGTGGCGCGCGTCACCTCCGAACAGACCAATGGAGTGTCGGTCGCGTTCCTCATTTGCGGTTCCACTGTGACCTCTCAACAGCTGCGTGCAGCGTCGACAAAGTTTGCCGCAAATGTGGAAGTGGTTGCAATCGTCTGCGACCCAGAAACAGTCCCCGGCTTGCGCCGAGTTGCCGGACTGAGTGTGCTGACAATCGGCTACCTTGAGGACCTCAAGCGGGCGCTCGCGCGATCGGCGGCAGGATGACTCGCACCGTCTCCCGCACATTCGTGGTTGTCACCACGGCACTGCTCTGGCTCGCAATCTCGCTCGCATCCGCAGCACTGTGGCCGATCTATCGAAGCCCGGCGCTGATCACTCTCGTTACGGTGAGCGTGATTGCCGGAACTGTGGTGGCTCTTGTTGCGCTGTGGCGAAAGTGGTCGTTCGTGACCACGACTCTCGCCACGTTCATTGCCTTTCTCGTGATCGGAGTGCCGATTGCCGTTCCTTCAGAAACCCAGTATTCGGTCCTCCCCACACTGGCTGGACTTCTCGATCTCGTTTTTGGCGTCGCGTTGGGATGGAAGCAACTTCTCACCATTTCCTTACCTGTTGGCAGCTATCAGGCTCTCCTCGTGCCCGCCTTAGTGCTCGTACTAGGTGCCACGGTCGCCTCCCTGAGCATTGCTTTCCGCACAAAGTCAGCGGAGCTCGCGGTGATTCCCCCGGTTATCGTGTTCCTCGTCGCAGTAGCGTTTGGCCCTACCTACCCTGATCGGCCGGTGACCCTTGCGATCACCCTTCTGGTTGCTATTGCGCTGACGCTGGTATGGCTTCGCTGGCGCCGCCGCCGTGACACAGTCAACGCCCTCGAGGCGGCAACCGACACGCCGGGCATGGCTCGACGCAAGCGTGAATTTGGGTTTGCTGGAGCCCGCACGGTCATTAGCGCGATCATTATTCTCTCGATTGCTGCAAGCGCGGCTGTCAGTATGGCAAACGCACTTCCGCCGAAGAACGACCGCTCTGTTCTGCGCACTTCCATAGTTGAGCCGTTTGATCCGCGAGATTATGTGAGTCCCCTCTCCGGGTTTCGGCGCTACTGGCAACCAGCAACGGCGAACTCCGTACTGTTCGAGGTTTCCGGTGTTCCGCTAGGAACGAGCGTCAGGCTTGCAACTCTCGACAGTTACGACGGTGTCGTCTACGCGGTAGGCAGCGGTCGTGTTACTAACGCATCCGGATCATTCGCTCGTGTTCCGTCTCGTTTCGACCAGTCAGACGTTGATGGCAGCCCCGTCGCGATGAGTATCACGATCGCGAACTACACGGGTGTGTGGGTACCAACAGTTGGGCTGTTTGAAGAAGTGGACTTCGAGGGATCCCGAGCATCAGAACTCAACGACTCGTTCTACTACAACAAAGTATCGGGCACGGCTGCTGTGACGGAACGACTACAAAGCGGCGACAGCTACACCTTCGAGGGTGTGCTTCCTGTTCAACCTGGTGCCGACGAAATTTCGTCGCTCATGCCAGGAACAGCCGAAGTTCCTCCCATCGGTGTATCCCCTGATGAGCTCACCGAAAAACTGGACCAGTATGTGCGCGGTGTGACGGAACCGGGGGAGCGTCTTGCCGCAATGCTCAGAGGACTCGCCGCCGACGGCTACATCAGCCATGGTGTGGGGGTAGATGAGCCGCCAAGCAGATCCGGTCACTCAGCGGATCGTATTGCTGAGCTCTTTACCGAGCCACGGATGATTGGCGACGGAGAGCAATACGCCGTAGCAGCATCCATTATGGCGAACGAGCTCGGTTTTCCCAGCCGCGTTGTTCTCGGATTTGTGACGTCAGACCAACAAATTCGTGGCAGTGATGTCACTGCCTGGATTGAAGTCAATACGGCACAGTACGGGTGGGTGACTCTTGACCCGAATCCGCCGCTGCGGGAAATTCCGGATGAGGATCCGAACGACACCGCACAGGTTGCGCGCCCACAAACCATCGTGCAACCGCCCGAGATCGAGTCAGACACGCTCAATCGACAGTCAAACCCGGACAGCGAGCAAGCACTTCAGCCTGGTCTCGACCCCGTACTCCAAGCGATTCTTGCTGCTCTGCGAACCGTCGGCTGGACCCTGCTCGTGATTCTCGTGCTTGCCGCGCCGTTCTTGTTAATTATTGCCGCGAAAGTGCGACGTCGACTACTGCGTCGGCGTGCCAACTCCACCGTGGAGCAGATCAGCGGCGGTTGGCAAGAATTTGAGGACTCGCTACTTGACCACGGCTACTCGCCGCCACTGTCAGGAACCCGAACGGAGGTTGCTGCGGTTGTACAAGAACCCGCGGCACATGATCTCGCAGTGCATGCGGACCGCGCAATTTTCTCCGGAGCTGATCCGAAGTCAGACGAGGTAGAGGCGTTCTGGACGAACGTTACCGATCTCGAAAATCAGCTCCACACTGGACTGTCGCGCTGGGCGCGGTTCAGGACCAAAATATCGCTGCGATCGCTCGGTGGTTATAGTGTCACAAGTCTGTTTAAGCGATAGAGGACTACCCGTGATTTGTTCTTTTTGCGCGACGCAACTGCCCGCCGATGCTGTTTACTGCGCCGAGTGTGGGCGGCCCGCCATGTCCCGCCGCGCCCGCCGGAGTGCTGATGCAGCGCCCAAACGGTCGAAATCTGCGCGGTCGAAACGAGCCGCGAAGAAGGCTCAGGCGGTGGAATCGCTAACCGCACCACGCCATCTCACGAACGAAACGACTGACGCAGTCAGCTCGGCGGCAGCCTCATCCGGTGATACCGTTCGCGCGACAACAACTGCACTTCACGTCCAGGATGATATTGCCGTAATTGCGGACGAGGATTCGAGCTCGGCCAGAGTTGCTGTGCGTGACGAAGTGAACGAAACGTCACGGTCAGATGCACAAGGTCGGCATAACGCTGGACACGCACACGCGGCAGCTATCCCTGCTCTGCAGCTCGGCGATCCGTTGGCTCTTGCGCAGATTTCCGGCGAGACCGAAGGGTCTGCTCATTCCGCGGAGCCAGCGGACGCTGCCGCGCTGGAGCCTCGGGCCGTTGACAGTCTCGCTGGTAGCTCTGATGCGGTAGCAGCTGCGGATTCTGGTGGAGTTTCGAATGCTGCCCCGGCGCCGGAAACACGCTGGCGCGACCTGCCTGCGCCAAATCCGCAGGAGATCGCGTGGCCCACACCGGCAGATGAGTCGGATCTTTCCCTGTCAGTTGAGGGTGATTCCGCGTCGGACACGAGAGGCACTGACGTTTCTGTAGAGCGTCACGGCGGTGAACTCGCCGCCGACGAGCACACCGCCATCACCATGGATGACTCGGTCGAGATTTCCGCTGGCAGCCGCGACGATAACAGTGATACTAGTAACGACGAATCGCAAACAACGGATGAAGACGAAGCGCACAACCTGGACGTAGCTTCGCTCGACAGCGCAGAGTTTGAAGTTATGCCTGAGGCTGAGCCTGAGGCTCTCTTTGAGCCTGAACCGCTCGTTGAGCCTTCTCCATTGCCACGTTCTCCATTTGAGCCCGATTTGAGCAAGGTTGGGCGCCCGGAAGCTGTTGCGCCGGCTCAGAATCGTTCTCCGGTCAGGCCCGTGCGCCCACTCGGTGATGAGCCAGTCTTCACAACAGCAGACCGACTACGAGCATCTGGATTCGCTCCAGTGGCCTCTGAGCGTGTGAGCGAGCAGCCAGCGCCACCGAGGGAGTCTGTTGACTCGGCGTCTGATGTGGCATCAATTAGTGGCACGGCACCACGGATATCCGAGGCTTTCGAAACGCAGCCGCGCGACGCAATGACGGGAAGCAATGGTGGTCCCGATTCGAATGTCGGTCCCGCTGTCGAGGGCACTCGTGCGAATGATCACACCGCAATGCAGTCGGCGTCGGCCAGATTGGCTTCGTCCGAGGCTGTGTGCGCCCAGTGTGGTGAGTCTCTGTCGGAGTCCGATATTTTCTGTGGTTCTTGCGGATTTGTTAAGCACGGAGTTGGGCCCACATCCCGATCGACTAGCGCGCCTGCGCTCGACCCGTTTCCGTGGGGAACACCTACCGTGCGTGCGAGCACGGTCACGGAAACGGCAGAGCCAAAGTTGGAGTCAGGGCCAGAGTTAAAATCAGGGCCAAAGTTAGAGTCAGGGCCAGAGTCCAACAGTCAGCAGACCCAAGAAGTATTTGACGAGCCGGCAGGAGTCGCTGTGTTGCCGGAAGAAGTGGCGCATGCTGAAGAATCTGCGCCCCATGAAGAACCTCCTCAGGCGCACAATGCTGAGCTCGAGCCAGACTCCGCGCTGGCGCCACTCGCTGATGAGCTCTCACGCGATGAGAACGTCACACACGACGACTATGAGGCTGGCGCGCGAATTCCGAGTGCCGTCGACGACGCGGTTGTGAAGGTTGATTCCGTTAAGACTAGCTTTGAGCCTCTCAGTGCGGTTCCCCACCCCGGTGATGGTGAGGGGCAGTCTGAGCCTGAAGGTGTTCAGAGTTCCGCAGCTAACGATGGGGCTGCAGCGGCTCTTGGCAGCTCGGTTCTTGCGCCACCACCGATGTTTCATCACCGCGTTGAGTTGCCGATTGCGCCGCCTACTCCGCTCGCGTCGGTTGCGTCAGATGAGGAAGACGTAGAAGACACCCGGATCGTGGAACGCAGTATCTCGGGAACGCGATTTGTGCTGCAGTTCAGCACCGGCGACAGTGTGATCGTGACGGGCACCGGGCTTGTTGGGCGCAATCCGACACCGGAACCCTCCGAGAAGTTCGACATCGTGGTCCCGATTACTGATCCGAGTAAATCTGTATCAAAAACTCATCTCGAGTTTGGTCAGATGGCGGGCGCATTCTGGATCAGCGACCGGTATTCAGGCAATGGAAGTGTTGTTCGAGAGCCTGGAGGAGAGCCAAAGCGTTGCGAGCCAGGCAAACGCTACCGGGTAATGCGGGGCACGCGTGTTGAGATTGGCGAACAGTTCTTCATTGTGAGTTAGCTTTCCGACGAAGCCTCCCTCACAGCAATCAGCGAGGGCAGTCTCTCCACGGCTGTGGGTGAGTGCCGTGGCAGGATGCCATGTGCTGGTGGAGTAGGCATGTGACCGAATCCCGCGCCAATGATCCCCGAATCACTTTGCCGTCTGCGCCGCAGCCAGCCCCGCCATTTCGATTTCCGGTCGTGGCAGCAACAGTGCCGATCGTCGCGTCATTGGCGATCTGGTTGATTACAGGTTCGACGTTCGCGCTGATCTTTGCTGCCTTGGGGCCGCTGGCGGCGACAGGAAGTTATATTGATTCGCGCGTGACGGCACGCAAGAAGTTGCGAGCAGAGCAAGCGCGTTTCTCGCGGGACGTTTCGACGACGCAGTCAGCGATTGATGCCCATCATCGTCGAGAGAGTTGCGACCTCGCAGAACGCACGCCGCCAGCAATTTCCTTGGTGCGAGACGTGCTTACTGATTCGGCCCGGTGGATGAGAGAGCCCCGCGACGTGCTACCCGTGCACCTCGGCTACGGCAGCGTTCGCAGTAGTCTTTCGCTTGAGCGAACCGGGGCTCATGACCGTGTAGACGCATCAACTGATGAGCACTATCAGCGGCTTGCCGATCATGCGGCCAGACTGGAGGGTGCTCCGATCGCGGTTAATGCTCGACTGGGGATCGCAATTTTTGGCAATGAGCCAATCGCGCTGTCGTTGGCGCGGGCGTTGGCGATTCAACTGGCTCGCACTCTTTCCCCCACGACCAGTTGGGTGAGGTTCCGCGGCAGGTTGAGCGCTGAACGATGGGGTTCTTGTCTGCCTCATCGGGTTTTGCGTTCTGATGGTGGAGCGGATGCGGAAAGTTGGTCTCATGAGCGCGCTAGCGTGCACTGGGGTGAGTTGGGCACGGATGCACCGAGCGCATCGATCAGTGTTGTTTCGAACGAACGAGAAGTGCCTAGCGGGCATCGAATCGTCATTCGTGTCAGCGGTGACATGATTGCCGTCGTCAGTCACCCTGACAAGCATCAGCGACGCGAATTTGATCCATCATTTCTCGGCCGAGAACAGGCTCTGGTCTGGGCGCTCGCGGCGCACGAGATCGCCGCGCGGGACGGGCTAGCGATCAGTGATGGGGCAGTTCCTGATGTGGTCGAGTTCCGCCAGCTTCTCGAGCAACTCGGTGCGGTCGCCGATTCACCGTCGAAACGCGCGCGCTCGTTGTGCAGCCGACCAGCAGTGGGCGCGAAGGGCCGAACCGTGCTCGATCTTGTAGAGCACGGACCGCACGCGATCGTCGGCGGAACAACGGGAAGTGGCAAAAGCGAGCTATTGATCTCGTGGGTCCTTGCGATGGCGGCTGAAACGTCCCCGGTCGACGTCACGTTTCTCCTTGTAGATTTCAAGGGGGGTTCCGCGTTCGCTCACCTTGCCGAACTGCCACACACGGTCGGGATCATCACCGACCTCGATGAGACTGCAGCCAGCCGGGCGTTTGCAAGCCTCCGCGCAGAGCTTCAGCACCGCGAACGCGCCCTTGCGCAAGCAGGCGTGAGAGACATCGCTGAACTCGGGTCCCTTCCGCGCCTCGTAATCGTGGTCGATGAGTTTGCCGCAATGATGGGCGACTACCCCCAGCTTCACGCGCTATTTAGCGACATTGCCGCTCGCGGACGATCTCTCGGTGTGCACCTCATCCTGTGCACTCAGCGCCCCTCAGGTGTTGTGCGCGACGCACTTCTCGCAAATGCTGACCTCCGAATCTCATTGCGCGTCAACAATGGCGCCGACAGCTCTGCGGTAATCGGTAGCGATCGCGCCGCCGAGCTAACTGCGGGCGCAAAAGGTCGAGCGTGGGTTGCTCATGGCTCGTCTTCCGCCGAGCTGGTGCAGTTCGCTCTCGCCACACCTCGTGACGTCATCACGGTCGCACGGCGATGGCCGACCCCATCGAGCCCGCGACGACCCTGGTGCGAACCTCTCGCCGACACTATCCCGCTCGCCGTTGTCACGGAGCTTCACGATACGCTTCGAAGGAGCACGGTACCAAGCGCATCGAGTGCTTCAGCTGAGTCGAATGCGCTCAGAGCTGCATGCAATTCGAATCCAGAGCGCGGTGCAGTGGTGGCCTTCGGACTCACGGATCTGCCCCACGAACAAAGGCACGGTATAGCAGAGTGGACTCCGACCAGTGAGGGGAGCGTGCTCATGCTGGGCGCGCCCGGCAGCGGAAAGAGTGTAGCGATCGCAACATTCGCTGCTGCGATCTCTGCACCAGCGTCGGCGCACCCTGTCCCGAAAGTTCACCTCGAGGCCGCCAGGAAGCCCGTCAGCGGCTCGGCGGCCGGCTTCCGGGTCGTAGTGGGCGGCCTCGAACCCGCCGGATTCTGGGACACTCTCGCAGAATTGCATGCTCGGCTCGATGGCCCCGAGTTCCCGCAGCTCCACAACCTTCCAACACTGCTGGCAATTGACGATCTCGATGTGGCAATATCGCGCTTCGACGATGACTACCGTGTTGCAGCGCTCGACAGGCTCGCGCGACTGCTGCGCGAAGGCCCGGCGCACCACATTTGGGTAGTCGCGAGTGCTCAGCGCATTACTCCGGCCCTGCAATCAGTAGCCCAGCTGATTCCGAACACGCTGAGACTTCGATTCGGCAGCAGACAAGATTTCGTGCTCTCGGGGGGAGTATCCGCTGACTATGCCTCCGCGCTGCCAGTCGGGGGTGGGCTATGGAAAGGTGCACGAGTGCAGATAGCGCTGAGTGGGACCTATCCACCCGATCCGGTTCCCGCTGCTGCAGAGACACTGCCGTCCGCCGAGAATCTTGTGATTGGAAGTAGCCGGCTGGGGGCGACGGTCGCCGCGCTTACCACTGCAGGCTGGCACGTGCGCACCCTCGAAGGGGCACAGGGAACCGAGCGCGAACTCCTCATCGCCGACTCAGATCGACCGGTTGCCCTCGTTGGATCGATTGATGAATGGCAGTCCCGCTGGGGGGCTCTCGCACTGCTAAGAGCACATGCCACAGTTCTCCTAGACGGCTGCACCCTCAGCGACTATCGCCAAGTCGCGCGAACGCGCGAACTGCCGCCGCCGCTCAGCACAGGCTCCGGGCACTACTGGAGGCTGATCGACGGCGGCGCAGACCGAGTGCGACTACCCTCGTAGGAACTACACATCAACCACTTTCGTGAACTGCGTCGACCGTTAGCGCAGTGCATCCTCAAGGCGGGCCTGGACGAGTCCGTGAGCTTCGGCAACCTGTGCATTCACCGCGGAACCACCAAAAGTGTTCAAGCCCAAGGCCAGTGCAGAATCAGCGGCAAGCGCTGCACGCCAGCCCAGGTTTGCAATAGCACGTAGGTACGGCATCGTCGCGTTAGTCAAGGCATATGTTGACGTGTGGGGTACCGCGCCTGGCATATTAGCTACGCAGTAGAACACAGAACCGTGAACAGTAAACGTGGGATCGGCGTGCGTTGTTGGGCGAGAGTCTGCGAAACAGCCGCCCTGATCCACCGCGATATCAACGAGAACACTCCCCGGCTTCATTCGCGAAACTAGCTCATTGCTCACTAGCTTGGGGGCCTTCGCTCCAGGAATCAAAACGGAACCGATCACCAGATCGGCGGTCACAAGCGCCCGCTCAATCTCAAAACCATTCGACGCAATCGTCTTGATGCGACCGGCATACAGAGCATCCAGTTCACGCAGACGCTGAATGTTCGTGTCGAGCACCGTCACCTGGGCACCGAGCCCGACCGCGACAGAAATAGCACTCGTTCCAGCGACACCGCCACCAAGAACCACGACCTCCGCAGGGTGCGTTCCAGGAACACCAGGAACCAGCATCCCTGGACCACCATTGGGCTTGAGCATCACATTTGCCCCCACAATTGCGGACAAACGACCAGCGACTTCGCTCATCGGAGCCAACAACGGCAACGCGCGCGATGGGAGCTGAACAGTCTCATAGGCGATCGAAGTGACCTTGGCGTCGAGCAGAGCGCGAGTAAGTTCTTCTTCCGCAGCAAGGTGTAAGTAGGTGAAAAGTACGAGATCTTCACGGAAGTACTGGTACTCCGAAGCCACGGGCTCCTTAACTTTCACGAGCACATCGGCTGCAGCCCACGTGCTCGCAGCATCCGGAGCTAGCGTCGCACCTGCCACAACATATTGCTCATCGGTAATGGACGAGCCAAGGCCAGCGCCCGACTGAACGAGAACCTCGTGACCGTGTGCAACTAAGTCGTGCACCCCTGCTGGGGTAATCGCGACGCGGAACTCGTTATTTTTGATTTCGGTGGGAACAGCAATCTTCATAGTCCAGAGCGTAACGGCGCGGTACCCGAATTGGGCACAATTATGGCGCGATTTTCAGCGCAAAACATGGAATTATTACCACGCGCCCACAAAGCCCCTCCTAACTGGGGCTACAACTACCCAAACTGCGCTCACTACCATCGGGGTAATTGGTGGGGGCGAAGGAGAAAACGTGACGAGACCACTTCCGCAGGATCCATCGATCCAGCAGCTAGCGCTGCAGGCGAAGCAATCTCAACTCAGCCGCAGGCGGCTATTGCAGGGAGCGGGGCTTGGCGCAACTGCGCTAGCTCTTGCAGCATGTGCTGCACCGGGTGATTCGAGTGCTATTGATATTTCTGAAAGTGACAGCTCGCTGGTGTGGGCGAGCTGGCCGTCGTACCTCGACGAAGACCTCAGCGGTCACTCTCCGACGCTTAAGGAGTTCACGAAGCAGTCAGGCATCAGCGTTGAATACCGCGCTGTTGTGAAAGACAATGTCGGGTTCTACTTGACGATGAAAGACCAGCTCGCGCTCGCCAAGCCCACGGGGGCAGACGTCATCGTCGTCAGTGACTGGATGGCTGCCCGCCTTATCAGGTTCGGGTACGCCCAGAAACTCAACTCAGAAAACATCCCGAACAAGGTGAACCTGAACTCGTCGCTGGCCCAACCAGATTTCGATCCCAACCGCGACTACTCATTGCCGTGGCAGAGCGGTTTTATCGGGCTCGCCTGGAACACAGAAGAATATCCTGAAGGCCTGTCAGCCGTTGAGCAGCTATGGCGAGACGATCTCAAAGGAAAAGTCGTTGTGCTTGCCGAGATGCGTCACACGATGGGCATGCTTTTGCTCTCGCAGGGTGTTGATATTTCCCAAGATGGTTGGGGAATCGACGAGTTCAAGAAAGCGAGTGCGGTGCTCGAGCAACACCTCGCCTCAAAGCACATTCTTGGCGTCATGGGCAGTGACTACATCGACACGTTCAAGTCGGGTGAAGCTATTGCAGGGTTCGCTCGTGCCGGAGATATCGCCGTGCTCAACGCGAAAGCAGGCTACGAGAAGTACAAGTTCTTGCTCCCGGGTTCGCGCGGAACGTTCTTCACCGATTCTCTCGTGATTCCTGCCGGTGCTCAGCACAAGACCAACGCTGAGAAGCTCATGAACTTCTACTATGAGCCCGCAAATGCCGCAGAAGTTGTGGACTGGATTCGGTGCGTAAGCCCCGTCGATGGAACGCTTGAATACGCAATTGAGAACTACCCGAAGCTGGCCGAAAACCAGTTCACGTTCCCGAACGCCTCAGCAATGTCACGTGCCAGCATCTTCCGAACGCTCACCACAACGGACGACCAAGCGTTTAACGCAGAATTCCGCCGCATTACCGGCAAGGGATAGTTCGCGTTAAGCCCACGCGCTAGCCCCACGTCGCTAGCGCGGAGCAGTTTTAGGAGAGCTGAAAGCGCAGTTCACCGACAGGTAAACCGCGGCCAAGTACTTTTTCCGTTGTCACTGCAATAACGGCGGCGGCAGCGTCCTTATCGATTGCTCCAACTTCAGCGAGAAGCGACAATCCGACAGGCAAGAGTGGGCGGATCGAACCATCAAGAACTTTTAGCGTCGTTGTGGTGCCATCAGGGGCTGCCGCAATCAGAACCCCCTCCGCGCCGCGCTTGGCGATAATCCCCAAGGTATCCATCGCTTCAGCAACCTGTGGCATGTCGAGTCCCCACGCCTGTGCCCGGATGGCGCTAACAAGCGCGTGTGCGTGCGGGTCGCTCTCCGCCGTGGCCATGGCCACGCGCTGGATTGCCGTGGCTAGCGAGGTGAGACTCATGGCGAATACTGGCGCACCGCATCCGTCAGTTCCTTCATGCGCCAACTCGGTACCCGTGAACTCAACGACCGTGTCGCGGATTCGGGCCTGCAGTGGATGATCGTGCTCGAGGTAGCTTTCGCGTGGCCAGCCATTGACAACGCATGCCGCGAGAAAGCTCGCGTGCTTGCCTGAACAGTTCATCGCGAGGCGGGTTGGAGCGTCAGCTGCGCGTCGCGCATCCGAATCCGCGGGCCAGTCTGGTGGGCATCGTAAATCGTCGACGCTGAGTCCGTAGGCGGCGAGTGCTGATGCGACAACATCTTGGTGGCGCTGACTGCCGGTGTGGCTAGCGCTGGCGAGTACGAGTTGTTCCTCGGTAAGCGTCACCCCCGATCGAAGTACGGTTATTGCCTGCATGGGTTTGAGAGTGGAACGCGGGTAAATTAGCGCGTCGGGGTTGCCGAGTCTTCGCAGTTCTCTGCCGTCGGGAGCGAGTACTACGGCAGCTCCGAGGTGGCGGGATTCGATCATCCCTGACCGCTCCAGAACGGCTAGTTGCACGGTGTCGTCGACGGTAAGGACGTTGGCAGGGCTTGAGCGGGTTGCATTCACCATCCCACGCTAGCGGTATCTCAGCCCGGTGCTGCGATGGCCGCCCCACCAGGAAGTTCAGTCGGCAGATCACACGCTGGAGCGCTACGGTGGAATCTCGATCGGCAGTGCGAGAGTGCGCTGCAGTCACGGGCGTTGAGCTGGATGCTGGCGAGGGAGATTCTGATGAACATCGACCACAACTTTGAAGTGCGACTCGAATGGACGGGAAACCTTGGCGAGGGCACACGCGAATATCGCGGGTACTCCCGTCACAACGAGATCACCGCTGTGGGAAAACACGGCATTGATGGTTCGAGTGCGCGAGTCTTCCATGGTTCCGCTGACCGCTGGAACCCTGAGGAACTACTCATCGCCGCCCTCAGCCAGTGCCACATGTTGAGCTACCTGCACGTCGCAGTCAGTCGCGGAATTATCGTCACCGCCTACCACGACGAGGTGTCTGGCACCATGAAGCAGACCGACAACGGGGGTGGGCACTTCACCTCAGTCACCCTGCGGCCCATCGTGACGATCGCAGCAGGTAGCGTCGACGAAGCCATGGATGCACACGCCGAGGCCAGTCAGAAGTGCTTCATCGCGTCATCCGTCAATTTTCCGGTGCTTCACCAGCCGCGCGTCATCGTTGAGGATTAGGTCCCGCCCGGGCAGCCATTGTGGTGATAGTGAACCCAGCGGCGGTTCCACACGCTACACACAGCGACGGTAGGGGAGGATGAGTGGTCTTTGTTTTTGCTGTGAAAGGTTCCTGTGCGTAAAGCGATTCCGTTCTTGATGACCCTCGGTCTTGTGGCATCTCTTGCCGCCTGTGCCCCCACCGAATCGACGACGGCTCAGCAGTCAGCTGATTGCGTACCGACAGCAGCGGGCTCTGCTTCGACAGGTGTTGAGGCCAGCGGCGACTTCGGAAGCAAACCGACAGTGACAATTGATTTCCCCACCGACGTTGCTGAGACTGAGCGTTCAGTGGCGATCGAGGGTGACGGCGACGTGGTTGCCGTTGAAGGCGCTATCGCAAACGTGCACTTCACGTTGTACAGCGGTGCCACGGGTAAAGAACTTTCCGCTACGTCCTATGACGAGGCCGGACTTGCTCCGCTACCCGTTGATGCCGAGCAGTTCCTTGTGGGCATCGTTAAGACAATTCAGTGCTCGACTGCCGGCGCGCGCGTTGTCGGAGTGATTCCGCCCGAGGAGTCTTTCGCGGATGACGCAGCTCGCGAGCAGCTCGGCGTTGCCGCAGACGACGACATCGTTTTTGTTGCCGATGTTGTGTCGGTTGATCCTCCTGCAGATCCTGCACTTCCTCGCGCCGATGGTAAAGACCAGCCGGCGGAAGATGGTTTCCCGACCGTTGAGCTAGACGAGGATGGTCGCCCGACTATCACGACCCCTTCGACCGACCCGCCGTCGGAGTTAGCGGTTGCCGTGCTCAAGCAGGGCGACGGGGCTACCGTCGAAGAAAATTCTGACGTCACGGTTCACTATGTAGGTATGAACTGGACTACGGGCGAGATCTTTGACGAGAGCTGGGCTCGAGGAACTCCATCGACGTTCAACACCGGTCAGGTCGTCCCCGGTTTCAAGACTGCGCTTGAGGGCCAAAAGGTTGGTTCTCAAATTATCGCTGTCCTCCCGCCGAGCGAGGGTTACGGCGAAGCAGGCAACGAGGGTGCAAAGATCAGCGGCACAGACACGATCGTGTTTGTTGTCGACATTCTCGGCATCGGTTAGCGTCCGCTCGTCGCGCGCGCTGCCTCTGTCAGTCTCGCTAAGGTAGCGGAATGCGCAAGATAATTTTGCTCGGCTCGACCGGCTCAATCGGCACGCAGGCGCTTGAGGTCATTGACGCGAATCGTGATCAGTTTCGCGTTGTGGGATTGGCCGCTGGCTCGAATCGCGCGCTTGTTGAAGAGCAGGCCGCACGTTTCGGCGTCGAGCACATCGCGTTTGGTGCTGAGCAAGCAGCTCAGTTGGTTCGGGATGTCGCGGCTGACGTTGTCGTCAACGGCATCACGGGTTCGGTAGGGCTCGGTCCTACGCTTGCGGCGCTCGATTCGGGCGCGGTGTTGGCGTTGGCTAACAAAGAGAGCCTGATCGTCGGCGGCGATTTGGTGATGTCACGGGCACAGCCTGGACAAATTGTTCCGGTAGATTCCGAGCATTCGGCGATCGCGCAGGCGCTCAGGTCGGGGGAGCACTCTGAGGTGCGCCGCTTGGTGTTGACGGCCTCTGGCGGCCCGTTCCGAGGTCGCACCCGCGACTCGCTGCGCGATGTCACGCCCCAAGAAGCTCTCGCACATCCCACCTGGGACATGGGTCTGGTGATCACGACGAATTCCTCAACTCTCGTCAATAAGGGTCTCGAGGTCATTGAGGCACATGTGCTGTTCGGGATCCCCTATGACCGCATTGCGGTCACAGTGCATCCGCAATCGATCGTGCATTCCATGGTCGAGTTCGTTGATGGATCCACTATTGCTCAGGCCAGCCCGCCCAATATGCGCTTGCCGATTTCTCTCGCGCTGGATTGGCCTCGCCGAGTGGCTGGAGTGGGCGTTCCGCTGGATTGGACTACCGCAAGCACGTGGAACTTTGAGCCGCTCGACAGCGAGGTTTTTCCTGCTGTTGAGATGGCGAAAGCGGTGGGTGTTGCCGGTCTCACGTATCCTGCAGTATTCAACGCCGCCAACGAGCAAGCGGTGCTGGCGTTCCATGCGGGTGCTATCGGCTACCTCGATATTTTGGATGTTGTAGAGCAGGTTGTGCAGAGTCACGAGGCAAGAGAATTGAGCCTCGATGCGCTTCGGGATGCTGAAGAGTGGGCTCGGCGCGAGGCAGATTCGGTTGTAGCGACGCGTCGCTAGGCGCCCTAGTCACACCCCCAGTGCGGGGTAGTTCCGACGCTTCCACAGCGCTGGCACAGGTCGGCGTCGGTGCGCGTGGCTATTCTTAGCGAGTGGAAAACGTGCTCTTGTACATCCTCGGCATCCTCGTTGTCGTTGTGGGTCTTGCCGTGTCGATTGGCCTGCACGAAATCGGTCATCTGCTGCCGGCAAAGCTCTTCGGGGTGCGGGTTAGTCAGTACATGATTGGCTTTGGTCCGACTATCTTCTCCCGCAAGCGTGGTGAGACCGAATATGGGGTTAAGGCAATCCCACTTGGTGGCTATATCGCGATGGCAGGAATGTATCCTCCCGGTAAGGCAAACGACAAAGGTCGTACTGCCACGACCGGCATGTTCCAAGCGCTGGTTCAGGATGCCCGCACGGCGAGTGCTGACACGCTCGTCGATGTCGACGAATCGCGTGCTTTCTACAAACTTCCGGTGCTCAAGCGCGTTGTCATCATGCTTGGCGGCCCCGTCATGAACTTACTGATTGCAGTAGTCATGTTCGCGATCTTGTTCATGGGATTCGGCGTGGCTCAAACTTCCACCACGATTGGTAGCGTCTCCGAGTGTGTTCTCGCAGCGACCTCCGAGCGCCAGACGTGCGAGAGCACTGACCCTGAAGCACCAGGCTTTGCCGCAGGGCTACTCCCGGGCGACCGATTCGTTGCGATGGACGGTAACCCTGTGGCCTCCTGGGCTGAAGCCACGGACTACATCCGTGCTGCAGCAGGCAAAGAACTCACAATTGTCGTTGAACGCGACGGAGCCGAAGTGACGCTCGTCGCAGAGCCACTTCTCACGGAACGTTACGTTTACGATGACCGGGGTCAGATCGTTGAGGATGCCGATGGTGTCGCCCAGACCGAGAACTACGGATTCTTAGGAATCGGTGCGGCGTCTGAGATCGTGCGCCAGCCAGCGACCGCTGTGTTGCCCGCGGTGGGCGAGAACGTCGTCGCCGTAACCCACGTCATTCTGAATCTTCCGCAGCGCATGATCGACGTCGTGAATGCGGCATTTGGCCCTGACGAGCGCGACCCTAATGGTCCGATCAGTGTTGTTGGTGTCGGCCGTATCGCCGGTGAAATCACTAGTCTTGAGTCCACTCCGGTTGCAAGCCGCGTGGCGTCACTCGTAGGCTTGATTGGCTCGCTTAACGTCGCCCTGTTTGTTTTCAACCTTGTTCCGCTGATGCCGCTGGATGGCGGGCACGTCGCGGGAGCGCTTTATGAGGGTATTCGTCGGTTCTTTGCGAAGCTTTTCGGCAGGCCCGACCCTGGCCCAGTGGACACAGCGAAGATCATCCCATTGACTCTCGTCGTCGTGGTGCTGCTCGGGGCCATGAGCGCGATACTCATCTATGCAGACATTGTGAAGCCGATCTCGATCTTCTAAGAGCAGCGGTTGCAGCCCGAGCCCGAGGGATCGAACCGCAACCGCAACGGCAACCTCACCGGCAGCCAGACGTCGACAACCGGCGCAACGCTAGCGAGTTAGCAGCAGCGCGTCACCCTGACCGCCACCACCACAGAGTGCCACAGCGGCGCGACCTGAGCCACGGCGAGCGAGTTCGTGAGCTGCGTGCACGACGAGTCGTGCCCCGGATGCCCCGACGGGATGTCCGATCGCAATTGCACCACCGTGAATATTGACGATGTCGTGGCTGAGCCCGAGTTCGGCGGTTGAGCGCAGGCTCACTGCCGCAAATGCTTCGTTGATTTCCGCGAAGTCGAGGTCTTCCGCCGTCCACCCGGCGTTCTTGAGTGCCGCAGCGATTGCGCGTGCGGGCTGAGAGTGCAGGGAGTTGTCGGGGCCGGCGACATGACCCGACCGGTCGAGCACTGCCAGCCAGGTGAGACCGTGTTCTTCAGCCCATGAGCGGCTGGCCAAAATCACGGCGGAAGCTCCATCGCTCAAGGGCGACGAGTTGCCGGCGGTGATGGTCCCTTCCGGGTCGAAAGCAGGGCGCAGGCCGGCCAGAGTCTCGACTGTAGTGGTGGCGCGAACGCCCTCATCGGTGTCGATAACGAGGTCGTCGCCCTTGCGCTGTGGGATCGTGACAGGAGCGATCTCGTCAGTGAAAATGCCTGCCTCAATCGCGGCGGCGGCACGCTGATGCGAAGCGGCGGCTATTTCGTCCTGCTCGGTGCGGCCGATGGTGAGGCGGCCGTTGTGGCGTTCGGTGCTCGCACCCATCGACTCAGCATCAAACGCGTCGGTGAGCGCATCATGGGCAGCGGAGTCGAGCGCGGAGACAGTGCCATAGGCCCAGCCCGTGCGTGACCCGGGGAGCACGTGTGGGGCATTAGTCATTGATTCTTGACCACCGGCAGCAACAACGTCGGCTTCGCCGAGGCGGATGAGGCGCGCAGCATCCACGATGGCGGCAAGTCCCGAGAGACAGACTTTGTTGACCGTGACGGCGGGGGTCTTCCAGGCGAGTCCTGCTGCGATGGCGGTCTGTCGTGCGGGGTTCTGGCCGGCACCGGCTTGAATCACTTGTCCGAAGATCACCTGATCGATGTTGTCGACATCAACTCCGGAGCGTTCGACGGCGGCGCGAAGTGCGACAGCGCCGAGCTCGACGGCGGTAAGGGAACCTAGTTGTCCGCGCAGTTTCCCTTGTGGGGTGCGAGTCGCGGAAAGGATTACTACATCGTTGGGTGCAGGGGTGTTGGCCACTGTGCAAACTCCTTTGTTTATGTGCCGTTGTTGACAGCGAGGTTGTGCAACCATAGGCTACATGAAACCTGAACCGGGTCTCAGGTTCAGATCACAATCCTCCTAAGGCAGCAGGAAAGGTCCCATCATGCGGGTCAGTAAAAAGTACCTCGCTCCGGCGTTAATTGCGACGGTTGCACTCACACTGGCGGGCTGTGCCCCCAGCGTTGACACCGGATCGGGTGGCGATGAACTCGCTCCGGTCGACATTTCGATCATCACTTCACAAACCGGCCCCCTCGCGGCCTACGGCGAGGCCTACCTCGCTGGCTTCGACGCCGGTCTCGACTACGCCACCGACGGCACAGGCACCGTCGACGGCCGCGAACTCAACATTGAGATCACTGATGACGCCGGAGACGCAGACAAGGCCGTTACCGCGGCCAAGGATGTAATCGGTCAAGGTAAGAAGATCATCATCGGCACCGTGTCATCCGGAATCGCCTTGGCATTGGCCGAACAGGCTGAGCAGAACAAGGTGCTCTACATTTCAGGCCCCGCCGCCGCTGATGCCATTACCGGCGTCAACAGCTACACGTTCCGGTCGGGGCGTCAGAGCTACCAAGACGTTGCCACCGCAGGTACCTTCATCGGTGATCCTGCAGGCAAGTCGGTTCTCGTGTTCGCCCAGGACACCGCATTCGGTCAAGGCAACGTTGCTGCGGCAACTGCCGTGCTCGGCGGCCAAGGCGCTGACGTGACGAGTTTGCTCGTTCCCGAAGACGCAACAGAGTTCACCCCGTTCGCGCAGCAGATCGTTGACGCCCAGCCTGACCTCGTGTTCGTTGCGTGGGCTGGAGCAACCTCCGGAGCGATGTGGGAAGCGCTCAGCCAGCAGGGCGTGTTCGATAGCGTTCCGGTAGCAACCGGTCTTGGCGACGTCTCGACTTACGGTGCCTATGGCCCCGCGAGTGACAAGATTAGCTTCCTCAACCACTACTTCGGTGGTGCAACTGACAACGATGCCAACACGGCCATGGTCAGCTTCCTCGAAGCTGAGGGCAAGCAGGCAGACCTCTTCTCGCCTGACGGATTCGTTGCCGCTCAGATGGTTGTTCAGGCCGTGCGCGAAGGTGGCGACGATGTCGACGCAATGATCGCCGCTCTTGAGGGATGGACTTTCGACTCCGTCAAGGGATCGATCACGGTTCGTGCTGAAGACCACGCAATGATCCAGCCGATGTTCCAGGTAACGCTTGTCGCTGATGGTAACTCATGGACGCCTGAGCTGGTCACGGCAGTTGACGCTGACACCGTAACCCCGCCCATCGCAGAGTAAGTAGCTCAGAAGCTATGTCGAACCAGCCCGTGCTCACGGTCGAGCACCTTGCCCTCACAATCGGCGGTGCCGTCATCATCGATGATGTGTCACTCTCGGTTTCCCAGGGCGAGATGCTCGGCGTGATCGGCCCCAATGGGGCCGGAAAGACCACGCTATTCAACCTCATCTCCGGGGTGATGACACCCACTAGCGGAACCGTCACTCTTGAGGGGCGTAGCGTCACGAATCAGACCATTGATGCGCGAGCCCGGGCTGGGCTCGGCAGAACTTTTCAAACATCCAGTCTGTTCCCGGCGCTCAGCGCCGTGGAGAACGTGCGACTGGCAGCTCAAGTGAAACTGGGCGGTGCCACTTCGGTGCTGCGCTTTCCGCGGCCGAACGATGCGGCAACAACGATTGCCCGGGCGGGACTCGATGAAGTTGGATTGGGCCACCACAGCGAGACGCTCGCGGGTGTGCTCTCGCACGGTGACAAACGCAAACTCGAAATCGCGATGCTGCTCGCAACCGATCCGAGCGTGATTTTGCTCGATGAGCCGATGGCCGGGGTCGCTTCTGGTGACGTTGCCGGGCTTAGCGAGGTAATCCGTCAGGTTCATAAGTCGGGGCGCACCGTGCTCATGGTGGAACACCACATGGATGTTGTTCTTGGCTTGGTTGACCGCGTTGCGGTTATGCACCACGGTCAGTTGCTCGCGTGTGACACCCCGGAGGCCGTGATGGCAGACGAAGCGGTGCAGAAGGCTTATTTGGGGGCACCACTATGACCGAATCGATCGACAGTACACCGACGGCAGCAGCCGTCACGGAATCCATCCTGACGGTCAAGGATCTCAACGCAAGCATTGAGGGCCAGCAGGTTGTTGAGTCGGTGAGCTTTGAGATGCTCCCGGTGGGAGTGACCGCTCTGCTGGGACGCAATGGTGTTGGCAAGACGAGCACGCTCCGGGCAATCATGGGGCTCATTGAACGCTCGGGCGAAGTGACCCTCGCCGGTGACCGAATCGATCGCGAACCCACTCATCGAATCGTTCAGCGCGGTGTCGGGTATGTGCCCGAGGATCGCGAAGTTTTCGCTTCGCTCACGGTGGCCGAGAATCTGCGACTCGCGGAGCGAGATTCATCGCCGAATCGCGAACTGATCGCTGAACTTTTTCCTGACCTCACCGCTAGGGCCGGGCAACTCGCGGGCACGCTATCTGGGGGACAACAGCAGATGGTGTCACTGGCTCGCGCCCTCGTTAACGACAACCGCGTTCTGCTCGTTGATGAGCCCACTAAGGGACTTGCCCCGCTGATTGTGATGGATGTGGCTCGCGCGCTTGAACGGGCAGCTCAAACAGTGCCAGTGCTGCTTGTTGAACAGAATCTTCAGGTCGTTCGGAGGCTCGCCCAGAAAGCCATCGTGCTTGAAGGCGGACGCGTCGTGTACGACGGCAGCGCCGAGGAACTGCTCGGCAATGAAGCGTTGACTAAAGAATTGCTAGGGGTCGCATGAGCACCATAATTCTCCTGTTGATTACGGGTCTGGGGCTTGGTGCGCTGTACTTCCTCGTGGCATCCGGTCTTTCACTGATCTATGGCCTCATGGGTGTGCTGAATTTTGCCCACGGATCCTTCCTCACGCTCGGCGCTTTTGCGGGGTGGGAGTTGGCGAGGCGGATGGGCGGCGAAAGCTGGGGCACGCTGATCGCCTCTCTGCTTCTCGGAATGGTGGTGGGCGCACTCGTTGCGGCCGCGACCGAGTTTTTGCTCATTAGACGCTTGTACAACCGGCACATCGAGCAAGTGCTCGTGACTGTTGGTCTGGCGCTCGCGACGGTCGCCCTGTTTGAGGGCATCTGGGGCACCGACGCGATCTATGTCACGGCACCGCCGTGGCTGTCACAGACGACAGAAATTTTGGGGGCACGAGTTCCCAACGATCGCTTCTTGCTCATCGGGGCTGCCGTGCTCGTGCTGCTCGGAATCGTCGCATTCTTGCGGTACACCCGCTTCGGTTTGGTCATTCGGGCCGGTGTCGAGAACCGTTCAATGGTCACCGCCTTGGGTATTGATGTGCGTAAGGCCTTCACCGTTGTTTTCGCTATCGGTGGTGCTGCGGCCGGCCTCGGTGGGGTTCTCGCCTCGCACTATTTCGGTTATGTCTCACCACAATTGGGCGGATCCCTGCTGATCTTCGCGTTCATTGTCACGGTGATCGGTGGCTTGGGTTCACTCGCGGGCGCGGCGATTGCTTCGGTAGTGGTCGCGATCCTGCAGCAGTTTGCCAACTATTTTCTCGGCGGCACGGGTGACCTGATGGTTGTTCTGCTGCTTGCCATCGTGCTGTTGGTCCGCCCGACCGGAATTTTGGGGAAGAAAGCATGAAGTCGCTCACGAACCTCAGCCAACGCACGTGGTGGATCGTGGGTGGTGCCTTCGTGGTGTTTGCCGCGGTCCTGCCTCTGCTGAATATTTCGATTCCCGGGGTGCTGCCGGGGGCCACCTACACGCCGGGGACCCTGCAACTGCTCGCATTAGCGTTGTTGTTCGCTTCGCTCGCTCTCAGCTACCATCTGCTGTTTGGCACTGCAGGGATGCTCTCCTTCGGTCACGCCCTCTACTTTGCGCTCGGAGCCTACGGACTGGGGATTGTGCTCCAGCAGACCGAGCTCACCCTGATTCCGGCGCTAGGGCTCACACTTGCGGTCGTCATTGCCGCCGCGTATCTCCTTGGCGCACTGAGCTTGCGAGTCACCGGAATCTCGTTTGCGATGGTCACCCTGGCGTTCGCCCAGGCAGGGAATGTGCTCGTGCGGCGCAACCCCTCCGTCACGGGGGGAGAGGAAGGATTGCGTCTCGATACCGAGCACATTCCCGACTTCTTCATCGGTGTGATCAACACCCGTAATCTCTACTGGCTCGCTCTTGCGCTGTTGGTGATTGTATTCGTCATTGTTGCCTGGTTTGAGAACTCCCGCGCGGGCCATGCGGTGACGGCAACTCGCGAGAATGAGTTGCGAGTGCGCGTGCTCGGTTTGCGCCCATTCGGCGTAAAGCTGATGGCGTTCGTCATCGCGTCAGTGCTGGCATCGCTTGTCGGAATGGTTCATCTGCTGCTGCAGAGTGGAACAACTCCACGGGCAACCTCAGCAGACTTTACCCTCACGATCTTGGTGATTGTGGTGCTCGGAGGTGTCGGTTCCCGGTGGGGTGCGATCGTCGGCGGAATCGTTTACACGCTGCTCGATCAGCGGCTTACAGCGCTCGCAGGCTCCGAGGCGATCGCCGGACTTCCGGCAGTTTTGCGGATTCCTCTCTCAGAACCACTCTTTATTCTCGGCACGCTGTTTATCCTTGTGGTGTTGTTCCTTCCCGGAGGAATTGCCGGTGCAGCACAGCGCCTAGGAACAGGCACTAGTGTCTCGCCGGCTGCTCGCAAGCAGCTTGAGGAGGCGGAATGAGTCAGCCTGATGGGCTACACACGTTAGGGCGGTGGACCTCTGACCGCGCCATCGCCACTCCTGAGCGTGTTGCCGTCGACGACCGCGGCGTGGTGTTGACCTACCGCCAACTGGATGATCGAGCCACTGCACTCGCCGAGGCTTTTCTCGATGGCGGCTACGGTGTTGGCGATCGCATCGCCACGATTACGGGAAACAGTTCTGACCACGTTGTGGTGTTCTTCGCCTGTGCTAAGGCGGGTCTCGTGCTTGTGCCGCTCTCGTGGCGCCTCTCTCCGCGGGAGATCGCACAACAGCTCGAACAGGCAGATCCAGCGCTGTTGTTGGTGGAAGACGAATTTGCGACTCTCGCCAGTCTCGCGGAGGATCGACTGATCGCCCCCATAGCCCGCGGCATTCTCGGAACGCACGGTATCGAGCGCGACATTGTTGCCCCGCTGCGAAACGACGCGACGCCGCCCGTGCGGCGAGCAGTGCGCGACGACGATGCACTCCTTATTGTTTTCACTTCGGGAACTCTTGACCACGCAAAGGGTGCCATCCTGAGTCACTCCAATTGCTTCTGGACTAACCTCTCGCTATCGCGCACCGCTGAGATTACGAGTGCCGATACGGTGCTCGCGGTTATGCCTCAGTACCACGTGGGGGGCTGGAATATTCAGCCGCTGCTGGCCTGGTGGATGGGGGCCACGGTCGTGCTTGAGCGCACCTTCGACCCTGCACGTGTCCTTCAACTCATCGCCGATCGCCGCATCACGACCATGATGGGCGTGCCAGCCAACTACCTGATCTTGTCGCAGCATCCGCGGTTTGCGCTCAGTGACCTCTCGAGTCTCGCGCACGCGATTGTTGGTGGCGCCCCCATGCCCGAACCGCTTCTGCGGGTGTGGCACAGCCGGGGCGTTGCGCTCACGCAGGGCTATGGACTCACCGAAGCCGCCCCCAACGTGTTGTGTCTTCCCGATGAAGAAGCACGGGT
Organism: Salinibacterium sp. TMP30; assembly: GCF_038397785.1. Classification (NCBI taxonomy): domain Bacteria; kingdom Bacillati; phylum Actinomycetota; class Actinomycetes; order Micrococcales; family Microbacteriaceae; genus Salinibacterium; species Salinibacterium sp. TMP30. Next base: position 1,723,860 of record NZ_CP151642.1, on the reverse strand, counting down.
TCGCATCGGTTCTGCGGGAAAACCGTATCCGCACGTCGACGTCGACATTGCTGACTCGGTTACGGGGGAACGCATTGAGGGCGCGGGACAGGGTGAGCTGCTTGTGCGCGGCCCCGGTGTTTTCAGCGGCTACTTTCGTGCACCCGAAGCAACCGCACTCGCGCTTCGCGATGGCTGGCTTGCCACGGGTGACTTAGTGAGCAGGGATGCCGAAGGCTACTACCGCGTGCTTGATCGCATCAAAGACATTTTCATCACCGGGGGAGAGTCGGTCGCTCCTGCCGAAATTGAGGGTGTGCTGTTCGGTCATCCCGCCGTTGCCGATGTCGCTGTCGTTGGGGTGCCAGACGAGCAATGGGGCGAAGTTGCCGTGGCCTGGGTTGTAGTGCGTTCGGGCGCGTCAACCGACGAGACCGACCTGCTCGATTTTGCTCGTGCTTCCCTGGCGAAATTCAAGGTACCCAAGCGTGTGATGTTCGTGGAGTCGATCCCGCGCTCATCCAGTGACAAGGCGCGCCGTCGTGTGCTGCTCGGCCAATGGACATCAGAGTCCGCACAAGCAGGACGGATCAGTTCATGAACACACCACTCACCGCTCGCGGCACCCGCACCAAGACGAAGCTGATTGAGGCAGCCGAAACCGTCTTCGCGCGCTACGGCTATACCGATGCGTCCGTCGTGCGCATCACAGAAGAAGCGGGTGTTGGTCAGGGCACGTTTTATCTCTATTTCGCGAGCAAGCTTGAGATTTTTGAAGAACTCGTTGAGGATCTCAACCGCCGCGTTCGTCGAGCACTGAGCGAAGCCTCGGGTGCGGCATCCAATCGGATCGAATCGGAGCGTGCAGGTTTTCGTGCGTTCTTTGAATTCACGGCCGAGCACCCGGCGCTCTACCGAGTGGTTCGTGAGGCCGAATTCGTGTCACCCAAATCACTGCGGCTGCACTATTCGCGCATTGTCGATGGCTACATCGAGGGGCTCAAAGAAGCACAGTTGCTGGGTGAGGTTGGCGATATTGATCCGACTGTCGCAGCGTGGGCGCTCATGGGGATTGGCGAAATGATTGGGATGCGGTGGGTGTTGTGGGGCGACTCACCGTCTGCAGGCAATGATGCCGATCCGACCGCAAGTGGAACCTCACGAGTTCCCGATGATGTTCTCGATCACATGATCACATTTATTCGCCGTGCTCTGGCTGTGCCGGAGTCGAGCAGTTCAGGAGTCGAGAAATGACCGATCTTTCGGGACGCAGGGCCCTCGTAACCGGTGGTGCCAGCGGGATTGGTGCCGCGTGTACCGTGTCGCTTGCGAACGCGGGGGCACACGTGATCGTTGCCGATCTCAACGGCGACGCAGCTACCGCCCAAGCGAACCGGATCGGCGGCGACGCCTGGCAGGTTGACCTCACCGAGACGGCTGCCCTTGCAGACCTCAGCCTCGACATCGACATTCTCGTCAACAATGCCGGCATTCAGCACGTGAGTCCGATTGAGAGCTTTGAGCCAGCAATGTTCAGCCGCATCCTCGATCTCATGATTGAGGCACCGTTCCTGCTCGTGCGGGCCGCTTTGCCTCGAATGTACGAGCGTGAGTTCGGTCGCATCATCAACATCAGCTCTGTGCACGGATTGCGGGCGTCACCGTACAAATCGGCTTATGTTGCTGCGAAGCACGCGCTGGAAGGTTTCTCCAAGGTTACGGCGCTGGAGGGTGGAGCTCACGGCGTCACGAGCAACTGCGTGAACCCCGGGTATGTGCGCACCCCGTTGGTCGAGAAGCAGATCGCCGATCAAGCGAAAGTGCACGGCATCCCGGAATCTGAAGTTGTGGAGAAGGTGATGCTGACAGAGAGCGCCATCAAACGATTGCTTGAACCCGAGGAAGTTGCTGATCTTGTCTTGTGGCTTGCCGGCAACACCGCCGGAATGGTTACGGGCGCCTCATACACGATGGATGGCGGCTGGAGCGCGCGATGACTCAGCACTATCGAACTATCCGGTGCCCCGTCGAGGGTGGCGAACTCACGGCCGCGATCTGGGAGCCAGATTCGAAGCCTCAGGGCACCATCCTGCTCATTCACGGCATCACGGCGTCGCACATGTCGTGGCCGCTTATCGCGGCCGCCTTGCCTGAGTATCGGGTCATCGCTCCCGATCTGCGAGGGCGCGGTGCAAGCCGGGACCTTCCGGCGCCGTTCGGGATGCCGCAGCACGCCGCAGACATGAACGCGCTGTTGGCGGCGACAGATACGGCGTCGGCGCTCGTGGTTGGGCATTCGATGGGTGGTTTCGTCGCTGCGAGCTTGGCGGCGCAGTATCCGGAGCGTGTGTCCGCGTTGATCCTCATTGACGGCGGTTTGCCCATTCCTGCGCCGGAGGGAACTTCGGTTGAGGAGCTTCCCCAGGTGATTTTGGGGCCCGCTGCTGAGCGACTGTCGATGACGTTTGTTGATCGTGCGAGTTATCAAAATTTTTGGGAAAAGCATCCGGCGTTTGCTCAGGAGTTTACGAGTGCTGTGCGTGACTATGTGGATTACGATCTAGTCGGCTCCGAGCCCAGTCTGCATCCGGCGAGTAATATCGCCGCGGTGAGTTTCGATGCCCTCCAGCTGAGTGGGGATGAGCATTATCTTGGCGCTCTTCGAGGGCTGACGGTTCCGGTACATTTCATTCGGGCACCTCGGGGTCTTCTCAATCAGGTGCCCGCGTTGTATTCTCCGGAACAGCGTGACCACTGGCGTTCCGAACTTCCGAATGTGATTTTTCATGAGGCGGTTGACGTCAACCACTACACAATTACTTTGACACCGCGTGGTGCAGATCGTGTTGCGGGCGTCATGAATGAAATTTTGACGAGTCAACCCCGGGAGGTCCGAGCGTGAGTATTGATAAGACAGTGGGGTCGGCGGCAGAGGCTGTCGCCGATATTCCGAACGGGGCATCTCTTGCGGTGGGAGGTTTCGGCCTCTGCGGTAATCCGATGGTTCTGATCCAGGCGCTGCTGGAGTTAGGCTCCGACGATTTGAGCATCGTGAGCAACAACTGTGGTGTCGATGACTGGGGCTTGGGCGTGCTGCTTGGCGCTCGCCGCATCCGCAAGATGACGTCGTCGTATGTTGGGGAGAACAAGGAGTTTGAGCGCCAGTTCTTGACCGGCGAGCTTGAGGTTGAGTTGACGCCACAGGGCACGCTCGCTGAAAAACTTCGCGCTGGCGGTTCGGGGATTGCCGCATTCTTTACTCAGACGGGGGTGGGAACTCAGGTTGCTGAGGGCGGTCTGCCTCGTCGTTACGACGGTGCGGGTGGCATCGCGATTGCGTCGCCTCAGAAAGAGGTTCGCACTTTCGAGGTCAAGGGAGCTGCGAAAGAGTTCGTGCTCGAAGAGTCGATCACTACAGATTTCTCGCTCGTGCACGCACTCAAGGGTGATCGTCACGGCAATCTTGTTTTTGCTAAGTCAGCGCGCAACTTCTCGCCGCTCGCCGCTATGGCCGGTCGCATCTGCGTGGCTCAGGTCGAAGAACTTGTCGAGCCTGGCGAAATTGAGCCGGATGCCGTGCATTTGCCGGGCGTCTACGTTTCGCGAGTGATCGAGGTGGGTTCCGATGTCGAGAAGAGAATCGAACGTCGCACTGTGCGGCAGGGGGTGGCGTAATGGCTTTGACACGCGAAGAGATGGCGGCTCGTGCCGCGCTCGAGTTGGCTGATGGTTCGTATGTGAACTTGGGCATTGGGTTGCCGACGCTCGTACCCAACTATGTGCCAGAGGGCCGCACGGTTGTACTGCAGTCGGAGAATGGCATTCTGGGGGTTGGGCCGTATCCCACAGAAGAGAACGTCGACCCTGACCTGATTAATGCGGGCAAAGAGACCGTCACGACCCTTCCGGGCACGGCCTTCTTCGATTCTGCGATGAGTTTCGGGATGATTCGCGGCGGCAAGATAGACGCGGCCATTTTGGGCGCAATGCAGGTTTCCGTCGCCGGCGATCTTGCCAACTGGATGATCCCCGGCAAGATGGTCAAGGGGCCAGGCGGCGCGATGGATCTGGTGCACGGTGCGGCTCGCGTCATCGTACTCATGGAGCATGTCGCCAAGGACGGCACTCCCAAGATCGTTAACGAGTGCTCGCTGCCGCTCACCGGTCGCGGTGTTGTTCACCGCATCATCACCGATCTCGCGGTAATCGACGTCACACTCGGTGGGCTCGTTGTGCGCGAGCTCGCCCCCGGCGTTGACGAAGCAACCGTTCGGGCGGCAACTGAGCCCGAGCTGACCGTAGACCTTATTTCGGCATAGATTTCCTGAATACCCGTACTCCCCGCAGTTTTACCAACTAAAAGGACACCCCATGGCTACTCTTCTCGACGGCATCGTTCAGCACAGCGTCACGACTCCGCGACTCGTCGCGTCAGTGCTCGAACGGCCAGCAGACTCCGCAACATCCACCGTCGTCTTCGTTCACGGCAACGTCTCTTCTTCACTGTTCTGGCAGCCGACGATGCTCGGCCTCAACAGCGGAGTGCGGGCCTTGGCAATTGACCTTCGAGGCTTTGGTGAAAGCGAAACCTTGCCAGTGGATGCCACGCGTGGCGTTCGCGATTTTTCTGACGACGTGGCTTCAGTTCTTGATTCGCTCGGAGTGGAGCGCGCAAACTTTGTCGGATGGAGCATGGGCGGTGGCGTGGTGATGCAGTTCATGCTCGATCACGCTGAGCGCGTTTCCACGGCAACCTTCGTTTCGCCTGTCTCGCCATTCGGGTTTGGTGGCACAAAGGGAGCGACTGGCGAGCTCCTTGCCGCGGAGTGCCCCGGCACCGGTGGCGGGGGAGCGAACCCTGAGTTTATTGCCCAATTGACTGCGGGAAACACGAGCGACGACTCTCCGGCATCCGCGCGGATGGTATTTCGCACGGCCTACGTGGCACATCCGGAAGCTCACAGCGAGCATGAAGATCTGTGGGTCGAATCGATGCTCACGACGGCAACGGGCGAAGACAATTACCCTGGCGACTCTGTTGCGGTGGATGCGTGGCCAGGCTTCGGACCTGGCGGCCGCGGCGTGCTCAACACCATGACGCCCGACCACTTCAACGTCAGCGGAATAGCTGAATTGGCGAGCAAACCTCCCGTGCTGTGGGTTCGCGGCATCAACGACGCCATCGTCTCGGATGCGTCAGGTTTTGATCTCAACTTCTTGGGGCAATTGGGCGTTATCCCCGGGTGGCCAGGTGCCGAGGTTGCCCCACCGCAGCCGATGATCGAGCAGACCCGAGCCGTTTTTGATAAGTATGCCGCGAACGGCGGCAGCTATACCGAACTCGCGTGGGAAGAGTGTGGACATTCGGCGCATCTTGAACGTCCGGCAGAGTTCCTTGAGGTGCTCGGCGCGCACCTCGCCGTTGACTAGCGTTCCGCTGTTGTTCAGGAGTCGGCTCTAGACTGGAATAGTGCCAGCAATCAATCTTGGAATGCCGAAAGTTCCCGAAGTCCTCGCTCCTCGTCGCAAGACCCGCCAGATCAAGGTCGGTTCGGTAGGAATCGGCAGCGATTCGCAAGTCAGCGTGCAGTCAATGACTACAACGCAGACCACGAATATCGACGGAACTCTTCAGCAGATCGCCGAACTTACCGCCTCGGGCTGTGACATTGTTCGAGTCGCGGTTCCTCATCAGGACGACGCGGATGTCTTGCACATCATCGCGAAGAAGAGCCAGATTCCCGTTATTGCCGACATTCACTTTCAGCCGCGCTACGTGTTCTCGGCGATTGATGCCGGGGTGGGCGCTGTTCGCGTAAACCCGGGCAACATCCGCAAGTTTGATGACAAGGTTGGCGATATCGCGAAAGCTGCGAAGGATGCCGGCGTGAGCCTGCGAATCGGTGTCAACGCCGGTTCACTTGAGCCAAGCATTCTTCAGAAGTACGGCAAGGCCACTGCAGAAGCACTCGTCGAGAGTGCTGTCTGGGAGGCGGGCCTTTTCGAAGAGCACGACTTCCATGATTTCAAGATTTCGGTCAAGCACAATGACCCCATAGTGATGGTCAAGGCTTATCGGATGCTCGCTGAGCGCGGGGACTGGCCTCTGCACTTGGGCGTCACCGAAGCTGGCCCCGAGTTTCAGGGCACTATCAAAAGCGCTACAGCATTTGGCATCCTTCTGGGTGAGGGAATTGGAGACACAATTCGTGTCTCGCTTTCGGCACCTCCTGCTCTTGAGGTCAAGGTAGGGCTGCAGATTCTCCAGTCGCTCAACCTGCGTGAGCGCAAGCTTGAAATCGTCTCGTGCCCCAGCTGTGGTCGCGCGCAGGTTGATGTCTACAAGCTGGCCAACGATGTCACTGAGGGTCTTGAAGGCATGACCGTTCCGCTGCGTGTTGCCGTCATGGGCTGTGTCGTGAACGGTCCGGGTGAGGCTCGTGAAGCTGACCTCGGTGTTGCCAGCGGTAACGGCAAGGGGCAGATCTTTGTCAAGGGTGAAGTCATTAAGACCGTTCCCGAATCAGAGATCGTTGCCACCCTCATCGAAGAGGCGAACCGGATTGCTGCGGAGATGCCCGCGGGGGAGATCGGCAGCCCGCAAGTACTCACGCCATAGCCGCACTAACATTGAGGCGTGTCTACACGTCTCTCTCAACTCTTTGTCCGCACGCTCCGCGAAGATCCCGTCGATGCTGAGGTAGCCAGCCACCGTCTTTTGGTGCGTGCTGGCTACATCCGCCGTCAGGCACCAGGGGTGTTTGCCTGGTTACCGCTCGGTCTCAAGGTTCGCCGCAAGATTGAGGCGATCATTCGTGAGGAGCTCGAAGCGTTTGGTGCGCAAGAGGTGCTCTTTCCGGCGCTTTTGCCGCGCGAACCCTATGAATTGACGGGCCGTTGGTCGGAGTACGGTGATGGAATCTTTCGGCTGAAGGACCGCAGAGATGTTGATTACTTGCTGGCCCCAACTCACGAAGAGGTCTTCACGCTGCTCGTGAAGGATCTCTACTCGAGCTACAAAGACCTGCCGCTGGCGCTCTACCAGATTCAGGACAAGTACCGAGACGAGGCGCGCCCACGCGCTGGCCTGCTGCGGGGTCGTGAGTTCTCGATGAAAGACTCCTACTCCTTCGACTACACGGATGCCGGACTCGACGTTTCGTATCAGCAGCACCGTGACGCGTATGAGCGAATCTTCACCCGCTTGGGCTTGGAGTACGTCGTGGTTGCCGCGGATGCGGGCGCCATGGGTGGCTCGAAGAGCGAAGAGTTTTTGCACCCCACCCCGATCGGTGAAGACACGTTCGTTCGTTCAGCGGGAGGGTATGCCGCGAACGTCGAGGCCTATCGCACGACTCCGCCTGAGGCGCAGCCGATTGAGGGGCTGCCTGAGCCGCTGATTTTCGATTCGCCTAATACGCCGACGATTGAGACGCTCGTCGCCTTGGCAAACGAGAAGCAGCCTCGCGCGGATCGTCCGTGGACCGCAGCTGACACTCTCAAGAACGTTGTGCTGGCTCTGAGTTCCCTCGATGGATCCCGCGAGCTTGTTGTCGTGGGCTTACCTGGCGACCGCGACGTTGACCTCAAGCGTGCCGAAGTTGCCTTCGCGCCGGCAGAGGTCGAAGCGGCAACACCGGAAGACTTCGCTGCCCTTGCGAAGCGTGAGGGAAATCCCGGCTTCGTGAAGGGCTACATCGGACCGTGGTCGCCCGAGGGCGCCGTTATCGGTGAGAAGTCGTCAACCGGTGTTCGATTCGTGCTTGACCCTCGTGTCGTTGACGGCACGCAGTGGATCACCGGAGCCAACATCCATGAAAAGCATGTTCTTGGTCTCGTGGCCGGTCGCGACTTCATTAATGACGGCACCGTCGAGATCTCGGATGTTCGCGCGGGTGACCCCGCTCCTGACGGCAGCGGCCCAATTGAGACCGCTCGGGGAATGGAGATTGGTCACGTCTTCCAGCTCGGTCGCAAATATGCCGAGGTTCTTGGACTCAAGGTGCTTGATGAGAACGGCAAGCTCGTCACCGTGACGATGGGCTCATACGGCATCGGTGTCACGCGTCTCATGGCGGCGATTGCGGAGACCACCAACGATGGCAAGGGCCTATTGTGGCCCAAGAACATCAGCCCGTTTGACGTGCACATTGTGGCGGCAGGTAAAGACCCCGTCGTTTTCGAAACAGCCGAGAGCTTGGTTTCCTCGCTCGAAAGTGCGGGACTCGACGTGCTCTTCGACGACCGACCCAAGGTCTCACCTGGCGTAAAGTTTGGCGATGCTGAGTTGCTTGGCGTGCCCAAGATAGTGATTGTCGGCCGCGATGCTGCCAACGGAATGGTCGAGGTCTGGGATCGCGTCACGAATGAGCGAACCAGCACCAGCATCGCTGAGGTTGGTGCAGCACTGCTCGGTTAAGGCGGCTAAACTAGCCTATTCGGAGCCAGTGAGGCTCCGGTTTATCACCCCTAAATGAATATCGGAGGCCCTCAATGGATATCGACTTGAGCGTGCTGCGCATGATGGAGCGCGAGCGAGAGATACCGTTCGAAGAACTGGTGCAGATCATTGAGCAGGCAATCATGAGTGCCTATCTCAAGCACGTTGAGGCTCCCGAAGGTAAGGCTGCAGAGATTGCGCCGACGGCTCGCGTCGTGCTCGATCGCAAGACCGGCCACGTCAGTGTGTGGGTTCCTGAATACGACGATGACGGCGCAATTGTCGGTGAGGCTGAAGACAGCCCCGGTGATTTCGGTCGCATTGCGGCTTTCGCAGCGAAGCAAGTCATCAACCAACGTCTTCGCGACATCGGCGACGACAAGGTTCTCGGCGAATTCAAAGGTCGCGAAGGAGACATCGTTGCCGGCGTGATCCAGCAGGGTCCCAACCCGCGCATGATCCACATTGATCTGGGCACCGTCGAGGCGATTATGCCTCCGGAGGAGCAGGTTCCGAGCGAGGAATACACCCACGGCTCGCGACTTCGTGTCTACGTCACTGCGGTGAACAAGGGCGACAAGGGTCCTCAGATCACTGTCAGTCGCACCCATCCTTCGCTCGTGCGCAAACTCTTTGCGCTCGAAGTTCCTGAGATCGCCAGCGGACTCGTCGAGATCACGTCAGTGGCTCGCGAGGCCGGCCACCGCACAAAGATGGCTGTGCGCGCCACAGAAGCAGGAATCAACGCCAAGGGATCGTGCATTGGTGAGCTTGGCCAGCGCGTCCGTGCGGTAACGGCGGAGCTCAACAACGAGAAAATCGACATTGTTGACTACTCAGAGAATCTTGCAGTGTTTGTCGCTAATGCGCTTTCCCCAGCCAAAGTCTCGAGCTCCTTCGTCATTGATGAGGCGACGAAAGCAGTGCGTGCTCTCGTTCCCGACTACCAGCTTTCGCTGGCGATCGGAAAAGAGGGGCAAAATGCTCGCCTGGCAGCCAAGCTGACTGGCGCACGCATAGACATCCAGCCCGACTCAATTCTCGACGGCGAGTAGTCGCACGACCGCTCGTGACTTCGTTCGCCATAAGGCGGAGTCGCCAGCGGTGGCGCGCGGCTCCCGAGTGCTGCTTATGCGCCAAAACTGGGCGCGGGGGAGTGCACGATTGGAGAGTAGGGGTATCATGGACGCAGTAAGAACGTGTATTGGCTGTCGTGCAAGCGGCAGCAGATCCTCGTTACTGAGGGTTATCGCATCTCACGGTGCGGTTGTGGCCGACCATTCGGCCGCACTTCCGGGTCGCGGTGCGTGGCTTCACCCCAGTACCACGTGTTGTGAGTCTGCAGTCAAACGCAGAGCTTTTGAGCGTGCACTGATGGTGAATTCACCGCTAAATACCGGAGCACTTCTTTCAGTGTTAGCTGAATATGAGGCGGGGCATCAACCGGTGCCCCCTAACGAACAGGCTGATTGACCTATGGACAACTAATGAGCGGCTCGAAATGAGTTCCGTCCGTAATTAGCGGTCTGCCCCTGTCTGGGCGCAGACCCAGACAGGAGAAATGTGGCTGCCAAACCACGCGTACACGAAGTCGCCGCCGAAGCAGGCGTCGATAGCAAGGCTGCACTAGCGAAGCTCAAAGAAATGGGCGAATTCGTTAAAGGCCCTTCGTCAAGCATTGAACCACCCGTTGCACGACGGCTGAAAGCTGCCCTAGAGGCAGACGCTGCACAAGCACCGGCAGAGCCGGAGAAGCCTAAGGCTGCTCCCAAGGCTTCGCCGAAAGCTGCGCCGAAACCCAAGACCCCGACACCCAGTGCCCCGACCCCTGCAGTGGTTGCTGAAGAAGCTCCGGCTGCTGTTCCAACGTCTGAGCAGGCTCACGAACCAGAAGAGGGTGCGGCTCCCGCACCGTTGACTGTCGCTGAGCGTCAGGCTCAGGCGTTGGCAGCAGAGAAAGCTTTGGCCGCAGAGAAAGCATCCGCCGAAGCTAGCGCGAAGCCCGAGGGCAACACGCCTGCGGCGCCGAGCCCGTCGGCAATTCCCCGGCCGGGTTCACCCCGTCCGGGCAACAACCCGTTCGCATCCAATCAAGGAATGCAACGCGGTGGCGCTCGCCCCGGAAACAATCCATACGCATCCAACCAAGGCTCGCAGCGTGCTGGTGGCGGGGGCAGTGCTGGCAGCGGCATCCCCCGCCCCGGCGCACCTCGCCCCGGAGCCCCGCGTCCTGGTGCACCTCGCCCCGGAACGCCACGTCTTGGCGCTCCGCGTCCCGGTGGCCCCGGCCAGGGTGCACGTCCGGGCGGCTTCGGTCAGCGCCCAGGCGGTCCCGGTGCTGGCGGCGGTCAGCGCCCCGGTGGAGCTGGTGGGGCTGCGCGCCCAGGCGGAGCACCGGGAAACAACTTTGGTCCTAACCGTCCGCCCGGTGGCGGTCGCGGTCGCGGCCCCGGTGGAGGTACCGCTGGTGCCTTCGGTCGCGGTGGCGGCAAGAGCAAGGCACGCAAGTCGAAGCGGGCGAAGCGGGCAGAGTTCGAACTGAGAGAAGCTCCGTCGCTTGGTGGCGTCAGCGTTCCTCGTGGCGATGGCAACGAAGTTATCCGCCTTCGCCGTGGCGCATCGATCACCGACTTTGCCGACAAGATAGACACGAGCCCCGGAAACCTCGTCACCGTACTGTTCCACTTGGGCCAGATGGCGACGGCAACGGAGTCTCTTGATGAGGCAACCTTCGGCATTTTGGGCGATGAACTCGGCTTCAAGATCGAAATGGTCTCGCCCGAAGAAGAGGATCGCGAACTCTTGCTCGGCTTCGATATGGATCTCGATCAAGAGCTCGAGGACGAGTCGGATGACGAACTCATTGTTCGCCCTCCCGTTGTCACCGTCATGGGTCACGTCGACCACGGTAAGACCAAGCTGCTTGACTCGATCCGTAACGCCAACGTTGTTGCTGGCGAAGCTGGTGGCATCACGCAGCACATTGGTGCCTACCAGGTTGTCAAAGAGCATGACGGCATCGAACGTCCGATCACCTTTATTGACACCCCGGGCCACGAGGCGTTCACGGCTATGCGTGCTCGTGGTGCGCAGGTCACCGACGTCGCAATCCTGGTGGTTGCTGCCGACGACGGAATCATGCCGCAGACGGTTGAAGCACTCAACCACGCTCAGGCAGCCAACGTTCCGATCGTTGTCGCGATCAACAAGATCGATAAAGAGGGAGCAAACCCGGCCAAGGTTCGCCAGCAGCTCACCGAATTCGGTCTCGTAGCTGAAGAATACGGTGGAGACACCATGTTCATGGATGTATCGGCACTCAACAACGTCGGTATCACCGAGCTTCTTGATGCTGTGCTTCTGACAGCGGATGCTGGGCTCGACCTGCGCGCAAACCCCAACAAGGATGCTCGTGGTGTCGCGATTGAAGCCAAGCTCGACAAGGGTCGCGGTGCTGTGGCAACCGTGCTCATCCAGTCGGGAACGCTGTCGGTCGGAGATCCGATCGTTGCGGGTACCGCCTACGGTCGCGTTCGTGCGATGTTCGATGAGAATGGCGATTCGGTCACCAAGGCTGAGCCTTCGCGTCCCGTTGCTGTGCTTGGTTTGACCTCGGTTCCCAAGGCCGGCGACGTGTTCCTTGTCACCGACGATGACCGTATGGCACGTCAGATCGCTGAGAAGCGTGAAGCTGCAGAACGTAACGCCCTGCTGGCCCGTAGCCGTAAGCGCATCAGCCTTGAGGACTTCACTAAGGCCCTCGAAGATGGCAAGGTCGAATCGCTCAACCTCATCATCAAGGGTGACGTTTCGGGTGCTGTTGAAGCCCTCGAAGAGTCGCTGCTCAAGATTGATGTTGATGACTCCGTTCAGCTGCGCATCATCCACCGCGGTGTTGGTGCTGTTACCGAGAGCGACATCAACCTCGCTACGGTCGACAACGCGATCATCATCGGATTCAACGTTCGCCCCGATCCGAAAGCCCGCGAGCGTGCCACCCGCGAAGGTGTCGACGTTCGTTTCTATTCGGTTATCTACGCGGCACTCGAAGACGTCGAGAACTCACTCAAGGGCATGCTCAAGCCTGAGTTCGAAGAAGTCCAGTCTGGTTTTGCAGAGATCCGCGAGATCTTCCGTTCCTCCAAGGTCGGAAACATCGCTGGTGTCATCGTGCGATCGGGAACGATCACGCGAAACGCCAAGGCTCGAGTTATCCGCGATGGTGTCGTCGTTGGCGACAACCTGGCGATCGACTCGCTGCGTCGCTTCAAGGATGACGTCACTGAGGTCCGTACCGACTTTGAAGCCGGTATTGGCCTTGGCAAGTTCAACGACATCCAAATCGGTGACGAGATCGAAACAATTGAAATGAAGGAAAAGCCGCGGGTTTAGCCGTTTGGTTTATGACATTGACCCCGTTCAAGAAGCTTGCGAAGCTCCGCTTCTAGGACGGGGTCAATGTCAACGCCGCGGGTAACATCACGGCAGCGAATAGTAAGAAGGAGTAAAGATGGTTGACGCAGCTCGTGCCGCAAAAATGGCGGACCGCATCAAGGTAATCGTTGCGAAAACTCTGGAGCGCGGCATCAGAGACCCGCGCCTAGGATTCGTCACCATCACCGACGTCCGGGTGACCGGCGACCTGCAGCACGCCTCAATATTCTTCACCGTTTACGGCACAGACGAGGAACGTATCGACAGCGCGGCGGCCCTCAAGTCGGCTACTGGGCTAGTCCGTCGCGAAGTCGGCAAGAACCTCACAGCACGACTCACCCCGTCAATCGAGTTCATCCCCGACGGCATTCCCGAGAACGCTGCGCTGATCGAGTCGCTCCTTACAGAAGCGCACCTGCGTGACGCATCAATCGGTTCGTTGAAGCAAAACGCAACCTACGCTGGCGACGAAGACCCGTACGTCAAGCCCCGTGATTTCGCTGCCGAAGAAGACGCGGCCGGTTTTGATGACGATGCTAATGACGACGACTCGGACGACGATGCGGTTTACGAAAGTAAGGACGACGGCGGCAACTCGTAATCAGAGCCGTCGTGCACGAGCAGTCCGTCGATCAGTAGTCCGGCGAGGGCTCGATCACGTTGTTCGTCATCGGGCCAAACCTGAGCTATCTCGGCAGCCGTAACTGGCACATCGCTTGCGCGTAATTCGGCGAGGATTAGACCGCGCACTTGACGGTCCGAACCTTCGAATCGCTTCTGTGTAGCTTGTCGTTTTCCCTCATAGGCGGGGTATCCCGTTGCTCGCCACTGGCAGAGCTGCCTCACCGGGCAGTCGTCACACAACGGCTTTCTGGCGGTGCAGACGATTGCCCCCAGCTCCATGACCGCCGCATTAGTGGCGCGAGCCGCTGCATCGTTAGTGGGGAGCAGTTGTTCCATCGACGAGAGATCTCGCTGTGTTGACGGCGGACCAGCCTCCCCCTGCCCGAGCACGGTGCGAGCGATTACTCTCCGCACATTGGTGTCGACTACCGGATGCCGGTGCCCGTAAGCAAAAGCGGCGACCGCGCGAGCGGTGTAATCCCCAACTCCTGGCAGGGCTAACAGTGAGGCCAGGTCCTCAGGCACGATACCGCCGTGGTTCTCAGTGATCATGGTTGCGGCGGCATGCAGATTGAGTGCGCGGCGCGGGTAGCCGAGACGTTCCCATGCCCGCACAGCATCTCCGGGCGAAGCCGAGGCGAGGGCTTCCGGCGTTGGCCATCGTTCGAGCCATTGCTCGAGCCGAGGGATCACCCGCACCACGGGAGTCTGTTGCAACATGATTTCGCTGACAAGAATGCCCCAAGCCCCAAAGTCATCGTGTCGCCAAGGAAGGTCGCGGCCGTGCTGGCCGAACCACTCTCGAATCAGACGAGAAAGTGTATGCAGCTCAGCGGCCGATGTTTCAGGCGTCACGCGAGAGCGCCGCGTAACGGGCGACGACGTCGTCAGGGGTGAAGAATGTGCCACTCGATTCGACTGCGTGCACGAGTTCGACCATGAGCGCATTCACCTTCGCGCTGCGGTTAAGCGTGGCCGCTGAGCGAACCACGGCACCGTTGAGGGCATCCACTTCGCTGAGTTGTCCGCGTCGAATGCTTTGCAAGGTAGATCCAGGGTTGGGAGTGCGACCCATACGGTTCGCCATGAGGCGGGGGAGTAGTTCGCCGAGCCACAGTGGCAGTCGAGCGAAAAGCCGCAGACGGCGATGGCTGAGACCCTGCAGTGTTTCACAGTGGATGCCTTCGGCAAGAGCGATCCGCACCGTCTCACGCATACTCGCCGTCATCACGCGTCGGAGTCCGGAATCTCGAACTACCGACTGCACACTCCGCCCGGTTATTGCGGGGAGAGCGTTGACCTGATTGATGATGAGCTTGGTCCACTGAGCGCCGCGAAAGTTGGGCACCGCGAAAGTGGGCATTACCTCATTGAGGATGTGGGCAGCGTAGCGGGCAGGAACATCGTTGTCCCCGGAAACACCGAGGTAGCTGGGGCCTGCAGCCGTGACGTGGATCTTGCCTGGGGAAAGAAACGATGATGCGAAGGTTGCGAGGCCACCGATCACATCCGACCGCGGCGACGCGTGTATCGCATTCTCCAACGAGTCGAGCCCGTTCTGAAAAATGACGACCGGCACGTTGCGGAGGTACTTGATGTTGTCGCGAAGCGCGGCTTCAGCGTCGTGCGCTTTCGTTGCCACGACCACAAGCTCGTTGACCCGAGTGAGAGTCGCGCCAGCCAATACCTGCGATGTGCTTTCGCCCCACGCGCCGGTCAGAATGAGGCCCGATGAGCGGATGGCATGAAGGTGCGCTCCGCGGGCGGTCACTTCAACATCGTTGCCGGCGCGGGCAAGCAACGACGCAATGGCGCCGCCAACGGCACCCGCCCCAATGATGCCGATTCGCATAGCCGAAGTCTACGGGCACCGTGGGACAATCCTCTGGGGAGTAGCCGGCGGTGTCGATACGTCGGCGAGGTGCGAGAGAATTGGCTAATGTTGTTGCGCTGCCCATCCGAGGCCGCCGGTGTGGGGAGGTGCGGTCATGGCTAAGCCCCCGCGTAACCCTGCCAGCGGAATCCTGTTCATTGATAAACCACAAGGAATCACCAGTCACGGCGTGATCGCCCGGGCTCGGGCATCCGTTGGCACCCGCAAAATTGGCCATGCGGGAACCCTTGACCCGATGGCGACAGGCCTCCTCGTGCTGGGTGCGAACAACGCGACCCGGCTTCTGACCTATCTGGTTGGTCTCGACAAGCAGTACACGGCCACGATTCGGCTGGGTGCGTCATCAAACACCGATGATGCCGAGGGTGAACTTTCGACCCCTGCTGCTGCTGCCGCCCTTGCCGCAATAACGGATGATGCGATCTCCGCGGCGGTAGCGAAGTTCACGGGCCCCATCATGCAGCGCCCAAGCTCCGTCAGCGCCATCAAAGTCGATGGCAAGCGGGCGTACACCCTGGCTCGTTCGGGCGAGGAGGTAGTGCTCGCAGAGCGTGCCGTGACGGTGTCAGCATTCGACGTGCTCGAGATTGAGCGAAACGAGTTCATCGACGTCAAGGTTCGCGTGGATTGTTCCTCGGGTACCTACATCCGGGCTCTTGCCCGCGACGTGGGTGACGCGTTGGGAGTTGGCGGCCACCTTACGGTATTGCGCCGCACCAAGGTCGGCCCGTTCACCGTCGAGACAGCTAGCACGCTCGGCGATGACCTTGAGGCGTGCCTCATTGCTCCGGCACAGGTCGCAGGCACGCTATTCGAAAGCGTTGAACTCGATGACCAGCTATCGTTCGAATTGTCGCGAGGTAGGCAGATTCCGCTTGGCGATGTGGGCACGGGCCCCATTGCGGTTGTTAACCCTTCTGGTCGCCTCATTGGCCTCGCCGAAGTCGTCGACGGGCGCACTCGCATCCTGTCTAATTTTCCCGCAGATGCGGTAGCAGTCTCGCAGGAAGGTGAGCCGAGCGATGGTTGAGTGGTTTGTGTGGGCACAGATTGTCATTGCGGTGCTTGCTGGAACGGCGGCGATAGTTGTTGGCTTTGCGGGGGTGAAACCGAACGACTACACGCTAGGAGCCACCCTGCTCGTTGAGGCTTTGCTTGTGGTCCAACTGGTGATGGCAATTATTGCGCCAGCGTTTGGCAATGTCGCGACCGGTAGTGGCTTAGAGTTTTGGATTTATCTGGTGTCGGCCATCCTGATTCCGCCCGCAGCGGTCATGTGGGGGCTCATCGAACGCAATCGCTGGAGCAGTGTTGTACTGGGGGTGGCTTGCCTGTCAATCGCGGTGATGGTGTATCGGATGAGTCAAATCTGGTTTGTGCAGTTGGCCTAGCCCAGAGCGCCTAAAGTTGATGCGATGACTAGCAAGGATTCTTCTACCTCAACGGGGATTGGCCGTGTGCTGATCGCCGTGTACGCGGTGATGGCACTGGGTGCTACCGCTCGGTCACTCTTTCAGATCGCGACGAAGTTCGATGAAGCACCGGTCGCCTATCTGCTGTCGGGGCTCGCAGGCGTTGTTTACATTGTGGCAACGGTCGCTCTCGTCCGCACCGGTGCGCTCTGGTTTAGGGTCGCCGTAGTGGCGATCATTTTCGAGCTCGTCGGTGTACTGACGATTGGCACGCTGAGCCTTGTTGATGCTGTTCTGTTCCCCTCCGACACGGTGTGGTCATCGTTCGGGGCAGGCTACCTGTTCGTGCCTCTCGTGCTTCCAATTCTCGGTTTGCTCTGGCTGTATCGGGTGCGCAATTCTCAGGAGAATCGCTGACATGGATTTGTTCGAATCAGTCGACGCCGTGCCGGAGGACTTTGGTCCCGTTGCTGTGACGATCGGCAAGTTCGATGGCGTGCACGGTGGCCACCGTGCGGTGCTTGCGCAACTTCAGCAGATTGCTGCCGAACGGGGGTTGCGTTCGGTCGTGGTGACTTTCGATCGCAACCCGATGAGCTTGTTGAACCCTGAGGCCTGCCCGCAACCGCTGCTGAGCAAGCAGCAGAAGCTGGAGCGGCTAGGGTCTACCGGCGTTGATGCAACTCTCATGCTCACTTTTGACCGAGCGTTGAGCGATGTCAGCGCTGAAGATTTTGTCACAACAGTCCTGGCTGGCGCGTTGGAGACTCACGTCATTCTTGTTGGTGCTGACTTTCGGTTTGGCGCGAAGGGCGCTGGCGACGTCAAACTGCTGCGTTCGCTGGGCGAGAGCCACGGTTTTGACGTCGTCGTTGTTGATGACATTGAACTCGAGGGTGGCCGTCGTATTTCGTCGACCTTCGTGCGAGAGTTGCTGACTGACGGGCACGTTGCTGAGGCTGGCCGAATTCTTACCGCGCTTCATGCTGTGCGTGGCATCGTGGTGCTCGGGCAGCAGCGCGGTCGAGAGCTGGGATACCCGACGGCAAACCTCGAGCCGAACTCTGAAGGATTTATTCCTGCGGACGGTGTGTACGCCGCGTGGCTAGTAATCGACGGAACGCCATTTGCGGCGGCTGTCTCGATTGGCAACAATCCCACCTTCCAGGGGGTGGCCGAAAAGCAGGTCGAAGCTCACGCTCTCGACCAAGATTTCGACATCTACGGCAAGCGCGTCGAAATAGAGTTCGTTGAGTACGTTCGCGGAATGGTCAAGTTTTCAACAATCGATGCCCTTGTCGAGCAGATGTGTCTCGATGAACTGGCAGTAAGAGAGATCTTGGGTGTGCCGGCGAAAGTGATGCCCCAGAAGTAGCGTCGTGAGGGTTGAGCGGCACCTAGACTTGTTCGAATGACTACAAGCACGCGCACTCTCTGGAGAGGGCGAACCCTCGCACTCTTGGGCATCCTCCTTATCGCCCTCAATGTGCGCACCGCGGTTGCGGCAATTTCTCCCATTCTTGGAGTAATCGAGAACGATATTCCGATAAGTAGCCTCGGGCTCGGAGTGCTCGGGATGCTGCCTCCGATCGCCTTTGCCCTTGCCGGCATCACTGCGCCGGCTATTGCTCGAGCTCGCGGTCTTGACGCGAGCTTACTGATTGCCGCGGCGGCAATGGTCGCTGGATCAAGCCTGCGTGCTGTCAGCGACAACTACGTCATACTGGCGCTCGGCAGCATCATTGCGTTGGTTGGAATGGGAATCGGCAACGTACTCCTCCCTCCTGCCGTGAAGAAGTACTTCCCTGATCGCTTGGGCACGGTTACCGGCGGGTATGTGATGCTCATCTCGCTGGGTGCTGCGATCCCCGCCTTTTTTGCGGCGCCGATAGCGGCGGCGGCTGGATGGCGTGTGTCGGTTGCGGTATGGGCTCTGCTGGCGCTCACTGCACTTATTCCCTGGTTGGTGCTCTGGGTGCGAGCGCGTCATGCGCGTCGCACCGCAGCGAACGACGAAGCCCTGCTGCCCATCTCGAGCAGCATCTCGGTGTGGTCGATGGCGCGTTCGAAGACAGCCTGGGCGATTACGCTCGCTTTTGGCGTCTCGTCGATCGGCTTCTATTCTTTCTTTGCGTGGCTTCCGGAGATCCTCGTCGAATCGGCTCGCTTTACCCCCATTGAAGCCGGAGCTATGCTGTCGCTCTTTGGCCTCATCGGTATCCCGCTGGGCATTCTGAGTCCCGTCCTTGCCAGTCGAATTTCCAATATAGGACTCGTGATGTTCGCGGGAGTGTTGGCTGGTGCGTTCGGTTACCTAGGGCTGGCATTTGCTCCAACGGCTGTCACGTGGCTCTGGGTGGCACTCGCCGGCATAGGGACGATTCTGTTCCCGCTGTGCCTTGTGCTCATCAATCTGCGAACACGTAGCCACGAAGGTTCAGCCGCTCTCAGTGGATTTGTTCAGAGCGTCGCATACTCGGTTGCAGCACTCGGTCCTTTCGCCGTCGCGCTCGTGCGAGAGCTGACGGGCGGATGGGTCTGGCCATTGATGTTTCTGCTCTTCACGAGCCTTCTGGCACTCGTGAGTGCCGTCATGCTCAGCCGTCCAAGCTTCGTTGAAGATGAACTGGAGATTTCCACCGCCGAGTTCGAAAACTAACTAGTTCGCGAGGGCTGAGTTGCTCAGTCGTTCAGGGTGGTGCACTAGGGCAGCAGCTCCGATCAGCGGGCCGTCGCTGGAAAGAGCGGATGCCACTACGCGAACCTTCGTAATAAAGGGGAAGGGCACTCGATCGGTGATGGCTTCGGCCACGAGGTTGATGTAGTCATCGGAGACGTGAGAGAAGCCGCCGCCAATAGCGACGAGTTCAAGGTCTACGAGCGCTGTTGCGGACGCGATTCCGTGCCCGACAGCACGAGCCGAGCGCCGCACAGCTTTCACGGCGATGTCGTTTCCGGCGGCATAGTCTGCTGCCAGTTCTTCTCCCGTGGTTCCGGACCAGCCGTGAGCTTGCGCCCATTCGACTGTTTTCGGTCCGGAAGCGACGGCTTCGACGCAGCCTGTTCCGCCGCAGCCACAGGCGACATCTTCTCCGCCGACTTCAACATGACCGAAGTGGCCACCGTTTCCGGTCGGGCCATCGATGAGCCGGTTGTCGAGGATGAGCCCGCCGCCGACACCGGTCGAAACAACCATCCCCATGAAATACTTCACTCCCTGAGCTGCACCGATCCAGTGCTCCGCGAGCGCGATGCAGTTGCCGTCGCCGCGCAGCGCGACAGTGAGTCCCGGCAGTTCGTCCTCGACGAGAGCCCGCACGCCGTAATCACGCCACGCGGGCAGATTCAGTGGAGAGACTTCGCCGCGAGAAACAGAGATGGGGCCGGCACTGCCGATGCCGACGCCGAGTAGTTTCGCCCCATCCGGCAACGCTGCGGCTGACTGGCGAATAACGGTGCGCACGCTCTCCGCGAGTTGTTCGCTCGAGGAGGAGCGGCCAGTGGGGGCGCGGAAGCGACTTGACGCGAAAACAACACCGTTTGGGTCAACGAGCGCGGCCTCAACTTTGGTTCCGCCGATGTCGATGGCGAGGGCATAAAGATTTGATGTGGTGGTGGTCACGGGATCCACCTTATTGGGTTGCGGGGGTGCTCTCCGTGCAAAGGGTTTCGTTCGTGTGATTTTCAGGTTGAGGGTGTTGGCTGCGCAAGTGCGCGTCACTAGTCGTGCGCGTCTGCTCATCTGAGCAGATGCTGCTGCATATGTTGTGCAGCGAGTGCGGTAGCTCTATCGTTGAGGTAGGAGGCAGCAGTGGACGAATCAACCGAACTCTTGGCCGTGCGCGTTGCCGAGCTGTACTACGAAGAGAACAAGACTCAAGATGAAGTCGGCGCGCTCCTCGGTATCACCCGGTGGAAAGTGGGTCGACTCCTCACGCGCGCCCGCGAAGTCGGAATTGTGCGAATCGAGATCGTGCACCCTCGCGCCAGGCGATTAGATGTCGAACGTCAGCTCCGAGACCGTTTCGGTCTCAAAGATGCAGTCGTCGTTCCGCTTCCCACCGAGAGCGAAGAGATCAACCCTCGCGTCGCCCAAGCTGCTGCCGACTACCTCGCCGCAGTCCGACCCGTTCCTCGCACTCTCGGTGTGAGCTGGGGCCGCACGCTCGATGAGGTTGCACGCCTGCTCGCACCCGGCTGGACCGTTGGGGTGCAGGTTGTGCAGATCAATGGTGGGGTGAGTCTCAATAGCAAGCAGGGCACCGCAGCACAGACTGCGGTAACGATTGCCCAGAAGGGGCACGGTCAGGCAACGCTACTGCCGATCCCCGCAATTCTTGAGCAGGTCGAAACGAAGCGCGCGATTGAGCGTGACCGCACGGTTGCTAGCGTTCGTGCCCTCGGCGCTTCGGCATCCGCCTATTTGTATAGCGCTGGTGTTGCCGGGGCGAGTTCGGTTCACGTCGATAGCGGCTATTTGACCGAGGGTGATGTTGACGCTCTTGTGGCCAAGGGCGCGGTGGGCGATGTTGTCGGGCGCTATATCGATCGCAATGGCGCGATTGTCGATTCTGCTCTGGATGAACGTACCGTCGGGCTCGGTCTTGACGAGCTTCGTGCAGCAGGGCACGCAATTTTTGTCGTCGCAGGCGACGCTAAGCATGACGTCGCGCGCGCCGTCGTTACGAGTGGGTTGTGTTCCGTCATCGTTACCGATGAGGCCACAGCACACGCACTTCTGGAGGAAACCACATGACAATCGAATCGGCCATCGCGCTCGCTCCTGCTGAGCGCGCGGTCAATCTCATCGGAGCAGATCTCACCGAGAAATCTCTCAAGCTTCACCTTGAGGGCCTCTCGGGCGTCGACGCGGTCGGGCTTGAGCAGCGTGCCGCAGGGTTGGGCACACGCTCGATCAAGACCACCTCAAAGGCATGGGCTCTCGACACCATCATCAGGCTCATTGACCTCACCACCCTTGAAGGCGCTGACACTCCTGGCAAGGTACGTTCGCTGGCGGCCAAGGCCATGCTGCCCGACCCCTCGGATGCCAGCACCCCACAGGTTGCTGCTGTCTGCGTTTACGGTGACATGGTTCCGTACACGGCAGATGCGTTGGGATCAGCCTGGTCGAACGGTTCAGACAACGGAATCAACATTGCCGCTGTGGCGACGGCGTTCCCGAGCGGGCGCGCGTCACTGCCCATCAAGATTGCCGACACGAAAGAGGCCGTCGCCAACGGCGCTGACGAAATCGACATGGTCATCGACCGTGGCGCATTCCTTTCCGGCCGGTATGGTGTCGTCTTCGACCAAATCGTCGCGGTGAAAGAGGCGTGCCGCCGCGAAAACGGCACCTACACCCACCTCAAGGTGATTCTTGAGACCGGCGAACTGAACACCTACGACAACGTGCGCAAAGCATCGTGGTTGGCAATTCTGGCCGGGGGAGACTTCATCAAGACCTCCACCGGAAAGGTGTCACCGGCAGCCACCCTGCCGGTAACCCTGTTGATGCTTGAGGTTGTGCGCGACTGGCACCTACTCACCGGCGAGAAGATCGGCGTGAAGCCAGCCGGCGGCATTCGCAGCTCGAAGGATGCGATCAAGTATCTGGTGACTGTTGCCGAAACAGTTGGTGAGGAGTGGCTGCAGCCGCACCTGTTCCGTTTCGGGGCATCCAGTCTCCTCAATGACGTTCTCATGCAGCGTCAGAAGCTCACCACCGGCCACTACTCCGGCCCCGACTACGTCACGATCGATTAAGGCACCCCATGACTGAAAAAGACACTGCCCTGAGCGTGAAGGCACCGAGTTTTCTCGACTACGCGCCCGCTCCCGAATCAACCTCGATTCTTCACCTAAAGAAGCACTACGGCCTCTTCATCGATGGCGAATTTGTTGACGGGCGTGGAGATGCGTTCACCACGATTTCACCGGCAACCGAGAAGAAGATCGCCTCAATCTCTAATGCGAATAGCGCCGACGTGGATACCGCAGTGGTTGCCGCACGCCGGGCATACGACCGCACCTGGTCAAAGCTTTCCGGTGCAGATCGCGGCAAGTACCTGTTCCGCATTGCGCGCCTCGTCCAAGAGCGCGCTCGCGAGCTTGCCGTGGCAGAGAGCCTCGACAATGGCAAGCCGATCAAGGAAAGCCGCGACGTCGACATCCCTCTCGTTGCTGCGTGGTTCTTCTACTACGCCGGATGGGCCGACAAACTCGACTACGCCGGCCTTGGTCCGAATCCGCGGTCGCTGGGCGTTGCCGCTCAGGTGATCCCGTGGAATTTCCCGCTCCTCATGCTGGCATGGAAGATCGCTCCGGCGCTCGCGGCGGGCAACACTGTTGTGATCAAGCCGGCCGAGACCACTCCGTTGAGCGCGATGATTTTTGCCGAAATCTTGCAGCAGGCTGACCTGCCCAAGGGCGTCGTCAACATCATCACTGGCGCAGGCGACACAGGGCAGGCGCTCGTGAACCACCCCGACGTCAACAAGGTTGCCTTCACCGGTTCGACCGGAGTTGGCCGTGCGATCGCTAAGTCGGTTGCCGGAACAGGCAAGAAAGTCACGCTGGAACTCGGTGGAAAGGCTGCGAATATCGTCTTTGACGATGCACCTATCGATCAGGCCATTGAGGGAATCGTCGACGGCATTTTCTTCAATCAGGGTCACGTCTGCTGTGCCGGTTCGCGTCTTTTGGTGCAGGAAAACATTCACGACGAGGTCGTCGACCGGCTCAAGGCGCGGCTCTCCACCCTGCGAATGGGTGACCCGCTCGACAAGAACACCGACATTGGGGCGATCAACTCTAAGGCTCAGCTCGATCGCATCCATGAACTCAGTAATATCGGCGAGGCCGAGGGTGCCGAGCGCTGGACCGCTAAATGTGACATGCCCGAGACCGGATTCTGGTTCGCACCAACGATCTTCACGAACGTGTCGACCTCGAGCCGTATTGCTCGCGAAGAGGTCTTTGGCCCCGTGCTGAGTGTGCTGACCTTCCGCACTCCGGCAGAAGCCATCGCCAAGGCCAACAACACACCCTACGGGCTCTCAGCGGGCATCTGGAGCGACAAGGGCTCGCGCATTCTCGCCGTGGCTGACAAGCTGCGTGCCGGCGTGATCTGGGCCAACACTTTCAACCGTTTCGATCCTGCGTCGCCGTTCGGTGGCTACAAGGAGAGTGGCTACGGCCGCGAGGGTGGCCGTCACGGACTGGCCGCTTACTTGGAATCCGCTGGCTGGGCCGCACCCGCCGTCACGAAAGGTGGCAAGAAATGACCCGTCTCACGGTTTCTAAGACCTACAAGCTCTACATCGGTGGCAAGTTCCCGCGCAGCGAGAGCGGCCGCACGTATGAGGTGGCAACCACGAAGGGCGCCTTCCTCGCAAACGCTGCTCTAGCGAGCCGCAAGGATGCTCGGGATGCCGTTGTCGCGGCACGGGCAGCCTTCGGTGGTTGGTCGGGCGCCACCGGCTACAACCGCGGCCAGGTGCTGTACCGCATCGCCGAACTGCTGGAGGGCCGTCGTGAGCAGTTCATCGATGAGCTCATGGCTACCGAGTCGCTCTCGAAGGCGGCGGCGACAGCGCAACTCGACACCGCCATTGATGCCTGGGTCTGGTACGCGGGCTGGGCAGACAAATATGTGCAGGTCGCTGGAAATGGCAACCCAGTCTCTGGCCCGTACTTCAACCTCTCGACGCCGGAGCCGAGCGGTGTCATCGCGATCGTTGCGCCTCAGGAGTCATCATCGCTGCTGGGCCTCGTGAGCGTCATCGCTCCGGCGCTCGTCAGCGGTAACACTGTTGTAGTTGTTGCTCACCAGGGTGCACCGCTCAGCGCGATCAGCCTCTCGGAGGTTCTCGCCACGAGCGACGTTCCCGGTGGTGTCGTCAACATCCTCACCGGTTCGCCGGCCGAGATCGTGCCCTGGCTTGCGAGCCACGCTGACGTCAACGGCCTTGACCTCGCCGGGGCTGAACAGCTCGAATGGGTCGACCTGCAGATCTCCGCGGCAGACACCCTCAAGCGCGTTTCTGGTCCCGTTGGCGGTGTTCCCGCACCGTCCATTGAACGCATCGTTCAATGGACCGAGACCAAGACGGTGTGGCACACCAAGTCTCTGATTTAAGCGAAAGGTGCGGCGTGGAGTTTGCTCAACGCGAAAATCTGCGGATACTTGCTTGATAATGTTCTTTTCACGCCGCACCATCCCGCGCATCAGTAGCGCGCTCTTCGCGCTACTGATTGCTGTCGTCGTGCTGCCTGTTGCTGTCGCTACTCCGGTCAGTGCGGCCCCAGCCGACACAATTCATAACTTGGTGAACCAGGCCCGGTGGGACAACGGTCTGCCTGGGCTCACCCGCAACTCTGCGATGGATGCTGTCGCGCTCAATTGGGCCCAACAGATGGCCGCAAACAATACAATGTCGCACAACCCCAGTTACTCGAGTCAAATACCGGGTGGCTGGAACCAAGCGGGCGAGAATGTTGCGCAGGGTTACCCCACAGCCCAGGCAATGCACGATGGCTGGATGTCATCGTCTGGTCACCGGGCAAACATTCTTGGGTCGTTTACCGACGTTGGCATCGCGTTCTTCGAAAGTGGTGGAACAACGTGGGGCGTGCAGGTTTTTGCCAGGTATGCCGGAAGCTCGGGGCCAGCGGCTCCCGCCCCGGCACCCGCTCCGCCGCCTGCAGCGGCTCCTGCCCCGGCTCCCGCTCCAGCCGCTGCTCCAGCCCCACCTCCCGCGCCGGCACCTAAGGCAGAACCATCGAAGGCGGGCATCCCGGCCGCGACGAACTCACCCATGCCCAGCGCATCCGCTGGCAGGGCAGAGGGCGCAGGCTCACAGCTTCCATCGACAATGTCACCCACCGAGTTGCAGTCGAGTGTGTATGGCAGCAAACCCGAACAAGCCGGGGCGGTTTGGGCTGTGTTCGGTGGAATAGTGCTGCTGGGTGGTGTCGGTCGGTTCGTGTTCTGGCGTCGGCGAACTCGACAGTAACTACTGTTTCGGCAGAATTCGTTGCCGCTGTGCGCTGCTTCCCAGTTGCGATGCTTAGGGTTCTGACATGCGCGTTCTTGTAACCGGAGCAACCGGATATCTGGGTGGTCGACTCGTACCTCGGCTAATCGATGCTGGGCATACTGTGCGTGTGCTCGTGCGTAACCCTCGCAAACTCCGCGACGTTCCGTGGCGCGACGATGTCGAAACTGTCGTTGGTGATCTCACGGACGCGGCGACGCTCATCGACGCGGTTGCCGATATCGATGCGGTGTACTACCTCGTCCACGCTATGGGCGCTAAAGGCGACTTTGAGAAGACCGAACTGCTCTCGGCAACCAATGTTGCCGAAGCGGCCAAGGGCGCCGGGGTGTCCCGCATCGTCTACCTGGGTGGCCTCCATCCCGAGGGCGACATCACGGAGCTCAGCCGTCACTTGCGCAGTCGCGCTGAAGTCGGTCGCATCCTGCTGAACTCTGGGGTGCCAACGATCGCCTTCAATGCTGGCGTAGTAATCGGCTCAGGCTCGGCCTCATTTGAGATGATCCGCCATCTCACCGAGGTGTTGCCTTATATGCCCGCGCCGAAATGGGTGCGCAACTTTATTCAGCCGATCGCCGTTCGCGACGTCTTGTACTACTTGGTTTCGGCGCTTGAGCTAGACAAGGACCTGAATCGCAGTTTCGATATCGGTGGACCGGATGTGCTGCGCTACGGTCAGATGATGAACGGTTATGCCGTCGAGGCTGGTCTCCACCAGCGCCCCATCGCGTCTCTGCCTGTGCTGACCCCCTGGCTCGCTTCGCAGTGGGTTAACCTGGTGACTCCCATCCCACGGCTCCTCGCGGTGCCCATCATTGAGTCGCTGCAGTTTGACTGCGTTGTGCGCGACGATTCCGTTTCTGATTTCATCCCGGTGCCGGAGGGCGGCCTCACGGGCTATCGCGCCTCTGTGCGGCTGGCGCTCGTCAAGGAGCGTGACGGCGAAGTGGAGACGAGTTGGCAGGATGCCACCGTAGCGGGTGCCCCAAGTGACCCGATCCCGAGCGACCCGGAGTGGACCGGCCATACTGTCTATACCGACCTGCGTGAACAGCATACTCCTGCATCCCCGGAGGCACTGTGGTCGGTTGTGGAGGGGATTGGTGGCGACAACGGATGGTATTCGTTCCCGCTGGCGTGGGCCCTGCGTGGCTGGGCTGACAAACTTGTTGGTGGGGTTGGTCTGCGACGTGGCCGGCGGCATCCGAGCACCCTCAACACCGGTGACGCGCTTGACTTTTGGCGGGTAGAAAGCATCGAGCGGGGACACTCTCTTCGTTTGCGGGCGGAGATGAAACTGCCGGGTAGAGCCTGGTTGGAGTTGACTGTTAAGGCTGCCGGCGATGGCGGTTCGTTGTATCGACAGCGCGCAGTGTTTTTCCCCAGTGGTTTGGGTGGTCGACTCTATTGGCTGGCCATTCTTCCGTTCCACGGCGTAATTTTCAGCGGTATGGTCAACCGGATCGTCGCGACGGCGGAAACGAGCGAAGCAGACTGACAGTGCTCCGCGAACGGTCAGATTACGATACTTTTGACTAATGTCAGGAATCGTCGTTGTCGGCAGTGCAAACATTGATCAGGTCTTCCGTGTGGAGCGCATCCCTTCCCCGGGAGAGACCGTACTTTCGCACGGACTGAGCACGGCTCTGGGCGGCAAGGGCCAGAATCAAGCTGTGGCGGCTGCTCGCGCTGGCGCCGAGACCACGTTCATTGGCGCCGTGGGGACTGATTCCTTTGGTGAGATGGTGCGGGCTGGACTGAGCAAAGATTCCATTGGGGTGAGTCAACTGCGCACCTCAGCCAAGCCCACCGGCACGGCCCTGATCGCTGTCGATGGCACGGGTGAGAACACGATCATCGTTGAGCCGGGTGCCAATAGCGATTTAACAGCTCTCACGAGCGCGGATGCCGCAGTAATCAGTGCTGCCTCTGCCCTAGTGATGCAATTGGAGATCCCGCTCGACACGGTTGTGGAGGCAGCGCGCATAGCCCAGGCGGTTGGCACTCGGGTGATCCTCAACGCTGCTCCTATCGACGAGTTGCCGCAGGCGTTGCTCGACACCCTTGACGTGCTGATTGTCAACGAGCATGAAGCCGCGGAGCTTGCCCGCGACAATGGTCTAGCTCCCGAGCTCGACGGTTTGGGCCAGAGACTGCTTGCGCTTGTCCCGATGGTGATTGTGACCTTGGGGTCTCAGGGTGCGTCGTTGCACCGCGTCGGAGCCGATGAGGTCGTGGTGCCTGCGCATCGGGTAACTGCGGTCGACGCCACGGGGGCCGGTGACACCTTTTGTGGCGCATTTGCTGCAGGTGTGGTTGAGGGGATGCGGGAAGACGACGCTCTGCGTTTCGCGGTCGCCGCGGCATCCATTTCGGTAGAGAGCCACGGC
The DNA here is from genome assembly GCF_038397785.1 of Salinibacterium sp. TMP30. Lineage (NCBI taxonomy): Bacteria > Bacillati > Actinomycetota > Actinomycetes > Micrococcales > Microbacteriaceae > Salinibacterium > Salinibacterium sp. TMP30. Next base: position 1,695,628 of record NZ_CP151642.1, on the reverse strand, counting down.
GCGGTGCCGTCGATCCCGCTGCGGGACGCTATCGAGACACGCGCAAAAGAATCTGCACTCTAGGTAACGGATTGATAACAGGCTCGCTATAGTGGGGGCACCGTGAACGTGCGGCAACCCGACAAAGGATGGCGAGTCAATGGCGACATCGCGGAACCCAGTACCGACGTATCGAGACCATCGCGCACGCAGGGCTGCCCTCGCAGCGGCAATCGTCACTGCACTCACGCTCGCGCTCGTGCTCAATGCCAATGTCAGCCGCGTTCACGCCGCCGGAACATTCTCATCGCTCCGGTCGCCCGGCGAAGCCGCCTTCGTTGCAGGTCATCGTGGCGACAAAATGGGTGCCCCAGAAAACACCCTCGAAGCTCTCGGGAATGCCCTCAATAGCGCCGCGGACTACGTAGAAACTGATGTGCAGCTCACCGCAGACGGTGTTCCTGTGCTCATGCACGACTGGACGGTTGACCGCACGACCAACGGGTCAGGACCGGTCTGGAACTACAGCTACGAAGAACTCGCCACACTCGATGCGGGCTCATGGTTCGGGGAGGAATTCGTTGGTGCCCGCGTTCCGACACTCGAAGAGTTTCTCAACCTGTTGCGGTGGTCAACAAAGAACGCAATCCTCGAGCTCAAAGGTTCCTGGACCGACTCACAGGTCACGCTCATTGCCGACCTGATTGCGCGTCACGGTGTCACCGATCACGTCATCATCGCCAGCTTCGACATCATGACCCTCCAATCACTGCAGCGGGTGAGTCCAGAGCTGCCGGGAATGCTCATTGTGCGAGACATTATTGGCGATCCCAGTGCGCTCGCAGCCGCTGCAGGGGCGGTAGCACTTGTGACAAGCAAGAAAGCAATCACGCACAACCCAGAGCTCGTTCAGCTAGTGCATGATGCCGGTCTCGGCATCCTCATCTACACGCTCAACGACTCTGAAACGTGGTCGGATGCCGTTTCGCTGGGAGTCGATGGAATTGTCACTGATCGCCCCGCCGAATTAGGGCAGTGGATTGCACAGGAGTTCACCGGAACCGATAACCGTCCCTTCGCGAGCAGGGTCCGCGCGACAGGCTAGAGCGAGGCGATGAGCGCTCGGTAAAAATCGATGCCGTCGAGGTAGCTACTGACGAGCATCCGTTCGTTTCGAGCATGAAGTGTGTCTCGTACTTCACGCGCCATCGCGAACGGCGTGAAACGGTATACGCCGCGACTGATGCGAGTGAAATGGCGACTGTCTGTAGCGCCGTTTTGTACGTACGGGGTCACAATTGTTCCTGGGAAGCTCTTTTCGATGGTCGAACGCAGTAGTTCCCACGAAAGACCGGTGGTGGGCGAGATCGGTGAGGGTTCGCCGGGGGATTCCACAATAATTCTGACTCGCTTGTCGTTAATGGCGTGGGTCACATGCTTGAGAGTGGCTTCGAGAGTGGAGTTCACGGCGATTCGAACATTGATGATTGCGCTCACCCGTTCGGGCAGTGCGTTCACGGCGTGACCGCCTTCGAGCATCGTCACCGCCTGCGTCGTGCGAAGCATTGCCGCAAGCTCATCGCTTTTGCGTACCAAGATAGGCACAAGTATGGGGCGAGTCCAGGACACATTCCGCAGCAGGAACCCCGTGAATCCCTTTACGTGATGGCCCAAAATTCGCAGCAGATCGGAGCCCGTCGGGGTCAGGTGTGCGGGGAATGGGCTCGAGTTGAGTCTAATAATCGCCCGCGCGAGTCGGACCGAAGCAGTCATCCGAGGCGGTGTTGATGCGTGGCCGCCCGACTGATCGACGATGAGACGCAGCGACGCTGTACCTTTTTCGGCGACGCCAACAACGGCCATGGGCGCCTCTACCTGATCAAAGACGTCGTCAACGATTGCGCCACCCTCATCAAGCACGAGGACAGGTTTCACTCCCCGCTGTTCGAGTAAATCGACGATCGCGGACGCGCCGGTGCCGTGAGTTTCTTCGTCGTGTCCGAAACACAAATAAATGTCCTGAGCGGGCACAAGCCCGGCTTCCAACTGGGATTCAACCGCTTCAAAGATGGCGACAACGGAGCCTTTGTTGTCGAGGGTTCCCCGGCCCCAAATGAGCTGTTCTTCACCTTTTCCGCTTAGCTCGGCAGCAAAGGGCGGGCGTTTCCACCCCTCGGAGGGTGCCGCCACAACGTCATAGTGCGCCAGCAGCACAGAGGGTTCGGTGGATGCCCGGCCGCGCCAACGGAACACCAACGAGTAGTCAAGAACTGTTTCACGCTCGAGCCGGCTGTGGCACAACGGATAGAGTTTGCGGAGCGCCAAGGCGAAGCGGGTGAACTCGTTCCACTCGGTAGTATCGACGGCTTCTCGTGAAACTGTGGGGATTCGCACGAGCTCTTGCAGGTGTTCGATAGCCAAGGCACTCTTCATACGTCGACTCTATCGAGAGCGGAGCATGGATTTCCCCCGCTCGGGGGCCGAGATTCTTGGGAAGGAATACTGTGGCACAACTGTGGCCGACTCGCAGCACGCGAGACGCGCGACACCGTGGCATTCTCATTGGCGCAATTGTTCTGGGAATTGTGGCGATTGCGATGCCGACCGCGGCAGCAGCCGACACGGTACCCGCATCTTCGACGGCGACTGCAGCGGGTGCGCACCCACATTCCTCGCTCGGCATCGTGCAGACCGGAGTTGATGACTTCGAGTTCGACCGCTACGACGCTGACTTCTTCCTCGATCGCGACAGTGCAGGCCGGTCAACGCTCCGCACGGTCGAAACATTTGTTGCGGTGTTCCCTGCCGATCAAAACCGAGGGATGCGACGCGCAATACCTGACTATTACCAGAGTGCACCCGTAGAGGTGTCGAACATCTCAGTGACCGATGAGACTGGAGAACCACGTCCTTTCGAGGTCGAGAACGATGGCGGCTTCACTCTCGTCACCAGTGCCTCGGACTCGTTTGTTAGTGGGGCTCAGACCTACGTTTTCAGCTATGAGCAGTCAGACGTCACGCGGTACTTTTCGAATACCGATGCCGACGAATGGTACTGGGACACGAACGGCACCGGGTGGGCTCAGCCCTTTGGAACGGTGACCGCGACTATTCACCTGGGGGAGGGGCTTGCGGATGCACTCACTGCAGAACCGCGCTGTTATTGGGGCTACGAGGGGTCCCAAGAAGTCTGCGAGATAGGCTCTGTTGATTCGAATCAGTTCGTTGCGACGCAAAGCTCTCTGGGTTCGGGTCAGAATGTCACTGTTGTCTTCGGCTTCGAGCCCGGAACATTTACTGCTCGCGATAGCTCCTATTTCGCATCCGGTTCCGGCTATCTGCAGATTGTGGGTGCGCTCGGGGCGCTGGCGGCGCTAGTGTGGGCGTTCCGCACACGGCGAACAAAACTTGCCGATGCCGCGGGGCGACCAACAATCATCGCGGAATATGCCGCTCCCCGCGACATTCCGATAGTGACTGCTGCCCTTCTTCTTGGCAAGCGCAATAAGGCGATTGCTGCGCAGATTCTCGACTTTGCGGTGAACAGGAAGCTGCGAATTCTCGAGTCAGAGTCACGCGGAGTCTTCTCCTCGCACACCGACTATCGTCTCGAGCTAGTCGACCCGACGGGCGTCAGCGGAGCGGAACTTGAGATCCTGCGCGCACTGTTTGGTAAATCACTCCAGCACGGATCAGTGCGCGATCTGGCCAAGCCCAACCAGAAGCTTAGCCGGAGGCTGTACAAGATTGTCGAACGCGAAAACTCAGGGCTCGTTGCTGCGGGGTTCCGGCGCAAAGTATCGGCAAGCAGCTATCTGCCTATCGTTGTTTCGGCGATTGGTGTCGCCGTATCAATTCTCTTGGGGATTATTCTGATCGACGGTGCTTATGGATCCGCTGTCCCGTTTGTGCTGATCGGATTCGCAATCGCCTCAGGAGTCGCAACCCTTGTGTTGCTGTTCCGTACGCCGGTGACCGCCCGCGGCGCCGAAGCCCGTGATCACCTTGAGGGGCTTGAGCTGTACATCCGGCTGGCCGAAGCTGACCGACTGAGGATGTTGCAGAGCCCCGAGGGGGCGCTGCGCGAACGAAACGAATCCACAGGTGATCGTGACGTGCTCAAAATCTACGAGAAGCTCTTGCCCTACGCCGTTCTGTTTGGGCTGGAGAAAGAATGGTCTCAGGAACTGGGTCGGTACTACACCGAGCGCTCACCCGACTGGTACACGGGTTCTGGCGCCTTTAACGCTGCGATCTTTGCGTCCAGCATTTCGAGTTTTTCTGGCACCATTGCGAGCTCATACACGGGCAGCGCGTCCAGCAGCTCGAGCGGGGGTTCGGGCGGAGGCGGTTCTTCCGGCGGTGGCGGTGGCGGTGGCGGTGGAGGCGGCGTCTAGCGCTCGTTCGCATCGCGGCGACCGGTATATTGGGTCTAGTGAGTGCAACGTATCCTGATCGACCTCGCCGAGTTGTTCTGCCGGCGGCCATAATCGCTGTACTCGTGCTTCTCGTTGGCGCAGCAATCATCGAAACCGAGATTTTCACCGTGGTTCGCTACGTCGTGAGCATTCTGGCGCTTATCTGTGTAGTGCTCGTTGTTCAGGCGCGCCAATGGTGGTGGGCGATCGGCTTGGTTCCGATCGCGATTCTCTGGAATCCGGTGTTTCCGATTGAGATCGCTGATACCCAATTGTTCGCGGGATTGCACTACACCGCAGCGCTCATATTCATTGCTATCGGTGTCATGGTCCGGGTCACGGATTCCGCAAGTCGAGGTTAGTTCGCTCAAGTAGCGCACTATCGCACATTTCTGCGTAGACTAGGGACGCATCCCTTGAGACCACCAATCGCACCGCAGTTGGGTCTGGCTCACTCAAGTGGATGTTGTCACTCAGTTGAGGTTCCATTCGTGGCAACGTCTACGAGCCTTCGATCCATGTGACTGAGCCCTTTGCCTAGCGCCAGGAGAATAATTGACCAACTCGTCACAGACCGATCCCTCGCAGCGCAACAAGCGACCCAAAAATTCGGGCCAGCGACAAGCGGGCGCTCAACGTCGACGCGCGCGACCCGGTGACGACACAGGGGTAATCCCGGTACTCGCTCGCGCCGCTCGCGAGGTAGAAACAGCCGTGCAGAAGGGCCCGCTCAAGCCGACCAACCGTGCCCGCTTTCAGGTTGCCGCACTCTTGCTGCGTGAAGAGCGCGCCAGAGTAAAGATTGACCCAACGCTGTCGGACTCTGAACGAGCCAACGAACAGAAGCGACTCGATGGTCTCGCGGGCATCCTCGCAAAGACCGCTGCCCGCGACACCAGTTTGCTGTCGATGCTGGGAGAAGCAGCCCCGATCACTCCCGCAGCGAAAGCGCTGCGCCGCGATCTTCTGCTGGCCGCCGGCGTCAAGCTGAGCCCAGAAGAGCTGATCATTTCGGCCGAACCAAAGCCTGTCGACAAGCAAGTCGACAAGCAGGTCGTGCCAGCGTCTGTTCGTCAGATGCAGATGGCAAACCCATTCTTGGCGCCCGATTTCACCGCCGCGGCCGCTAAGCCCGAGCACGGGAATCGTCTTGCTAATTGGGAACTCATTGACCCGCTATTTCGTGCGTTCGAGCACGGCTCTGGTGGCGGCGCGGCCACCATGGATCTGCCAGAAGCGGCATCGCTGCGCACACGCGGAAGCCTTGACCTCATGCGCCACCAGGCGCGATTTATCGAAGTTGTTAAACAGGGTCACCGCACCTTCCTGTTGGCCGACGAGCCCGGGCTTGGCAAGACTGCTCAGGCGTTGATGGCGGCGGAAGCCTCAAACTCCTACCCACTGCTTGTCGTAGTTCCTAACGTTGTCAAGACCAACTGGGAGCGCGAAGTGGAACTGTGGACACCCGGTCGCAGCGCGACGGTCGTTCATGGCGACGGCGACACTGTTGATGCATTCAGCGACGTCGTCATCGTCAACTATGAAGTGCTCGACCGCCATGTCGGGTGGCTCGGCCGCTTCGGGTTCAAGGGCATGGTCGTTGACGAAGCCCACTTCATTAAAAACCTGAAATCTGAACGATCAAAGCACGTGCTGAGCCTGTCGCGCAGCATTCGCGCGACGTATCCCAAAGCGCTCATGATGGCGCTCACCGGAACCCCGCTCATCAACTCGATTGAAGACTTCCGCGCAATTTGGCAGTTCCTCGGCTGGATCGACGGCACCAAGCCACTCGCGCCACTCATGGCAAAGCTCGAAGAGTTCGACCTGACTCCCGCCGACCCTGGCTTCTTCTCTGAAGCCAGACGCGCAGTTATCGACATGGGCATCGTGCGCCGCAAAAAGGTGGATGTCGCAGCAGACATTCCTGCTCGTCGCATCGCCGATATCCCGGTCGAGCTTGACGATGATCTTGGCCGCTCTATTCGAGCCGCGGAGCAAGCCCTCACCGCACGACTGGTTGATCGGTTTACTCGTGTGCGCAACCTCAAACCAGATGTGGCCGTTGAAGACCTCATTCGTGTGGTCGCACATGCCGAGCTCGAAGAGTCCAAGAGCGCAACCACGGGAGAGAACGTCTTCACCATGGTGCGCCGCATCGGTCAAGCAAAAGCAATGCTCGCCGCCGATTACACCGCGCAACTGGCTCGGTCCGTGGGCAAGGTCGTCTTCTTTGCCAAGCACATTGACGTAATGGACACCGCCGAAGCCCACTTCGCCAAGGTTGGCCTCAAATCTGTTTCCATTCGCGGAGACCAGAGCTCCAAAGCGCGTCAGCACGCGATCGACTCGTTTGCTGATGACCCCGAGGTCGCGGTAGTAGTCGCGTCGCTCACCGCAGCAGGCGTCGGATTAAACCTGCAGGCAGCATCCAACGTGGTTCTGGCAGAACTGAGCTGGACGAACGCGGAACAGACTCAAGCGATCGACCGCGTGCACCGCATCGGTCAAGAGCTTCCTGTCACCGCATGGCGCATCATCGCCGCGCACACCATTGACGCGCGTATCGCCGAACTCATCGACAGCAAGGCCGGTCTCGCGGCACGAGCACTCGACGGTTCGGACGAAGCAGTAGTCGCTGAGGCGAACGTACAGTTGCAGGCGCTCTCCGCTCTGCTGCGCGACGCGATCAAGAATTAGCGCTCCGTTAAGAACTGGTTTTCTGACCACTGATCACCGTCGGCACCCCAGTGTCGTGAAGCGTAGACTGAGGGCGTGAGTGACACGCAGATTTCGTCGTGCCAACCGTCAACGGAGATGAGAACCAACAGTTGAGCAACGCCTCTTCGCACAACACCGCTACCCGCATCGAATCAGACTCGCTCGGCTCCCTTGAGATTCCCGCAGACGCCTATTGGGGAGTGCACACGCTTCGTGCGATGCAGAACTTTCCGATTACGCGGCGGGCGATCTCCGTCTACCCCGATTTAGTTCTCGCACTGGCTCATATCAAGCAGGCTGCCGCTCGCGCGAACGCCGAGCTGGGGGTAATCGAATCCAAGAAAGCGCACGCGATCGATGCCGCGTGCCAAGAGATCCTCGATGGCGCTTTGCACGCAGAGTTCTGCGTCGGCGTTATTCAGGGTGGCGCAGGCACGTCGACCAACATGAACGCGAACGAAGTTATCGCGAATCGGGCCCTCGAGATTTTGGGACATGAGAAGGGCGAGTACTCGTTTCTTCATCCCATTGACGACGTCAACCGGAGCCAGAGCACCAACGATGTCTACCCGACTGCGATCAAGCTCGCGATGGTCTTTGGCGTTCACCGTCTGCTCGCCGAACACCAACTACTGTCGGATTCTTTCGCAGTCAAGGGACGCGAATTCGTCAGTATTCTCAAAATCGGGCGCACACAAATGCAGGATGCCGTTCCGATGACCTTAGGCCAAGAGTTCTCCGGCTTCTCGCACACGCTCGAAGAGGATCACGCCAGACTGACTGCGGTTCTTCCCTTCATGAGTGAGATCAACATGGGCGCGACCGCAATCGGCACGGGTATCACCGCTGATTCTCGCTATGCAGAGGCGGTTCGTCGCCACCTCACGGATGCCACCGGCATCGAAATGCAAACCGCATTCGACCTTATTGAAGCCACCAGCGACGTGGGAGTTTTCATGACGCTGAGCGGCGTGCTTAAGCGTTCCGCTGTCAAGCTTTCCAAGATTTGCAACGACCTCCGCTTGCTCTCGAGTGGGCCGCAGGCAGGATTCGGCGAGATCAACCTCCCCGCCAAGCAGGCAGGATCGTCAATCATGCCGGGCAAGGTGAATCCGGTCATCCCCGAGGTCGTCAACCAGGTTGCCTTCAGCGTGATCGGTGCGGATGCCACGGTGACTGCTGCTGCGGAAGGCGGCCAGTTGCAGCTCAATGCCTTCGAGCCGGTTATCGCGCACTCGCTCCTTCAGTCGTTGGAGTGGATGACAAACGCCTGCCGAACGCTGCGCGAAAACTGCATCGTTGGTATCACGGCGAACGAGGCACGACTCGCGGCTCAGGTTGAGTCGAGTGTCGGCGTCGTCACCGCGCTCACGCCATACATTGGCTACGCCGCGGCGGCCACGCTTGCACATACCGCACTCACGACAAACGCGTCCATCGCGCAGCTCGTCGTGTCTACTGGGCTTATGAAGGAAGAAGACGTCGCTCGTGTTCTTACCCCGGAACGACTCAGCGGAGTTTCGCCTATGACTGCGGCGATTACTCTTCCCTGGTTGACCGAGGAAAAGTAGCGCGCGGCCCCGAGGGTTACTTCTGTGAGGCGATGACGTCGGGCGCTGGCCCGTCATCTTCGTCATCCAGAGGCGCGAGAGCTTCGTCGCGTGCTTTGCCTGCAGTAGTAAACGCACGATCGATCGCGTTTTCGCCACGCTCGCGTAGTTCAGCAGCGGACTTGGTGGCGTTGTCGCGCACGTCGCTCGCCGTGTGCGTCACGCGACCAACAACATCCCGCGCCGATGTGGATGCCCGGTCTGCGAGGTCTTTCGCCGAGCCCTTAGCGTTTTCTGCGAGATCCTTGGCAGACACTTTGGCTGTCTGCGCGAATTCTTTAGCACTACTTCTGGCTGATTCGGCAACCTCGCGCGCCGTCTCGGCAACATCCTTGGCGGTGCTAGTGACGAATCCTGGCGTTGCCTTTGCCACGGCCTCAGCCCTATCGAGCAGAATCGGGCCCTGAGTTCGTGCATAGTCTTCGACGCTTATGCGCGCTTTGGTCACACGAGGGCTCTCCCAGAGCTCCGTAGCCTTTCCCTTCATCTGGTCATAGCGTTCGCGGCCCGCGCGCGCGCCAATGACGTATCCGATGGCTATTCCGAGTCCGAGTGTGAAGAGTCTGACGTTCATGAGTCCAGCCTACGGTGAGGTGGTCTTTCGCTCTACCTGCGCGGGCCGCGAACGCCACAAGTGCATGCAGGCATAGCTGCGCCACGGCGCCCACCGGTTGGAATACTGGGTGAGTGCTGATGCGGTAGAGGGAAGGCGTAACTCGGCTGCACCCTGGCGGACAACAAGGTCGCTGCTGAGCATGATGTCGGGATTGCCCAGCACGCGCATCGCCATGTAGCCGGCTGTCCACGGGCCAATTCCCGGCATAGCGATCAACTTGGCGGTGAATTCGTCGACCGGAGTTGAGATATCGAGGGTGAGATCGCCCGATGCGAGTGCCTCGGCGACCGCAATAATGCTGGCGACACGAGTGCGAGGCCCACGGAGAACGTCAGCCCCTGACTCTGCCAATTGTGTGGAGGTAGGAAACAGTCCGTCGCTGCCGAGTTCCCGCGCAACTCGGGCGTGGACAGTGCGTGCGGCCGCCACCGAAATTTGTTGTCCAATTAGGGTGCGGAACAGGGTCTCCTCGGTATCAACGCTTCCCGGCAGCCTGATTCCCGGTGTCCGCGCGATGGGCGTAGCCAACGCTGGGTCGGAGCTCAGAGCCCGATCGATTGCGTGCGAATCGGCGTCGAGGTCGAAGAGGCGGCGCACTCGAGAAACGAGCGGTGCGACATCCGAAATTGTTGCGAGTTGTGCTGTGCAGACGATGCCTTGGTCGAGCAGTTGCATTCGCACGGCCGCGACTCCTCCCGGCAGGCGCAGGGCTCGCTCAAGGCTGTTCTCGGTCGCTGTCTCGATGCCGTCGACAGCATGGTTAGCGAAGAACGTCATGAGTCCAGCACCATCGAAAGGTGTGCGAGTGGGCAGTCGCAGGGTCAGCGTTGATGGTTGTTCTTGCGCGCGCTGCGGATGCACTGATGTGCTCCGTCGAGCGAGGGTGCGTAGTTGAGTTGGCGTGGTTTCGTACACGGCTTGGATGGTGTCATTGAACTGTCGGATGCTTGAGAAACCGGCAGCAAAAGCGACGTCTGAGATTGTCAAGTCCGTTGCACTCAACAGGGTGCGCGCTGCTTGGGCCCGGTGAGCTCGGGCAAGGGCGAGGGGGCCGGCGCCGAGTTCTGCCGAGAGCACCCTGGTGAGGTGACGGCTGGTGTATCCAAGTCGTGAGGAAAGCCCCGACACTCCTTCGCGTTCGACGATTCCATCTCCGATGAGGCGCATCGCTCGGGACGCAAGATCGTCGTTGAGGTTCCAGTCGGGGGAGCCGGGCACAGCGTCGGGCTGGCACCGTTTGCAGGCGCGAAGTCCCGCTTCGTGCGCGGCTGCCGCAGTGCGATAGAACCGCACGTTGCGTGGTTTGGGTGGGACGGCAGGGCAGCTGGGTCGGCAGTAAATCCCGGTGGAGTGAACGCCGGCGATGAACTGCCCGTCGAAGCGGGCGTCGCGCGAGCACAGCGCCCGGTATTGCTCATCGAAGCTCAGCGTGATGGTGGACATGACTCAAGGGTGCCACTTTCGACCAGGCCTGACCAGCGGAAATCAGACATCACTTCGCCGGGTTTTCTGACCGAGTACTGCTAGCGCAATCTCACGGAACGCGCCAGGAGCGACTACAGTCGCACCGTGGAATCTTCGTGGACAGTACTCACCTTCCTCGCTGCACTCTGGCTCGTCGCGTTCTCAACGCAAGTTGCCGACTATGCGACAGCGCGCTTCGATCACCTCCGGCTAGCGCGCGGTGTACGCACCCGCGTGCGTGCGCATCCCGTCGCCTGGGTAGTCCCCGTTGCGGGCCTAGCGCTTGTCATCACCGCGGTGGGTGTGGATTGGGGCACAAGGATGTTTTTTGCCAACCCCACCCAGATTCCCGCAGCAGTGCTGATCACTCTCAGTACGGTAGTCATCATCGTCGCGATAGCGTCAACCATCACCGTTGTCGTTGTGCGCCCGCCAGCCGACAGCTATCGGCTCGTCCGTGATGAACTGATCGAGCTGGCTGGTGTGCGCCTTCATCAAGACCAGGTCGACGAGTTCCACGCTCGCGTAAGCGCAATCGATGCCGCGTCGAAAGATCGTAAGCCATCGGATGCCACAACGATTCCTTCAGCACTGCAACTGGTCGTGCGAACGCCACAACGATTGATCGCTCCCGCTATTTCGATCGCCGTAGCCATTGCGGCAGTCGTTGACCTAGTCACCGACACTTCGCGACCGTGGGTGCTCGTTGTCGCGCTATTTACTGTCGCCATCAGTATTTCTGGGGGAATCGTCGCGGCCCGCGCGTCATTGGCCCTTCGCACTGCTGTTCGCTCAACGCAGGACGTCTATCGTCGCGAGCTGATCGGTCTCATCGTCGAAGCGGAAAAGTCCTCGAAGAAGCGGGTAGCGGGCCTCGGTGATCGTGTGGCTCGTGCGTTGAGCATCCTCAGGGAGCAGCAAGAGTCGCAATAGCCCTGCGGCCGAGGTGTCGCGCGCACGCTAGGGTCGTTGACATGACCGCGCGCGATTCACCATCTGCGATTCCAGATTTCACGGCATCCGCAGGTAGGGCCGCCCAGCAGCTAGCAGCGGCTCCCAAGGAAATCGCCAGCGAAGCTCAGCACAATCTGTTGCCGATTGGTCCGCCGCGACGTCACGGAGCCGGCCTTCTTGTGCTCGGAATCTTGGGAGTTATCGCGCTTTCGTTTGTCTTGCTCTTCGTTGTTGTCTATGTGATTTCAGGAATCGGCACTGATGCCTTTGCACTCGGCGGCGTATTAGCCGTCGTGCCTCTCGCGGTTGTCTTCCTTACGGTGCGCTGGATTGACCGGTGGGAGCCCGAACCACGCTTGGCCGTGGTCTTCGCGTTCCTCTGGGGAGCCGGCGTTGCTGTTCTTCTTGCGCTCATCGTTGGCGCTGAAATTGACAACGTTATCGCGGCTCTTGGCGGCCCTGGACCGGCCTACGACTTCTTCGCCGCGGCTATCCAGGCCCCGATTGTTGAAGAGGCAGGCAAGGCGCTCGGCATTCTCGTGATCTTCTGGGTTGCTCGCCGCCATTTCGATGGCCCGATTGATGGATTGGTCTATGCCGCCTGGATCGCCGGAGGGTTCGCGTTTACTGAGAACATTTTGTATTTCGGAACGGAACTTGTGACCCTCGACGGTAGTGGCTCCGGAATCTTTCAGATGTTCCTCGTCCGCGGACTCATGTCACCGTTTGCCCACGTGATGTTTACTGCCTGCACCGGCATCGCGCTAGGGTTCGCGGCACGATCCTCGCGCTCTGCCGGCGGTGTCGGAATCTTTGCGGTGGGCTTTGCCCTCGCGATCGGACTGCATGCGCTGTGGAATGGTGCGCTGTTCTTCGTCAATGACTTCTTCGGCTACTACGCGATCGTTCAATTCCCGCTCTTTGTGGTGGCCATCGTGATCGTCCTCTATTTGCGCAAGCAAGAAGAAAGACTGACATTCGATCGGCTCACGGAATACGCAAGCGTTGGCTGGTTCAACCGTGATGAGGTCGCCGTGCTTGCTACCGGGCGCGGTCGTCGGCAGGCCCTCACCTGGGCGAATCAACACAACAAGCGCGCCGAAATGAAGACCTACATTCAGGATGCGACTCGTCTCGCGTTCGCTCGCCAGCGCATCATTACGGGTCGAGACCGAATCAGCGCGACTACCGACGAGGCGGTGCTATTGGGCGCCGTTGTTGAGGCGCGCCACGCACTCACGGGCTCGCACCATCCGCCCCAGTAGGTCCCGCACGAACTTGTTACTGCAAGCCAGCGGCTATGAGAACAGGCGGAACAGGAACGGAACGGCCCAGAATGTGAGCACGATTCCGATCATGGCCACGGCGGCGATTGAGGCTCCGCTCTTGAGCCGCTGCCCCTGTGGTGCAACAAGGTTGACGCTGAAATCACCAATGCGTTCGTCTGCGTAGTTTCGGGACTGGCGGAGAGTCTTCGCACCGACGGTGTCGGCGATGCCGAGCAGTCTGCGGTGCTGGGCAGGGTCTACCAGGTCGAATTCTTTAGGTGAGTAGACAAGTAGCCAGGTGTCGACGACCTCTACGTCGTAGACCGCGGCGTGATCAATGAGAAGTGCCATGAGGTCTGGGGTGAAAACGTAGAGTGCATCACGTTCATACTGCCGAGGGGAATACAGAGTGAAATGCGAGTTGAAATCACCCTCGAGCTTCAACACTTGATCCCGAGCGAACGACTTGGGAAGGTTACTGACACCAAATAGTTGGTTGTTTGAGCGTGCATCCAGCACCATGTGGGGGAGCGCGCGGTCGAGCTCTAGTGCCATAAAACCCCAGTTGTGGGTTTGACGATTCTTGCCCGAGCCGGTGGTGTAGCTGTAGTTGCCGTAGTCGAGAGTACGGCCCGCTCTGCTGCGAAAGCGGTTTCTGATCGAGCGGTTTCCGCCCTCGTTGAAGATGAGGCCTGGATAGCTAATCGTCGTATCGAGAGGCACGAAGCTGAGATCGTTGTCGTCAGCAAATTTGTTCATCCGGTAGAACCGCTGCCAGGGTCCGCCGTTGCGGCGCCAGGCACGCACTCCGGCAACGACCGCTCCACCGGCTATTGCGACGAAGGCGAGTGCAAAAAGGAGAATGGGAAGCGCCGCGAGAACAGCGCCGTCCATGAACGCGGAGCGGAGAGCGCTGCCGAACACTGCTAGGAGAGGCCCACCGGCGACCATTGCGAAGATTGTCACGACGATCACGACAATCACTACTTTGGCCGTGAGCCTCAGCTGGGAGTAACCGAAGTGATCACGCCGAGTGGCTCTGAACTCGGAGACATCATGAGGGGCAACAGGATAGATCAGCCCGGAGTAGTCGATAGAGCGAAGCATGCGCCCATCGTATTGCGTCGCCACCACTTACATTGCGTAGCCACCGCTTGTATTGGGTGGCTGGCCCGTATCAAGACTCATCGCTCACCGGTGCGGCACTGCCTGCGACTCTGGTGAGCGATGAGTTGGTTTATTTAGAGTGCCACTGAGTTTCGCTAAGCGCAAGAGCAAATCGGTGAATCAATAGTCAAAAACGGCGTAACATTGAAGGTCGCAATTTGGAGAGGATCCCGGATGTCATCGAGTGAGCTTGCACGAGAACGGGACTACGTCCACGGACTTTATCGCCGACTCGATTCGCTTCGAGATGCGGCGCAACAGCAGCTTGAGGCAGTGCGCAGGAGCGCGCCTGGAGGAACGCATCAGAACCGTTCCGAGCGCGACGCATTCGCCCGAATTTATGAAGACCGTGTCGGTCAATTGCGTGAAATTGATGAGCGACTCGCATTTGGGCGGCTCGAACTGGAACCGGATGACGACGGCAGCGAGCGAGTGCTGCGCTACATCGGGCGGATTGGTCTCCGGGATGATGACCAACTGCCACTTTTGCTCGACTGGCGGGTTCCGCAAGCGCGAGCGTTCTATCAAGCAACCGCGGCAACCCCGCTCGGTGCACGCGCCAGGCGCCACTTGCAAAGCAGCGGGCGTGACATTGTGCGCATCGACGATGAGATCTTTGATTCTGAAATCCTTGAAAGTGATGTGGCATCGCTCCAGGGTGAAGCGGCCCTCATGGCGAGCCTCACCGCTGAGCGCACGGGTCGCATGGGCGACATTGTGGCGACCATTCAGGCCGAGCAAGACGCTATTATTCGATCCGAGCTCAGTGGCGCCCTCGTAGTTCAGGGTGGTCCGGGTACTGGCAAGACGGCGGTTGCGCTGCATCGTGCTGCCTACCTGCTGTATTCGCACCGTGAACGGCTCTCGACATCCGGTGTGCTGATTGTCGGGCCGTCACGGTCGTTCTTGCGTTACATCGAAGCTGTTTTGCCCTCGCTGGGGGAGACCGGTGTGGTGTTGGCGAGTCTTGGGCAGTTGTTCCCTGGAGTGGATGCTCGGCGCGAAGATGTCGATGCCGTCGCGAGCCTGAAGGGTTCTCTAGAAATGGCCGCTCTCATCCGTCGAGCGGTGCGTTCTCGCCAGGTGGTGCCTACCGAAACCCAGCGCGTGGAGATCAATGGAGAGATTCTTGATGTTCCGGCCGGACTGATTCGCGGGGCAATGCAGAAAGCGTGGGATTCTCACAAGCCACACAATCTTGCGAGGGTTACCTTCAACAAGGCGGCTATTTCTGCTCTGAGCCGTATGCTTGCCGATCAGCTCCGGTCGCACGGCAATACGATCGATGATTCTGATCAGAAATGGTTGCGGGAAGATCTTCGCACCGCGCACGATGTCAAGGTCGCGCTCAACACCGCGTGGATGCCACTCTCGCCGCAGAAGCTCCTCAATGACCTCTACGCTCGGCCGACGTGGCTGCGCAGTCTCACGCCGCGCTGGACGCCCGAGGAGAGGCAACTGCTGCTGCGCGAACGCGATGCAGCATTCACGATCAGTGACGTAGCGTTGCTCGATGAAGCAGCAGAGTGGCTGGGCGAAGTGGATGTCGCACATACCGCTGCCGAGCATGAACGTTCTCAGCAACGCAAGCGAGACCTCGAAAACGCGGCCGCTGCCATCCAGAACATGGGCGTTGAGGGGATGATCGATGCCGAAACTCTTGCCGACGGATTTGACGTGACAGCAGAGCGAGCCACAACAGCTGACATTGCCGCCGCTGATCGCTCGTGGGCGTACGGACACATCGTCGTGGATGAGGCACAAGAGCTTTCCCCCATGCAGTGGCGACTCCTCGCGCGCCGTAACCCGCTGAAGTCGTTCACGATTGTCGGCGATGTCGCGCAAGCGAGTGCTGCCGCGGCGGCCACTCGGTGGGATACTGCGCTCGCGGCACACGTCGGGAGTGCGTGGCGGTTAGAAGAACTCACCGTGAATTACCGCACACCGTCGCAGATTGTTGCCGTAGCTGAGGCGGTGGCGCTGGCGCACCGGGTGTCAATCACACCATCGCGCGCGGTGCGTGAGAGCCCGTGGCCGGTTTCCGTCACCACCGTATCCGCAGAGAACCGTGAGTCGAGTGTTGTCGAGGCGGTGCTCGCTGATCGTGCCATCTCAACTGACGGTACGATCGCGGTCATCGTTAGCGAGTCGTTGACGGCCGACATTGTGGATGCGCTCAAGCGCGAGCTTCCTCATGACGTAGGAGAAGGGGCTGCTGGTCTTGATAGACCGATCGCGGTGCTCACACCGCGCGAATCGAAGGGTCTGGAGTTTGACTCGGTGATTGTGGTTGAGCCACAGCGCATCGTTGATGAGATCGCGCGCGGAGCGGCCGCACTCTATGTTGCGATGACACGTCCAACACAGCGACTCAGCATCCTCGCTTCGGAGGGACTGCCAGAAGGTATTCCCGAACCGAAATAAGAGTCCTTCAGAGAGTTCACCCCCCCCACTCGGGTAGGCCCAAAAGTGGGGGTTTCATGAAATTCTCAGGTTAGGCACTATAGATCTAGAAGTTGTTCCTCGGGGGAGGGACCTTCACTCGGGAGCGATTCTTCGCCACGAGTCGGGCCGGAGGCGGGGGAGCCTCCGGCCCAACGTATGTCTGCATGCATTTTGGTGCATGTGAGAGCGGGAGGATCTGCGTGTCGCAGAGTAATGATCTTCGCGGCCGAATTGCTGGACAGTCAGCGATGGCCGCCGTGATCGAAGCGCAATCGCATCGTGCGCCGCGAGGACGACTGGCGCGAATTTTTGGTGTGTCACCGCTCACCGATGACGGAAAAGCTCACTACCGTGGCGCAGTCGGTGAACTCCTCGTTGGGTCGATCCTTGATCACCTCGGCCACAGTTGGGATGTGCTCCACGGCGTACCGCTCGGTGCCTCCGCGCTTGATCACTTTGCTGTTGGGCGCGCTGGAGTTTTCGCGTTTGTGGTTGTCAATTGCCAGGGTGATGAGGTCGCAATCAATAGTGATGAGCTAATCGTCGCCAAGAACTTCACCGGCGGCCTCCGTGATGCGCGAGAGGCAGCCTCT